>JANXQX010000055.1 GCA_025353305.1 Holophagaceae bacterium
CAGCGAATGGGCGTAGTTCACCGCCTGCCCGAAGGCCCGCTCCATGTAGCGCTCGTAGGAAGCCGTGCCGCGCAGGGGCGCCGAGCCGGGGTTGGCCGCCGTGCTGCCCTGCTTGGCTTCCAGCACGAAGCAGCCCTGCCGGTACAGGTCCGCCGACCCAACGCTGGTGCGGCCTTCGGCGTGGGTGAGCTGGATCTTCTTCTCGAAACAATAGGCGTCGTCAAGGCCCTTCGGATCCACGGTGGGGAGTTCCAGCGCTTCGCAGAATTCCTTCCAGAACGATTGGGAATTGGCCTCCTCGCTTCCGGCGGAGCCTTTCCATCGCGCAATGAAGTCCTGGATGCTGAGGGGCATGGGAAAAGTCTAGCGGGGGAGTCGGGAAAGCGGAGTTGATGGATTCAGGCCTGATCCATCCGCCGCCGCGCTTCCTCGAAGTCGTGGAGGGTGTCCAGGTCCAGTTCCCCCCCCGGCAGAGGAAGGGCCAGCACGGCGGTCTCGGCCAGCAGGGCGCGGGCTCCCCGGTCCCCGGTCAGGCCCTTCATCGCTTCGAAGCAGCGGCGTGGAAACATCGCGGGAATGCCGACCGTGCCGGCGTAGGCCGCCGCGATGATGCGGTCCGGTTCCCGGCGGTGGGCATGCAGCATGGCGATCAGGAAGAAACCATCCACCGCGGGCTGGTCGCAGGCCATGACCAGGGCCGCACACGCATCTTGAGGCACCACCCGGATGCCAGCGCGGATGGAGGACGCCATGCCTTCGTTCCAAGCCTTATTGACGACCGGGCTGACTGGAAGGCCGGCAAGCGCACCTTCCACGTCTTCCGCCTGGTATCCCAGAACCATGATGGTGGGGTCGTAGCCCGCCTGTAGCGCGATCCTGGCAGCGCGGCGCACCAGGGGTTCGCCCTCCAGTTCCATGAGCTGCTTGGGCCGTCCTGAGCCCATGCGCCGCGAAGCCCCAGCGGCAAGAATGACAGCGGCGATGCTCACCATGGGCTCACCACCAGTTCACCGCGAACTGCCGGCGTGGATCGCGCCTTTCACATCGCGCAGATGGACGGCCGGCTTGCCCCCGAACACCGCCTGGATTTCCGCGAGGATGGCGAGCGCGATGGTTTCGGGTGATTCGCTCCCGAGATCCAGTCCCACGGGCGAAAAGAAGCGTGCGGCCTGTCCGCTGGTGGGCGCGGTTTCCAGTTCAGACAGGATGCGCTGGCCCCGGCGGCGATGGCCCATGAGCCCGACATATCCTGCACGGCTGGGCATCAACAGCTTCAACCACCCGCTGTCCATCTCGAAGTGATGGGTCAGGAGGATCGCCGCGCTGCGGGCATCGAGCGGAATTTCCGCAAGCCCCGAAGCAGGCCTCAGGCACCTTACCGCATCGGCCTCGGGAAAGCGTTCAGGCCGCGCAAAAGCGGGTCGGTGATCCACGATCCCCACGAAGAATCCCAGGGACTTGGCCATGCCCGTCATTGGCTTGGCGTCATCCCCGGCGCCGAAGATCCAAAGGGCGATGGGCGGCTTGAATTCCTCCACGAAAAAATCGGCCTCTTCGAGTTGTTCTCCATCATCCACGAGACTGCGCTCGCCAAGGCGGGCTTCATCCAGTCTCGTGGCGATGCGAATGGAGCCGCGGCGCAGCTGCGCTGCCTCCACACTCAGTATCCACTCAGCTTCATCGAGCCGTTCCACCAGGATTTCCGCCACGCCTTCACACCCTGATCCGGTCCCCCAGATGAGATCCAAATCCGCCCGCAGGTCATAGCGGAGCAGTATCGGTTTTCCGTGCGAGAAACATTCCTGTCCCCGCGCAAACACATCGGCTTCCAGGCAGCCGCCGCTGAGCGAGCCATGCACCGGACCGTTCGCATCCATCAGCAGACGGGCGCCGGGTTGCCGATAGCTGGAACCTTCCACACGCACCAGTGTCGCCAGTAGAAACGGACCCTTTGCAGAATGGAGGGCCTCGAGGATGGGACGGAATCCACTCACGCTTTGGCTGCCTTCAGCACCTTTTCGGGAGTCATCGGCATGCTGCGGATCCGCTTGCCGGTGGCAGCGAAGATCGCGTTGGCCACGGCGGGCGCGATGGGCGGCAGGCCAGGTTCACCTACGCCGCCTGGGGGCAACGTGCTCTTCACGATGTGGACTTCGATCCTGGGGCTGTCAGCCAGGCGCAGCATCGGGTAGTCAGAAAAGCCATTCTGCACCACGCGGCCTTTCTCCAGCGTGATCTCGCCGTGGAGGGCCGCTGTTAGGCCGAAGACGATGGCGCTCTCCATCTGGGCGCGGATGTTGAGCGGGTTGACGGCCAGGCCGCAATCCACGGCGCAGACCACACGATGGACCTTGACCTTGCCATCAGGTTTCACTTCCACTTCCGCCACCTGGGCCACATAGGTGCCGCAATCCAGGTAGGCGTGGGCGGCGATGCCCATGCCGAAACCCTTGGCTCGCTTGGCCAACCGCCAGGCCTTCCATCCCGCTTTTTCGGCGGCCAGTTCGATCACGTGGCGGAGCCGCCCTGGATCCAATTCATCGCGGCCGACTTTCCGTTTTTCATCTTTCTTCAGGAGCGCCACGCGGAAATCCAGCGGGTCTTTACCAGCTTTGTGGGCCAGTTCATCCAGGAATGATTCGGTGACGAAAGGATTGAAGGAAGCGGGCACCGCGCGCCAGAAACCCAACGGAATTGGCGTGTCGCTTTGAGCCCACTCCACCTGCACGTTCGGAATCTCATAGGGAAGATCCGCCGCGCCGGAAAGCTCCGTGGCTTCCGGCGGCCAGGGCATCTTCAGCGAGGCAGCGATGGAAGGCCCCACAATGCGGTGATGCCAGGCTTGGGCATGGCCTTTCGCATCCAGGCTCGCCGAAAGTTCGTGCAGCGTGCCGGGACGATAGTAATCATGCTTCATGTCGTCTTCCCGCGAGTACTGGACCTTCACCGGCACGCCAGCGGCCTTGGAACATTCCACGGCTTCCACGATGAAATCCGGCATGGCGCGGCGCCCGAAACCGCCACCGAGCAAGGGGATGTGGACTTCGATCTGATCGGCCTTCATGCCTGTGATCTTTTGGATGGCGTCCATGGACCAGCTGGGACCTTGGGACGGAGCGTAAATATCACAGCGGTCCGGTTTCACATCCGCCAGGCCCACCATGGGCTCCATGGTGGCGTGGGCCAGGAAGGGGCAGTCGTAGCGGGCATGGATGGCGCGCTTGCCTACCGCCTCGACGCCTTTCCCCTCTTTCCGCACGACTTTTCCGGGGGTCTTCATCCGGGTTTCAAAGCCCTCCCAGATTTTCGCAGTGGATGCAGACGCATGGTCGCCTTCGTCCCATTGGAGCTTCAACGCCTCGCGGCCATTGAGCGCGGCCCAAGTGCTGTCCGCGAGCACGGCCACGCCGCTGGAAATGGTGATGACCTGCTTCACGCCGGGCACGGCCTTGGCGGCGGTGAAATCCACGGATTTCAGTTTCCCGCCGAAAACCGGGCAGCGTTGAACGGACGCGTAAAGCATTCCCGGCAGCTTGAGGTCCGAACCGAATTGGGCGCGGCCCGTGACGATGTCCGGGCCATCCAGGCGCTTCACATCCGTACCGACGATGCGAAAATTTTTCGCATGTTTCAGCGGCGGATCCTTGGGCGGCTCCAGTTTGGAAGCCGCTTCTACCAGTTCCCCGTAAGCGATGCGTTTCGAGCCATGGACGATGAAGCCGTTTTCGGCCTTGCACGCGGCGCGGTCCACCTTCCATTTTGTGGCGGCGGCACTGATGAGCATCTCCCGCGCCGTGGCGCCCACTGTGCGATAAGGCGTGAAGGTGCTCCGCGTGCTTTGGCTGCCGCCGGTGATGCCCAGATCGCCGAACTTCGCGGCGCTGGAAGCCTGCTGCACTTTCACCTTGGACCAATCCGCATCAAGTTCCTCGGCCACGGCCATGGCCAGGCTGGTGCGGACCCCCTGCCCCATCTCTGATTTGTTGGCCCAGATGGTGACGGTTCCATCGCCATCAATGCGCAGGAAAGCGCTTGGGGCGAAAGCACCCGGTTCGATCGGTTCAGCCATGCCGAAGCGCAACCTTGGTTCCATGGGAAGCGTGAAGGCGAGGGAAAGGCAGGTGGTCTTGACGAAGTCGCGGCGGGTGGTCATCTCAGGCCCCCTTTCCAATGGCGGGCGCATCGCCCGCAGCTCGATAGATGGCGCAGCGGATGCGGTTGTAGGTGCCGCAGCGGCAGATATTCTCGGCCATACCTTCATTGATGTCGGCATCCGTGGGGTGGGGATGTTTGGACAGCAGCCAGGCTGCCTGCATGATCTGGCCGGGCTGGCAGTAGCCACACTGGGCCACGTCTTCTTCGAGCCAGGCCTTTTGAACCGGGTGGGAGCCATCTTTCGATAGGCCTTCGATGGTGGTCACGGATTTTCCGGCCACTTCTTTGATGGGCGTCTGGCAGGCGCGGACCGCCTCGCCATTCAAGTGCAGCGTGCAGCAGCCGCATACGCCCGCCCCGCACCCGAACTTGGTGCCGGTCAAACCCAGCACATCCCGCAGCACCCAGAGCAATGGCATGTCCGGGTCGACTTCAACAGCTTTGGAGAACCCGTTGACGGAGAACTCAACGTGGGTCATGGGGCACCTCGGTGACGGGATTACACAATCTAGTCCACATGGGCCGATGAATCCATCTGGATCGAGACGGCAAATCGGACCAACCGATCAACAAACTTTCGCGGAACGCTGCGCTTGGTTCAGGCATCAGAGTTCCAGACAAGGAGTTGAACGCATGGTGTTGACTGCAAAATGGGGAATGGCGGCGATCCTTACCTTGCTTGCCGGAGCTGGCATCGCGTTCCTGCCTGTGCAACCCGCCGGTAAAACCTCGACAGCCCTTGTTCCCACGGAGAAAACCAAAGTGAGTGATTCCAAAAAACCTGATAAGGCCCAACTCAAGCAGCGGCTCACGGACATGCAGTACAGAGTCACCCAGGAGGCCGCCACCGAGCCGCCCTTCCGGAATGAATTCTGGGATAACCACCGGGAAGGCCTTTACGTGGACGTCGTGAGTGGCGAGCCGTTGTTCTCATCCAAGGACAAATTCGATTCAGGCTGTGGCTGGCCAAGCTTCTCCAGGCCCCTGGAAGAAAAAAAGGTCATGGAGAAAACAGATTCGACCCTCGGCATGGCCCGCACCGAAGTGCGATCCAAAGGCAGCGATTCGCATCTGGGCCATGTGTTCGATGACGGGCCTGGACCCACCCACCTGCGCTACTGCATCAATTCGGCTTCGCTGAAATTCATTCCTGTCGAGGATCTGGAAAAGGAAGGTTTCGGAAGCTATCTGCCCGTGTTCGGAAAATCCGCCCCCAAAACCGCCGAAGCCCCCATTTCATCGAACGTCGCCACCCTGGCCGGCGGGTGCTTCTGGGGCATGCAGGAACTGATCCGCAAGCAGCCGGGCGTAACCACCACGCGGGTGGGCTACACCGGCGGACATCTGGCGAACCCGAAGTACGAGGACACCCACGACAGCATGTCCGGCCATGCCGAAGCCATCGAGATCCACTTCGATCCTGCCAAGACCAGCTATGAAGCCATTCTGCGGTTCTTCTTCCGCATCCACGATCCCACCACGCTGAACCGCCAGGGCAATGACACCGGCACCCAGTACCGTTCGGCCATCTTCTACCACGATGAGACCCAGCGCCTTGTGGCTGAAAAAGTGAAGGCCGAAGTGGACGCCAGCGGCAAGTGGCCCAAGAAAGTGGCCACGGAAATCGTCGCCGCCAAGGTCTTTTATCAGGCCGAAGAAAGCCACCAGGACTACCTGCAAAAGCACCCCGGCGGCTACACCTGCCACTACGTGAGGAATTAGGGACCGTTGTACGTTGGCCAGCGCCCTTCTGGCCAAGGTGCTACGGTCCCTAATGTCGGCCGCAGGCCGACGCCTCGGATGATTCTCAGCGGCAAGCTCGAAGGACGTTACGCTCCCTTATTGTCGGCCGCAGGCCGACGCGATAGGTGACGTTCCGCGCACATTCCGGGCCGCGCTCCTGTGCTAATTTAAGCGGATGCCGTTCATTCCCGCGTTGCTCTTCGCTCTTAGCCCAAATTTCCTGATTCAGGACAGGATCATTCCACCCGAACCCGCGAACGGTTCCTCGGCTTCCCTTGTGGCCGCGGAGCTTGCTTTCGCGAAACAGGCGGATGCGGAAAACATCCGCGCGGCTTTCCTTGCGGTGCTGGATGAAGATGGTGTGCTCTTCCGGCCAGGCCCGGTGAATGGCAGAGCCTGGCTCACTCCTCGCAAGGCCGATGCCGCGTCCCCGGTTGAAATCCCTGTTTTCAAGCCCCAGCCACCCGCCAGAATGGCCAAGCCTGCCGCAGCTGGGTCAGCGTCCACCGAGTCCCTCATCCTTCGCGAACAAGGCTTCGCCACAGCCGCCGCGAAACAAGGTCTTGCCACGGCCTACCGCCAATTCGCGGCAGTGGATCTGCGCTTCTACCGCGACAGTGGATTCCCTCTGACGAATTCGAAAGATGCTATCCACATCCTGGAATCGAGCAAGGGCGCGACGACCTGGACCTGCGTCGGGAGCCGGGTCTCGAAGAGCGGGGATCTGGGCTATGCCTATGGTTACGCCGAACGGGCCGGAATCGGCCCGGCGGCGAAACCTGCCAGCCCTGGGAAAAGCGTTTTCCTGCATTTGTGGAAACGTGCACACATTGGAGGGTGGAAGCTTGTCCTGGACATTGAATCGCCCTTGCCTCCCGAGAAACCCAGATCTTGACCTTCAACAGTTTTTTTTCGGAGATCCCATGCGCCTAGCCGCTCTAGCCCTCGTTCCCTGCCTGCTGGTCGGCGCCGCGCCGGCCCTGAAGGCCCCTGAGAAAACGGCGAAGGCCTTCCCCTTCCCCATCCATCAGAAAACCCTGCCCAATGGACTCAAGATCGTCGTGATCCCCACGGGCCTGCCGAACCTGGTGAGCATCCAGATCCCCGTGAGCACAGGCTCGCGGAACGAGGTGGAACCTGGCAAATCCGGGTTCGCCCACTTTTTCGAGCACATGATGTTCCGCGGCACCAAGACTGTCACGCCGGAAATGTGGAATGAAGCGCTGAAGGAAACCGGCGCTTCTCAAAATGCATTCACATCGGATGATCTGACGAACTACCACACCCTTTGTTCGAAGGACGATCTCGAGGGCTGGATCAAACGCGAAGGCGACCGTTTCCAGAACCTTTCCTATAGCGAAGAAGGCTTCAAGACCGAGAGCCGCGCGGTGCTGGGGGAGTACAACAAGAATTCCTCCAACCCG
>JANXQX010000230.1 GCA_025353305.1 Holophagaceae bacterium
CCGTGACCCGAGCCATGCCACCGCCTTCCTACGTCCATTAGGACGCAGGACCAACAGCCCACGGACTTATCGGTCCGGCGCTACCCCAGACTCCCTGGTGTAGTTGTCACCGATGCACTGCGCTAATTGTCGCCGCCCACATGGACGTCTGCGCCCATGCCCATGGCGACAAGGGCATCCTGGAAGCCACCCTGGCGGGCGTCCGCAGCATTGAACATGGATCTCTTCTCAGCCCCGCCACGGCCGCCGAAATGATGAAACGCGGCACGTTCCTGGTGCCTACGCTCTACGCGCTCGAATCCATCCTGTTGCCGGGGAATCCGCTTCACATTCCAGAAGGCAGTCTCGTCAAAGCGCGTGCCCTGCTGCCGCTGCGCCGTGCGGGCTTCAAGGCGACGCTCGATGCGGGGATCCCGGTGGCTTATGGCACCGACATCGGAGTGTTCCCCCACGAGCAGGCGGCCTTCGATTTCCGCTATCTCGTGAGTTATGGAATGACGCCGCTGCAGGCGATCCAAAGCGCCACGGTGACTGCCTCGCAACTGCTGCGTTTGGAAGACCGCGCGGGCACTTTGCAACCAGGCAGGTGGGCGGACATCATCGCCGTGGATGGAAATCCTTTGAACGATGTGAAAACCTTGGAGCAGGTTCGCTTCGTCATGAAAGAGGGACGGATTTCCAAACGTCCATGAAATGATTTGATTAATCAAATCGTTTATTTCATTTGAATGTTCACAGAAGCATAGGCTTTGCTTACCATTGAATATAAATAGAAATGTTTTCTAGTAAAATTAACAATACTTAACTAGGTGTTCAAACATGGTTCAAAGATTGTTGATCTTGATTCTCCGTTCATTCTCACAGCTTGGTCCACGGCAACCCCTTCTCGGGTGGCTGGAGCGACCGCAGGTCCGACCCGGCTGCTTTGAGAAAGAAGCGGCTTCCAGTTTGGCCTAAACCCCTCCCTACTCTTTTATTAAGGAGTTGCCAATGGCAACGAAAGGCCGTCTCGCAGTTTCCTTCCTTACTGCCGCCCTGGCCTCGGGCGCCCTTCTCGCAGCAGTGCCGCAAACCATTGCCGCGCAGCGCGCCGCCTCTTCTACCTCGCGCTTGGCCTCCATGCTTCCGCAATTGGGACTGGACCAGGACCATGCCTTCACGATGGCGAAATTTCATTCCGACGAACTCAATCAGGTCCACACCCACTTCCAGCAGACGTATCAAGGTGTCAAGGTCTGGGAGGGCCAGGCTATCTCCCATACGGACAGCGAGGGTAACGAGCTGCCATTGACCAATGCCCTCTTCAAGGGCATCCATATCAACACGAATCCCGCCATGCCGGCCGCGGAGGCGCTGGCCATCGCGAAGACCGATCTGGCACTCAAGGGCAGTTTCTCCGTGGATCCCACCTTCGAGCTGGTCGTGTTCCCACAGACCACTCCTGTCCGCCGTGCATCCGCCTTTCACAAGTTTGATGCCGAGATCAATGCCGAGGACGTTGAGAGAGGCGTCCTTCGCTACACGCTGGCCTACCATGTGCATACAGAGTTGGAGAACAACCTGGACGGCATCCGCCAGACCGACTACATCATCAACGCCCACACTGGCGCGATCATCCAGAAGTGGAATGACCTCCACACCTCCGCCGCTGTCGGCACTGGCAATTCACAGTACTCCGGTGTTGTGAGCATCAATACCAACAGCATCACCACTGGCTTCGAGATGCGGGACATGACCCGCGGCACTGGCGGCACCTTTGGCAATAATATCGTGACGGACGGCAACCATGTGGCCGACACAAACACGGCTTCAGGATTGATCTACAAGAACACCACCAACACCTGGGGTGATGGCGCGAACTACGTCGAAGGTTCTTCAGACACGGCTCCCAATGGCCAGACCGCGGCAGTGGACGCCATGTTCGGCATGATGACCACCTGGGATTTCTACAAAAACGTCCTTGGCCGCAACGGCATCGACAACGCCGGAACATCCACTTACAGCCGCGTGCATATCAGCAATAGCTATGACAACGCCTTCTGGTCCGACAGCTGCTTCTGCATGACCTACGGCGACGGCAGCAGCTTCACCACCCTGACATCAATGGATGTGGCCGGCCACGAGATGAGCCATGGCGTCATCGCCAACTCGGTTCCCGGCGGCCTGACCTACTCTGGCGAATCCGGCGGCCTGAATGAGTCCAACTCCGACGTCTTCGGCACCATGGTCGAGTTTTACGACCTGGGCGGTGGCGAGGCGGCCGCTTCAACCACAGTGCCCTCCACGGGCGGCAACTGGAACATCGGTGAGCAACTCTCTGCGACACCGCTACGCTACATGAACAAGCCAAGCCTCGATGGGACCTCGCCCGACGCCTGGTCCTCCACCATCGGGAACCTTGATGTGCATTACAGTTCGGGCCCCGGCAACCGCGAGTTCTTCTTCCTGAGCCAGGGTGCCACCACTTCCGGCAATAACAGCACCACCCTCCTGCCCACCGGCATGACCGGTGTAGGGAACGATCACGCAACTCGAATCCACTACCGCGCTATGACCACTTACTACACCTCCGGCACGAATTACGCCGCTGCGCGCACCGCGCACATCAACGCGGCCAAGGACCTTTACGGCGCAGGTTCCGCAGAGGAAGCGGCGGTCTGGAACTCCTTCCACGGCATCAACGTGGGCGCGGCTTGGACTGGCACAGCTACGGCCCCAGCCATCACCACCCAGCCCGCCAACGTGACCGTGTCGGCTCCCGCCACTGCCACGTTCAGTGTGGTCGCCAGCGGCACCGCTCCGCTGACCTACCAGTGGTACAAGGGCACCACCGCCATCAGTGGCGCCACCGCCGCCAGCTACACCACGCCAGCCACCAGTTCCGCCGACAACGCTACAACCTTCCACGTGACGGTCACCAACAGTGCCGGCAGCGCCACCTCCAATAATGCCACCCTGACCGTCAACTCCACTCCTACGGCTCCGGCCATTACCAGCCAGCCCGCCAATGCCACCGTGAACGTTGGCTCCACGGCCTCCTTCAGCGTCACGGCCTCCGGCACGGCACCCTTCACCTACCAGTGGTACAAGGGCACCACCGCCATCAGCGGCGCTACTGCCGCCAGCTACACGACGCCGGCCACCGTCGCTTCCGACACTGGCTCGACCTTCCACGTGACCGTGACCAACTCCGTCGGCAGCGCCACCTCCAACAACGCCACACTCACCGTCAACACCGCTCCTGGCGGGACCTTCCTCGAGGTGGAATCCAACAACACCATCGGCACCGCCAACGCCGTGGCATCCACCTATACCGCGATCCAGGGCAACCTGACCACCACCACGGACGTGGACTACTACGCATTGACTTTGCAGCCTGGCCAGAAGGTCACCATCAATATGACCGGCCCCGTCGGACCTGATTGGGATCTCTACCTCAAGAATTCCGCGGGCACCACGCTGACCAGCTCCACGGGTAGCACGACCACCGAGAGCGTGACCTACACCAACACCGGCGCCACAGCCATCACGGTCTACCCTGAAGTGATCGTCTACGCCACTGCCAGCGCTTCGCCCTACACCCTGGCCCTGAGCTACGTGACGCCTCCGCCTTCAGTCACCTACAACGAAGTGGAAGCCAACAACAGCATCGCCACGGCCAACGCCGTGCCCGACACCGCCACCAAGATCGTCGGCTACATCGGCAGCTCCACGGACAACGACTACTTCGCCGTGAACGTAGGCGCAGGCAAGACCCTGTCGGTCGGCATGACGGGCCCGACGGGTTCGACCTACGACTACGATCTGTACTTCTACAACGCGGCAGGTACGACCCTGGCTTCCAGCCTGGGTTCCACTACCACGGAGAACGCCTCCTGGACCAACGGCGCCACCGCCACCACGGTGTACGTCGCCGTCAAGCGCTATGCCGGTTCCAGCACCACCATTCCCTACAACCTCACCCTCAGCCGCTAAGGCGAGTACTCATTCCTAAAGGGCCGCCCGCAAGGGTGGCCCTTTATTTATGTGAATGGCTACCCCTCAAAAAGAACAAAACCGCCGATATTCCGTGTTCCGGCCTTCTGGAATTAGATACAAATATCTAATTTATCTATTAGATATCACTATATGTGTTTAAACATTCTTTAATTTGCGACGATAGCCTTAAATGAAATGCATTTCTTATAAAATTAATAATTCTTAACTATGCCGGGAAAGGTGACAGCGGGATGGTTGTCCTTGAATCTCCGCTCCTTCTCACAGTTTGGTCCACGGTCAGCCCTCATCAGGAGTGACCGGAGTGATCGCAGGCCCGACCCGGCCGCTTTGAGAAAGAAGCGGACTGCACTCGGGGCCTAAACCTTTCCTTCTTTTATCAAGGAGTTGCCAATGGCAACGAAAGGCAGTCTCGCAGTCTCTATCCTCACCGCCGCCCTGGCCTCGGGCGCCCTTCTCGCAGCTGTGCCGCCGACCGTGGCCGCGCAGCGCGCCACCAATCACATGATGGAACAGCGGGTCCAGATGGGTCTGGATGCGAACCACAGCTTCGCCATGCGAAGTGTCCAAAAGGACGGTGATCTCGATCGCACACACACGCGATTCGACAAGCTCTACAACGGCGTCAAGGTCTGGGGTGGCGATCTCATCGCCCATTCCGGAGCCGATGGAGAAATCCTTGGCATCACCACGAACCACAAGGAGAAGGTCAGCCTTAACGTGAATCCGACCCTGGGTGTCACCGAGGCCCTCGCTGTTGCCCATCAGAACTTGAATCCCATGGGACCTTACGCCGCAGAACCCACCAGCGAGCTGGTGATCTATCCGCTGTCTGTGGACATCCGGCGCCCCAACCGCAGCCGAGTCGCAGATGGCGACTTGAACGCAGAGGATGTCGTCCGCACCGTGGTCCGAAACCGTCTGGCCTACCACATCCATGTTGAATTGGAGAATGGCGCCGCCGAGACCATCCATCGCGATTACATGATCGATGCCCACACTGGCCGCATCCTTAAACAGTGGGATGATCTTCACTCCGCGGCTGCCGTCGGCACGGGCAAATCCCAGTACAGCGGCATCGTGAGCCTTGATACCAACTCGACAGCTTCGGGCTTCGAGCTTCGCGATATGACCCGCGGCACCGGCGGTGCGTTCGGCAACAATGTCGTCACCGATTTGGCCCACGGAACAAGCTCAGCTACCGGCAGCATCTACACCGACGCCGATAACACCTGGGGTGATAGCGCCAATTACGTCGAAGGTTCCTCCACCTCGGCTGCCAACGGTCAGACCGCAGCCGTGGATGCCCATTTCGGGATCATGTCCACCTGGGACTATTACAAGAAGGTGCTTGGCCGCAACGGCATTGACGGAACTGGCAAGGCTTCCTACATCCGCGTCCATTACAGCAACAGCTATGACAACGCTTTCTGGTCTGACACCTGCTTCTGCATGACCTTCGGCGATGGCAGCAGTTTCACCACTTTGACCTCCATGGATGTCGCTGGCCACGAAATGAGCCACGGCGTCTGCGCCACCACTGCCAACCTGACATACAGCGGTGAGTCCGGCGGCTTGAACGAAGCCAACTCCGACATCCACGGCACCATGGTTGAGTTCTACCGCACCACGCCAGGCGCCACGACAGTCCCCGCCACGGGCGGCAACTGGACCATCGGCGAACAACTTTCTGCCACGCCCCTGCGCTACATGTACAAGCCGAGCCTGGACGGTTCCTCCCCCGATGCCTGGTCCTCCAGCGTCGGAAGTCTGGACGTGCACTACAGCTCAGGCCCCATGAACCGCTGCTTCTATTTCCTGAGCCAGGGCGCCACCACGACCGGCAATACATCCACTACCTTATTGCCTACTGGCATGACCGGTATCGGTAATGACCATGCAGCCCGCATCGAATACCGCGCCCTTGCCACCTACTGGACCTCCAGCACGAACTACGCCGCCGCCCGAACCGGAATGATCAGCGCCGCCAAGGATCTGTACGGTGCAGGTTCCGCCGAGGAGCAGGCTGTCTGGAATGCTTTCCATGGCATCAACGTGGGCTTGGCGTGGGGCGGTACGCCTCCTCCTCCTCCCCCTCCTGGCAGCACCTTCACCGAAATTGAAGCCAATAACAGCATCGCAGCCGCGAACACAGTGGCTCATACCTACACGGCCATCCAGGGCTATCTTTCCGCCACCGGCGATACAGACTTCTTTGGCCTGACCCTGAACCCCGGTGAAAACGTCGCCATTGCCATGACCGGCCCAAGCGGTGTGGATTGGGACCTCAAACTGATGAATTCAGCTGGCACCCAGCTTGCGATCTCCCAGGGCAGCACTGCCTCTGAGAATGTGACCTACACCAACAGCGGGGCCACCGCCATCACGGTCTACCCGAACGTCTACATCTACAGCGGGACCAGCGCCACGGCGTACAATCTGGCGCTGACCTACACCGGCGGCACGCCTCCTCCTCCCGCTGACACCACTGCCCCCACAGCCTCGGCTACCGAATCCGGCACCAGCGGCACCATCACGTTCAGCGCCACTGCAACCGATAACGTCGGTGTGACCAAGGTCGAGTTCTACGTGGACGGTGCCCTCAAGGGCACGGACACCACCTCGCCCTATAGCATGACCCTGGATTCCACAACCCTCACGAACGCCACCCATTCTCTCGTGGCCAAAGCCTACGATGCCGCCGGCAACATCGGTTCATCGACGGCGGTTTCCTTCAGCGTCAGCAATACTACGCCGCCGCCCACCACCTTTAATGAGGTGGAGAGCAACGGCACCACTGCCACTGCGAACGTGGTGCCTGATACCGCCACCAAGATCGTGGCTTACATCGGCACCTCCACGGACCAGGACTTCTTCAAGATCAATGTCGGCGCCGGCCGCACGGTGACCGTCAACATGACTGGGCCCGCCAAGGATTACGATCTGTATCTGCTCAACAGCGCAGGCACCACCTTGAAGAGCAGCCTTGGCACCACCGCCACTGAGTCCGTGACTTACGCCAACACCGGCACCACCACCGCGACCTACTACATCAAGGTCATCGGCTATGGTGGAGCATTCACGGCCACGACTCCCTACAACCTGGCTCTGAGCCGCTAAAGCCAGAAACATTTGATGAAAGGGCCGCCCGAGGGCGGCCCTTTTTCTTTATCAGCCGAGGCAATGAAAGTGGGTCTTATCTGCCTTCACACAACTTAACAAAGCTTAACAAAGCTTAACTTTCAACGGGGTCTGAAACGGTCGAATCTGGAGGTCTGTTCCCGATCCTTGTACATCATTTTTCACAGTTCCTCTCCAGCTTCCGCGCTGCCGAGGTTCACTGTTTTTCAAATCCTTCTTCTTTCAGGAGTTGCGATGCAACGCCGTACCCGAATCCTTTCCATCCTAGCCTCCGCACTGGTGGCGCTTCCTTCAATCGCCTCAGTTCCCGGCCAGGCGCAAGTCCGCCGAGTGGCCGAGCTCTCGGCTGAAACCTTGGCTTCCAAGCGTGGGGCGCTGGGTCTGGATGACCAGCATAGTTTCACCTTGAAGAACCATATCGGCGACGAGTTGAACCAGGTCCACTCCCGTTTCCAGCAGTCCTACAACGGCGTGAAAGTGTGGGGCGGCGAAGCCATCATGCACATCGACGCGACTGGCCGTGAGCTGCCGATGACCAACACCCTGATGCGGAACATCAATCTCAACACCATGCCGTCAATGGATGCCCGCGAGGCTCTCGCGATCGCCCATGCGCACCTGGCACCGAAAGGACCCTATACCGAAGATCCCACCGTGGAATTGGTGGTCTACCCGCACTCGGTCAACGTGCTCGCCGCCCATGCTCGTTCCAAGAACGAGGCTGATATCAACGCCACGGATATGGAGCGTCAGGTGGTCCGGTACCAGCTGGCCTACCACGTCCACACTCTGCTTCTCAACGGCGCGGAGGAGACCCGCAGCCAGGATTATCTGATCAACGCGCACACCGGCGAGATCCTCGAAACATGGAATACGCTTCATACCTCAGCCGTCAACGGAACCGGTGTCTCCCAGTGGTATGGCACCGTTCCCCTTAATACCAACAGCGTCACGTCAGGCTTTGAAATGCGCGACATGACGCGTGGCACCGGTGGAACTTTCGGCAACAACGTCACCACCAACCTGAACCACGCAACCAGCGGCAGCGGCACCATCTACACCGATGCCGACAACGCCTGGGGCGACGGCAACGGGTACGGCTCAGGCACCACGACTTCCACCTCCGGCCCCACCGGACAGACCGCGGCCGTGGATCAGCACCACGGCATGGCCGCCACCTGGGACTTCTATAAAAATGTCCTTGGCCGCAACGGCATCGACAACACCGGCAAGGCGGCTTATGGCGCCATGCACTACAGCAGCAATTACGACAACGCCTTCTGGCAGGACTCCTGTTTCTGCATGACCTATGGCGATGGCGCCCCTCCCAGCGGTTCCTACGGCGAAGCGGATCTCGACACGGTTGGGCATGAGATGAGCCACGGCGTTTGCGCCACCACCGCGAACCTCACCTACAGCGGAGAGAGCGGCGGACTGAACGAATCCAACTCGGACATCTTTGGCACTTGTGTTGAATTTTACGTCCTCGGCGCCGGTGGGACCGGCAGCGTGGTCCCTGACAACCCCGGTACCGGCGCGGTGACCGCGAATTACATGATGTTCGAGAATTCCTGGGGCCATGCCGGCCAAGCTCTGCGCTACATGTACAAACCCAGCCTCGATGGCGCCAGCCCCGATGCATGGAGCAGCACCACCGGAGGCCTGGATGTGCATTACAGTTCCGGCCCGATGAACCGTTGCTTCTACTTCATGGCTCGCGGCGCCACCACGACCGGCGACACCAGCACGACCTACCTTCCCAGCGGCATGACCGGCATCGGCAACGACAAGGCCGCACGCATTTGGTATCGCACCTTGACCACCAAGCTCACTGCCAGCTCCAACTACGCCGCTGCCCGCACGGGCGCCATCGCGTCGGCGCAGGAACTCTACGGTGCAGGTTCAGCGGCGGAAGCAGCCGTCTGGAACGCCTTCCACGGCATCAATGTGGGCGCGGCTTGGACTGGCACAGCGACGGCCCCGGCCATCACCACCCAGCCCGCCAATGTCACCGTGTCGGCACCCGCCACGGCCACCTTCAGCGTCGTCGCCAGCGGCACCGCTCCGCTGACCTACCAGTGGTTCAAGGGCACTACCTCCATCAGTGGCGCCACCGCCGCCAGCTACACCACCCCGGCCACCAGTTCCGCCGACAACGGCACGACTTTCCACGTGACCGTCACCAACTCCGCCGGCAGCGCCACCTCCAACAACGCCATCCTCACCGTCAGCACCACCCCTGTGGCCCCGGCCATCACCAGCCAGCCCGCCAACAAGACCGTCGCGGTAGGTTCCACGGCCTCCTTCACCGTCACCGCATCCGGCACGGCGCCCATGACCTACCAGTGGTACAAGGGCACCACCGCCATCAGCGGCGCCACTTCCGCCAGCTACACCACCCCGGCTACCGTCGCGGCTGACAACGGCTCCACTTTCCATGTGACCGTCACCAACAGCGTCGGCAGCGCCACCTCCAACAACGCCACCCTGACGGTCACCACCACTCCCGGCGGCACCTTCGCCGAAGTGGAAGCCAACAACAGCATCGCCACTGCCAACGCTGTGGCCGGAACCTACACGACCATCCAAGGCAACCTCACGGTCGCCACGGATGTCGACTACTACGCCCTCACCCTGGCCGCCGGGCAGAAGGTCACCATCAACATGACAGGCCCCACCGGCGTGGACTGGGATCTCTACCTCAAGAACTCCGCAGGCACCACGCTTACGAGTTCCCTGGGAAGCACGGCCACCGAGAGCGTGACCTACACCAACACCGGCGCTTCGGCCATCACGGTCTACCCTGAAGTGATCGCCTACAGCGGCGTCAGCAGCACGCCCTACAACCTGGCGCTGAGCTACGTGACGCCTCCCCCTTCGGTCACCTACAACGAAGTGGAGTCGAATAACACGATTGCCACGGCCAACGCCGTGCCGGCCACCGCCACCAAGATCGTCGGCTACATCGGCAGCTCTACGGACAATGACTACTTCGCCGTGGCCGTGGGCGCGGGCAGGACTCTGGCAGTCGGCATGACCGGCCCGACGGGTTCGACCTACGACTACGACCTGTACTTCTACAACGCGGCGGGCACCTCGCTGGCTTCCGGAACGGGCTCCACGACTACGGAGAACGTTTCCTGGACCAACGGCGCCACCGCCACCACGGTCTACGTCGCCGTCAAGCGCTATGCCGGTTCCAGCACCACCACACCCTACAACCTCACCGTCAGCCGTTAAGGCGAGTACTCGTTGCGGAAGGGCCGCCTGCAAGGGCGGCCTTTTTTCTATTTGTGTGAACGGGCCCCCTTCGTAGACTCGAACCATGCATATCCTTGTGGTAGAAGATGAACCCAAAACCGCCCGGCATCTTGACCGCGGACTTAGGGAGGCAGGTTTTGAAATCCAAGCCTGCCCATCGGCAGAGCAGGGGCTCATCGCCTGCGCGAATCACGCTTTCGACGCCCTGGTGCTGGATGTGATGCTGCCCGGGATGAGCGGGCTTGAAATGGTGCATCGGCTCCGGAATTCAGGTGTCACCACACCGGTGCTCTTCCTTTCAGCCAAGGATGCGACCGAAGACCGGATCAGAGGCCTCAACGAAGGGGGCGATGACTACCTGGTGAAGCCATATTCCCTGCCCGAAGTGGTGGCCCGCCTCAGGGCCCTATTGCGCCGCGGCAGCCAGGCAGGAATTGCGAAGCGGGTCCAGATCGCGGACCTGGTGTGGGAGCCCGCGAGCAGACGCATCAGCCGCATGGGCAAGCGCGTGGATCTCACGCCAAAAGAATATGCCCTGGCAACCTTATTGCTGAGTCATCAAGGAGAAGTGGTCTCCCGCAATCAGATCATCCAGGCGGTTTGGGGCCTCAGCACCTCGGTGGACGGCAATAGCGTGGATGTTCAGGTGCTGCGCCTTCGAAAAAAGCTTGATGATCCCTTCGAGACCAAACTCATCCGCACTTTGCGCGGAGTCGGAATCGTGCTGGAAGCCCCTGGCGCATGAGCCCGCGAGCACATAGTGGTTCGTTGGTGAGGCGTCTTCAGGTGAGCTTCGCAGTGGCCACACTTGCGGTGGTAGGGCTTTTTGCCATCTTTATGGACACGGCTCTCCGGCATAGTTTTGAATCCGAAGATGCGATCGTCATGGAAGCCCAGGCCAATGCTCTCGCCCAGCGCGGCGCCACACGAAAACTCCAAGAAGGGGACCAGGAGCGCAGGCCGGAAAAAGCCGACTGGCGCCTTCTGGACGGGCAGGGCCATGTCCTGGCCCAAAGCGCCGGGATGGGGAAATTGCCCACCCTTCCCTGGCCATCCATGGCCCGCACTCCGATGGAAATCCAGGCCACCACCGGAGAGACTTTCTCTATTCTGGTCCGCGCCATTCCTCAAGGCACGTTGCAACTTGCCATGGACCGCAGCCATGAGCAATCCCTGGTGGCAGGATTCCGCCGGACCCTTGGGGTCGCCATCGGCCTCGCCGCGCTGTTGGCGGCGTTGCTGGGCAGATTTGTGGCCCAACGAGGCTTGCGGCCCCTGCGCCTGATCGCCACGGAGGCAGCTGATATCGATCCTTCCTGCCTGGGCCGCCGGCTCAACGGAGAGCATTTCCCAGAAGAACTGGAAGATCTCGTAGAGAAGATCAATGGAACCTTGGCAAGACTCCAGGAAGCTTTCGATCGCCTGGGCCGCATGGCTTCCGAGTTGGCTCATGAACTTCGCACGCCCTTGCAGAATCTGCGAGCCGAAGTCGAAGCCATCGTCCTGGGCCCGGCTGATACAAAAGCATCCCAGGATGCCCTTGGCTCGGTGCTGGAGGAATGCGATCGTCTGGCGCGACTCATAGAGCAGATGCTTTTTCTGGCCCGCAGTGAAGACCCTTCCATAGCGATCGAAAGAAAACCAGTGGTCCTATCCTCATTATTTCAAAGCGTCGTCGATTTTTTTGAAGCGGAGGCTGATGAAGCCCATGTGCGCTTTCATGCTGAAGCAGTCCCTGAGCTTGAGATCAACGGGGATGAGCCCCTGCTCAACAGGGCTCTGCACAACCTTGCCGCCAATGCCTTGCGCCATACGCCTCAAGGCGGAACCATCGTCGTGGGAGCAAAATCGGGAGCCTCGGGTGTTCTGCTTTTCATAAGGGATAGCGGGCCTGGACTACCCCCTGACGTGATGGCGCGCCTTGGCGAGCGATGGGTTCGGGGCTCCGATGCCCGAGGTCCCGGCTTGGGGCTGGGCCTGGCAATAGTCCAAGGCATCGCACAGTTGCACGGGGGAAATTTGCAGGCAGAAAACCAGTCAGGCGGCGGCGCAGAGGTCGGCATTTGGTTGCCTGGCTAATCCGACACCAACACCCTGGCGTGCTCCAGCGCTTCGGGGCGATCAGGATGGCCGGAAAGCAGCCGCGCCAGTTCGCGGAGCTTCAGGTCGCCATCGACCCATGAGAGTTCGCTGCGAGTGCGGCCGTCTTCGGTGGATTTCTTCAAGAGGCCGTGATGATCGGCCTTGGAGGCCACCTGGGCCAGGTGCGTGACGGCGAGAACCTGATGCCGCACGCCAAGCGCCTGGATGGCCGCACCCACCTCCAGCGCGGTTTCTCCGCCGATGCCGGCATCCACTTCATCCAGAACCAGTGTCAACGCAGGCGCGCCATCGCTCTTGCGCAGCGCGATGCCGGCACCCAGCAGCGACAACATCAAGCGGCTCAGTTCCCCGCCGGAAGCGATCTTGGCCAGGGGTCTGAAACCCTCGCCGGGATTGGATTCGATCCAGAGGACCACATGGCTGAATCCCGCTGAGGCCACGCGCACGGCGATGCCCTGATGAAGCACGGGACTCCCGTAATCCTCCGAGAGGGAAAGCCGAACTTGGATGCGCGCGCCCTTCATGCCCATCTGCGCGAGCCGACGGTGCACTTCGGATTCCAGCTTCGCCAGCGTATCGGCGCGGCGCTGGTGGAGAGCTTCGGCCTTTATTCGGTAGGCCTCGGCGGCGTGCTTCAACACTAGTTCCAATTCCTCGATGCTGGCTTCGCCACCCAACAGAAGCCGCTGCTCTTCGCGCAGATCTTCGGCTTTTTTTGAAAGTTCTTCAGGCTCGCAATGATGGCGCCGGGCCTGCTTTTCAAATGCCGCGAGCCTGGTTTCCAGGGCATCCAGGGCATCCGCGCCCCGTTCCGCGAAATGGATGGCCTGATCCTGGGCTAAGGCCTGGAGATCTTCCAACTCCAGCAGCAGCGACCGCAGGCGATCGTGCTGCTCTTGCGCCGCGGGCATCACCATCGCCGCCCGGGCCACGGCGCGGCTGGCGGTCTCGGCCTCCGGCACCACGAGCCGCAGGCTGTCGGCGGCCTCGCGGAAGGCGGCTTCCAATTGGACTCCATGGCGCAGAGGCTCCCGGTCCGCGCGAAGCTGGGCCCATTCGCCGGGTTTTGGTGCGAGGTTCTGCAACTCCGCCAATTGTTCCGCCACTTGCTCCAGTCGGCGGGCGCGGTCAGCCTCGCTACGTTTGCGTGCCTTCAATGCGCCTTCCGCTTCGCGCACGGCGGCGACTTCAGCTTCCAATTTCGCTTCGATGCCCAAAACTTCATCAAGCAGAACAAGATGCCGGTCTTCACCCAAAAGGGATTGATGGTCGTGTTGGCTGGTGAGGCGCATCCAGATGCGTCCGGCTTCTTTCATGTCCGCCAGGGAACAGGGCGCGCCGTTGATCCACGCACGGGAACGCCCGGCGGCATTGACTTCCCGGCGCAGCACCACGGGATGTTCTTCCGGCAGGCCATGTTCATTCAGGAAGCTCAGCCACTCCGCGCCATTCTCCTCAACCACGCCTTCCACCATGGCGCGGTCCGCTTCGCGGCGCACGGTGTCAGCATCGCCACGGGCGCCCACCAGCAACGCCAGCGCGTCCACCAGCAGCGATTTTCCCGCGCCGGTCTCCCCGGTGAGTACCGTGAAGCCCTCGGCGAAATCCAGGGACAGGTCCTCCACCAGGGCCAGATTCTTGATGCGAAGCGAGGACAACATGCCCCAAGGATACCGTTAATCCGCATTCCGACTGGTCAAGACGGCCAGAGATGGCGATGCTGAATGCCATGTTCAGCGGCACCTACCTCGACGCCATCAACCGCGCCCTTCACGACGCCATGGAAGCGGATGCCCGCGTGTTCTGCCTGGGCGAGGACGTAGGCAGCTACGGCGGCGCTTTCCAGGCGACCGCCAGATTGTTCGAACGGTTCGGCGCGGACCGCATGATTGATATGCCCATCGCTGAACAGGCCATCGCGGGCTCCGCCATTGGCGCGGCCCTTATGGGCCAGCGTCCCGTGGCGGAATTCCAGTTCATGGATTTCGCGCTGCTGGCTTCGGATCTCATATGCAATTTCGCCTCCATGACTTCCTGGCGGTGGGGGCAATCCTGTCCGGTGGTGTTTCGAGGACCCGCAGGCGCGGGCGTCAGCGGCGGCCCCTTTCACAGCCAGAATCCCGAGCATCATTTCCTGGGCAGTCCAGGCCTCAAAATCGTCGCGCCAGGCACGGTCGCCGATGCCTATGCGCTGCTGCGAGCCAGCATCGAAGATCCGGATCCAGTGCTTTTCTTCGAACATAAATATCTGTACCGCCGGTTGAAGGACTCTTGGGATGATGCCCCCACGGCGCACCTCGGCGAAGCCGCACTACGCAAGGAAGGAAGCCAGGCCGTCATCCTCACCTATGGCGCGATGCAGCATCGCGCCCTGGAAGCTGTGACCGATCTGGACGTGGCCGTCATGGATTTGCGAACGCTCGCGCCGCTGGATCTCTCGGCCATCGAGGCCATCTCCAAGCGGACTCACCGCGTCCTGGTGCTCACGGAAGCCCAAAGAACCTATGGCCCGGGGGCCGAAGTCGCAGCGCACGTCGCTGAGGTATGTTTTTCATGGCTGGACGCACCGGTGATGCGTCTGGGTAGCCCCGACACGCCGACACCCGCGGCCCCTGCCCTGGAGGCCGCCTTCATTCCAAGCATCGAGAAGATCCGTGCAGCGGTTGAAAAATTGCTAGATTACTGATTTGGTCAATTTTTCTCTTGCTAGATTCGGCCGGGGATCCTACATTGGATTCTTCACGAGATCTTTGTCAGTTCCATAGCGCGATATCCAGAAAGGTGGAGGGACGGGCCCTATGAAACCTTGGCAACCTGCTGCAAACGCAGTCGTGGTGCCAATTCCCACCGGTTTAACAACCG
>JANXQX010000100.1 GCA_025353305.1 Holophagaceae bacterium
CTACAACTATGCCAACGTCCTCTTCAACGAAGTCACCTATCCCCAGGATCAGCGCAACTGCGTGAAGTGCCACAGCGCTTCCGCCGCGACCCCCCAGGGCGACAACTGGTTCAACAAGCCCAACCGCATGGCCTGCGGCGGCTGCCACGATAACGTCGACTTCGCGACCGGAACAGGCCACGGCGCTGGCGGACCGCAGCTCAACGACCAGAACTGCGTCAACTGCCACACCGAAGCCTACATCAAGCTGGACCACATCCCAATCGTTCCGCCCAACCCGAACAACCTGTACCTGGTGGGCCCCACGGGTAACAACAATACCAACGCATCCTTCATCGCTGCCTTCAACGGCAACGGCACCACCCCGCTGAACATTCCCGCCGGCGCCAAGAAGCCCAGCTGGGAGCTCAAGAGCTTCACGCTCACGTCCGCCGGCAAGGCTCAGTTCGTCTTCCGCTTCCTCCAGGACGGCCAGCCCGTGGCCTTCAACAACCCCGCGACCAAGTCCGAATTCTGGGATGGTTTCGTGGGCGGCCCCAGCTTCTACGTGCAGTTCACGGTTCCCTATGACGGCATCGCCTACCCCGCAGACTGGAATGCCTCCTTCAGCACCTACTTCAAGAACATCTGGCGTGGGGATGGCAAGGATGTGAACGGCGCTGCCCTGGCAGTTTCCGCCAAGGCTTCGCTCACCGGCCCTGATAGCGGCGGCTACTACACCTTGGTTTTCACCGACGCTTCCATTCCGACCAGCGCGGGCATGATCACCGGCGGCATCGGCTACACCTACGGCCTCACCCTTACCCAACCCCTTACCCAGATTGCCGGCGTCACCGGCTTCCCCTGGGCCCCCGACTTCTACGCCTACAACGTGGAAGGCAAGAAGCAGGGCGGCCTGTCTGTTCCGGCTCCCAATGTCTGGAAGATCGTCAGCGGCACGCTCCCCGCAGGCCTCGATGCGACCCAGGCCACGGCTGCCCGCCGCACCATCGTCAGTAACCAGAAGTGCAACGACTGCCATGGCGCCCTCGGTGTCTTCACCGAAAAGACCTACCACGCCGGTCAGCGCAACGATGCCCCCACCTGCGAGTTCTGCCACAACGAACAGAAGATCAACAACGGCTGGGGCGTCAACACCAAAGACTTCGTCCACGCCATCCATGGCGCAGGCAAGCGCGTCAACAAGTTCTCCTGGGAAGCTGGCGCCGGCGACACCTACTGGACGGTCACCTACCCCAGCGTGCTGAACAACTGCGAGATCTGCCACGTGCCGGGTTCCTACGACTTCGGCAATACCACCAACGCCGGCGAAGTGCCCAACCTCAACTGGACCACTGTCGCCTCCGGCACCACGCCGAGCCCCATGAATGTGGTCGTGACCGGCAACGAGCCGATCCCGGGCACCTACTGGTCCCAGTTCTCCAAGGATGCCGCCACCGCCGCGAACAACGGCAACCCCAGCGGCTACGCCTTCGGCGCATTCTTCGCCTACAGCGCAAACACAGGCGTGACCACCCAGGCCGCTACCACCACCCTGGTCAGTTCACCCTACGTCGCGGCCTGCTCCAACTGCCACGACTCGACCCTGGCCATCAATCACTTCAAGGCCATGGGCGGATCGTTCTACGCCACCCGCGGAAGCGTCCAGGCCAACCCGGCCGCTCCCGTCGCAGGCGCTCCTCTGGTCAACAAAGAGCAGTGCTTCGTCTGCCACTCCGCTGGCAAGATCGCGGATGTCCGGGCCGTGCACATGAACTTCAAGTAACGCTCAGCACTTGAACAAACCAGACGGCCCGGACGCCTCACGGCTCCGGGTCGTTTTTTTTATTGCATCCCTGGATCCGCGCCTCAGTCCGCAGCGATGCCTGGCCGCTTGGTGATCCGGGTCCCAAGCATTTGTCCTAGACTGGACCTGGAGGAACTACATGATTGTTGGATTCATCAAACCTATCCTAACCGCCGCGACCCTGCTCCTGGCCGCTGGCCCCGCTCCCACCGCCCAGGAGCCAAAGGACGTCAAGGCTGCCCCCAAGGATGCGAGCCCCATCACCAAGGCCGCCAAGAAAACCCCAAAGCCAGCGGCCGCACCCCCAGCCAACCCCATGCTCGGCGATCAGAACGTGACCGCTCCACTTAGCAAGCCCAAGCCCTTCGCCAAGACACGCAAGAAGCCTAAAAAGCTCCCCTATGAGCAAAGGGTCGACCTCAACAACGCCACAAAAGAAGAGCTGAAGAAGCTCCAGGGGATCACGGACGAATACGCGGCCAAGATCATCGCGGGCCGTCCGTACCGCAGCAAGGCTGCCCTCGTTGTGGACAAGATCCTCCCCACCACGGTGTATTTCCTCATCAAGGACAAGGTCACCGCGGGAAAAGTTTCCTCTAAATCCTAGACCGCCGGCGTCTCCATGCCGTAGGCGCCCCACTCCTCTTTCGATGGGCCATAGGTGCCGGGCACTTTCAGGCCCGCCTGCCGCATCAGCACGGTCATCTGGCCGCGGTGGTGAGTCTGGTGCGTCACCAGCACCCACAAGCCGAACGCGCCGGTCCAGGTCATGCCGTAGAAGGGATAATTCATGGCCAGGGCCATGTCGTTGAGTTTCCCAACTTCCTCCAGCACCGATTCGGAAACGGCGGCGTAAGTGTCCCGAATTTCCTTCATGGTGGGTGGAACCTGGGTCTTGAAGGGCTCGCCGCTGAAGCCGGAAATCTTCAGGCCCAGGTTGTGCGGCATCTCCACGCAGGTCTCCACCAAATGCCACGCAATGCGCCGCAGATTGCGGTGCTCAGGGGTGATAGCCTGGTGCGCCGCTGCATCTGGGATGGCATCAAATACGTGCAGGGTATGCTCGACCTCCTGTTGCCAGATGGTCTTGAAATCGGCGATGTGGCGGAACATGAGGCCTCCAGGAAAGGATGCCTCCGAAGATACCTCAAGTGATCTTGTTCAGGTAAAGGCGAAGATGCCTTCCCGCACTAATTCCACACAGGATGAGGCCGAAGCAAGGGCCGCTGCATAGGCCGGGTGCAGGGGCCGGCTTCCGGCTAGGGCGATCAGTTCCTTGAGCAGCGGGAGCAGGTGCAGATCCACCAGTTCCAGCAGGTTTGAGACGATCTTGCCCAACTGGGCCTCGTTCGCGCCCCCGAGACGCTGGAGGCCCATGGCAAGGGCCTGCAGTTCCGCGGCCAGGTGATCGGGGCTCAGGCCCTCGGGCACATCGAATCCCAAGGCCTCGTAATGATGATCCAGATCACGAAGGAGGGCCGGGTCCCGCAGCAGACCCGTGAGATGCACCGACGCTTCGAGGTGCAGCACAGGCTGCTCGCGGCTCACGATGAAGAGGTCCGTGTAGGCCACCGCCAGATCAGACGTTTCGGAAGCCAGCAGGCATTCCAGATCTTGCTTCAGGGAGGGTGAGATCCAGAACGCAGACGTGGCGGCCTGCAGTGTCGCCACCGGCAAGGCACCGGGGCGGGCGAAGATCTCCGCCAATGCGCGCAGCAGTTCCGGCAGATGCAGGCTCACCGGAACCCCGTGGCCTGCCCGGCGAACACGAAGACGTAGCGCAGCATGTAGCCGCCGAACAGCACCAAGCCTCCGGCGGTGAGGGCCCACCGGGGCTGGATATGGAAGGTCCCCTTTCCCAGAATCACGGGCTTGAATTCATACAGCTCGATGGCCAAAGGCAATAGCAGGCCGATGCCCATGAAGAGCAGCCAGAAGACGATGGTGAAGGGCCCGCCAAGCACCTGCGCCAAGGCTTCCTTCACCGCTAGGCTGCTGAGTTCGCCATGGATGAGATAGGGCAGGACGATGAAGAGTTCCAGCACGATGAGTGTGATGTCCATGGAATAAAGGAACCGCATTTCCTTCAATTCCACGGGCTCGCGATCCAGGAGCCGCGCCACCACCAGGGCCGCGGTGCCGGAACTGAGAGCGCTGAAGAGGAACATCTGAGCGACAAGATTCGTATTCCAGAAGGGTCGAGCCTGCACGGCGCCGAGCAGTACGCCGGTGTAGATGCCGACGCCCACGGCGATGGGAAAGCCAATCATCGCCAAATTACGCCGCCAGGCGGAGGCATCCAGATCCAACCAATGCTTGATGCGAGCCGGGATTCGACTGCGGACTTTCTCCGGGACTCGCGCGAGCAGCGCCTGCCGCTCGCCCTGCTCCAGCCAGGCCCACAGGTAGGCGATGCTCAAGAACGTGAAGGCCACCAGCAGCCAGCTGCCGATGGACATGGGGCTGCGCCACCGGAAATGGAAAAAGATCTTCCAGAAACGGAAGGGCTTGCCCAGATCGAACACCAGCAGGGCCGAGCCCAGGCTAACGGGCCAGGGCGCCAGCAGCGCACCCCACCGCGCGATACGGGGATAGGCCGAGACCCCGTCTTCCTGGATCCAGGTGGCCAGCGCCGAGGCGAAATAGAGCCCCGCAGACAGACCGCCCAGAAACAAGTAATTCACGATGAGGAATTCCCAGACGGGTTCGCGCATGTCATTTCCTAAAGGAGGTAGTAAAGCTGGGGACCGTTGCCGGTCTGGGGGTTTTTCACTTCGTAGCGCCGCGTGGCCAGGAGCTGGTGCAGGTGGCTCGTGGGATCGTTCAGGTCGCCGAAGATGCGCACCTTGCTTGGGCAAGTCTCCACGCAGGCGGGCAGCTCGCCGCGATCCACGCGATGCGAACAGAAGGTGCACTTGCCCACCGTATGGGTCTCGGGATTGTGGTACCGCGCGTTGTAGGGGCAGGCGATGATGCAGTACTTGCAGCCGATGCAGTCGGCCTCTTTCACCAGGACGATGCCGTCTTCCCGCTGCCAGCTTGCCCCGGTCGGGCAGACCCGGACACAGCTCGCATCCACGCAGTGATGGCACTGTTCGGGATCGAAACTCATGCGGAGTTTTGGATATTCGCCGGAGGCTTCCTCGTCGATCCAGTTGCGGAAGACACCCAGAGGGACCTGGTTCTCGGCCTTGCACGCGACCACGCAGGCCTTGCAGTTGATGCATTTTTTCGCATCGATGACCATTGCGTAACGCTGGGCGGGCTTAAGTGTTTTGGTAGCCATGGCGAACTCCTCAAACCTTCACGACTTTGACGAAGGTCTCGTGCATGGCGGCGTTGCCGCTCACCTTGTCCCAGGCGGTTTCCAGCAGCACCGAATCCGCGGCGCCGACGTTGTGCACCCGTTTCAGCCAGGGCGATTTCTTGCCAAAGCCATGGAGCATGAAGACGCAGTCGGGCCTTATCTCTTGCGTGACCTTGGCCTTGATGCGCACCTGGCCCACGGAGCTGGATACTTCCAGCACATCGCCACTGTGGATGTTCAGCCGGGAAGCTGGTTCCGGGTGGATCCAGAGATCATTCTCGGGGTTGTGTTCGTGCAGCCATGGGACATTGGTCAGGGTGGCGTGGGTGATGGTCGCCTTTCTCCCGAGCACCAGCCGGAACCGCCCACCACTGGGCTGGATCGGGGACGTGTAGACCGGAAGAGGGTCATGGCCCGCTTCCTTCAGTCGCTCCGAAAAGAGTTCGATCTTGCCGCTCTTCGTCAGGAAGCGGTGGACCGGATTGCGGGTCGTGCCGTACTTCGGTTGGGCCACCGCCACCACGCCGTGCTGCTTCATGTGCGCGAGCCCGTTCTGCACCGGCAATTCCTTGGCTTCGGCCTCCACCCACTGTTCGATGGTGTAGTCGAAGTAGTCCGACAACCCCAGCCGTTTCGCCAATCCTTGCGCGATCTCGAGGCATGGCTTGGTGTCGTGGATGGGCTTGACCACCTGCTGCCGGTACACCGCCGCGGGCCAGATTCCGGGCATGACCTCGATGGGGTCCGTGCGTTCCAGGTAGTGGCTTTCCGGGAACACAACATCCGCATACCAAGCGGTATCGCTCATGGCGATGTCGATGACGCCGACGAAATCCATTTGCTCGAGCATCTTCATGGTCTTGCCCTGATCCGGCAGGGCATGTAGAGGATCCTGCTTGTAGATCATCCAGCCCTTCACCGGATAGGGCTGGCCCTTCAGCACGTTTTCGCGGAGCGGCAGATAGACGCCATCCTTGGCGCTGGCGAGTGGAAACGCCTTCTCCACTTCGTCCACCCGCGATGCCTTGGGATCGTCCCAGGGCAGCACCATGAACTCGCCTTTGGCAATTTTCTGGTTGGGCACCATGCCGCCCTGGCGATCCCAATTCCCCACGATGGCGTTGAGCAGGGCCTGGGCCCGGCGCATCTGGAAATCATTCTGGTACCAGCTCGAGCGGCGGCCCGCGTAGAAGACCGCGCGCGGAGCCGCGTCGGAAAAGGCTCGCGCGATGCGGGCGATGTCCTGGGCAGGAATTTCAGTTTCCTTTTCGGCCCACTCAGGCGTGTAGGGTTTCACGTGCTCGGCGAGCTGCTCGAAGCCGATCGTCTCCGACTCCAGGAAGGCCTTGTCATACCGGTTCTCGGCGATGATCACGTTCATCATGGCCAGGATGAAAGCCATGTCCGTGCCCGGTTTGATGGGATACCACTCGTCAGCCTTGGAGGCGGTGACGGTGAAGCGCGGATCTAGGTAGATGAGCTTGGCCTTGCGCTCCATGGTTCCGCCGATCAGGTCCATGGTGTCGGGAGTGATGATGCTTTCGAAGCGGTTGGCGCCCGCCATGATCACGTAGTCGGCGTTGAGCAGATCGAAGCTCGGCACCGTGCCGTAGGTCATGGAGTAGGCCAGGTTCACGGAGGCCAGGCAGAGGCTCGGATGGCGCATGACGTTGGGGCTGCCGAAGGCCTGGCCGAGGTTCTTGAAAAATATTTCCTGGAAACCCTCGGTGCTGGACCATAGAGTGCCTTCGGGTCCGTGTTTCGACTTGATGTCGCTGAGTTTTTTCGCGGTGTAATCAAAGGCTTCGTCCCAGCTCGCCGGGCGCCATTTCCCCTCGCCCCGGGCGCCCACGCGGATGAGCGGCTGCTTGAGCCGATCCGGATCGTAGACCTGCTGCACGGCGGCGTTCCCGCGGGCGCACAGCATTCCCCGCGACTTCGGGTTTTCCGGATTCGGATTCAGCTTGGCGATGTGCCCGTCCTTCACCACGGCGAGGACAGAGCACTTGTTCGGACACAGCTCACACGTGGTGGCGATGCCATCCAGAAAGGTTGGCCCCGCCGCCACCGGCCTGCGGAAGTTGCAGGCCAATGGCGGAAGGATCATGGACCCAGCGCCAATGATTTCCATGAAGGTGCGTCGTTCCATGATCCTCTCCTGTGCGTCGCAAACAGGGCCGTGCCCGGACTTCTAGAACTTCACTTCCAGCGCCAGATAGGTGTTCTTGATGCCCGCCGGGAAGCCGTACTGCATCATTGGATTCTTGTTGAGGTCGAAGTTCTCCAGTCCCATGGGCGCGATGTGCCAGCCGCTGAAGGCGGTGCTGTACTTGTAGTCGATGTAGCCCGCGCGCAGGGCGACGTTCTTCACGAAACTCCAGTGGATGTAGGCTTCCCATACATCGCCGCGGGTGCCGAGTTTTTCAGTGGCTTCACCAGTGGCTGGACTGTAAGTGAACCATTTCGGAGAGCCGTGATTGAATTCCAGTCCAAGCCCGAGATTGGAGGTCGGGTCGTAGCGAAGGCCGGCGTAGTACGCGGTCGCGCTCTGGCTGTTGATGGGGTCGCCCAGCAAGCCGCCAAAGCCCGTCAATTGGTAGTTCGAGCCGCCGAAGGGTGCGGGCATGTTCCAGTAGGCGCCGTACTGGGACACCTTGCCGTTCGGATGGCTCTTGATGTAGCCGAAGCTGCCGAAATAGGTGAAGGTGTCGCCGATCCTGTGCTTCCAGGTGGCGGTCCACTGGTCCATATCGCCCAGGTTGTTGGTGGCTGTGACGTATTGCGAAGAAGGCATGCCGCCCATGCCGGCGGCCGCCGGAACGGGAAAGTTGTTAAGGCTGCCGTAGGGGATGTCGGTCATGTTCCCGAAGCGGTTGAAACCCAAGTAGACGTTTGCCGCATGCACGGTGCCGAAGGCTTCGAACAGCAGGGGCATGTCGTACATCACGCCCAGCACGGTGCTGTCCTTCAGCGGACCGATGGTGTTCACCTGCAAGGCTGGCTGCGGGTATTGGCCAGGTGTCAGGGCCGTACCGCCATTGGTGGCCGGGAAGAAGTTGAAGCCCACCACCGCTGCGCTGCTCTTGGTGGCGCCGCCACCGCCGAACCCGCTCTCGTAGCCGATCCCGTAGCAGAAGCCCAGGAGCGTGTTCTCCGGCAGCCCCAACTTGTCCAAGTGGAACTTCCAGCCGATGCCGTCCACCATGGCGTTCACCGCCAAGGCCTGCGGCGTCGCTTGGCGTTCGCCGCCTTCGCGGACCTCCAAAGGCGGGCCATCCGATGTGTTCTGGCGGCCGATGGAAAGCACACCCACCGAGGGCCAGTCATACACGAAACTCGCGCGTTCCACATGCAGGATGTCGTTGGTGGGCACCTTGCCGCTGTTGAAGGAATTGGCGACCGTGTTCGGCGAACCGTTGAAGGTCGGCACATCGGCTCCGCCGTGGACCTTGAACATGGTCAGCCGACCCATGATCTTGGCATGCTCATTTATGTTCATGCCCATGCGCAGGCGCAGCCGGGTTGACCACTGCACGGAGTTGTTGTAGTCCTGCGCCGGAACCGGCATGGCCACGGGCGAGGGCACGTAGAACGTGCTGCCACCGGGGCCCGCCATGGCCTGGGGCGAGAAGCCCATGAACTGCTGATAGGGTTTGAAGTTCCATTCCTGGCTATCGAAGCGGGTCCGGAGATCCCCGCCCCAGGCGATGTTGTCCTGGGCCACCTTGGTCTCGACCTTGGTCAAGGTCCTGTCCTGCTCCTTGGCCTTTTCCTCCAGGACATCTACCTGCTTTTTGAGCTCCTGGATCTGTTTCTTGATGTCGTCCTGATCAGGTGTTTGGGCTCCCAGAGCTAGCGGGCCAAAGCCGGCCAGCAGCAGGGCAGTGATACGGGTGATGTGCATGAGGGCTCCTTATGAAATGGTTCGAAGGCGAAAAAAGGCGAGGCGACGCCCTTCTGCCGCAGGCGCGGCGGCGTGCCCCGGCTAGGTTCAGGCAAGGGCTTGATCAGCCGCCGCAGGTCTCGGGTTGGGGGGAATCAGACGCGTGGTTCACCAGGAAGGTCTTGATGTCCAGGATTTGTTCCGGCGTCCCGAATTTGGGCGTAATGGGCACGCCGCCTTTTCCATGCTTGGCCGCTTCAAAGAATTTCTTCCATTGGGCCTGGGTTTTGGAAAGGGGGGTGAGTTCGCTCGCCGAGCCGCCTTTCACATGGCAGGCCTTGCAGCTCTTCTTGAAGTAGTACTTCCCTTTCGTGTCGCTGCCTTTGGCCTGGGCCACCAGGGGGAGTGCCGCGGCCAGCAGCGCCAAGGCCGGAAGCACGTAACTAGCGGGAAATCGCATGGGCTTTCCTTTCATGAAATGCGGTCGGCGGGTTGGTTGGGGCAAGATGAAACCGGCTGCACGCTCAACATCCTCCCTTTTTAACAATTATTCAGTGATCTTAGTCATATATCAATATAACTAAATTAGAATAAGTAAGAATTACAAAACACAGAGATTCTTCATCTCCATAATTCCCTCGCACCGAGCATCTGCGGCCCTATTCGCTGGCAAGCGGCGCAGGGAACCGGGAACCTCCACCTGGACTCCGAAAAGACGGTTACCAGCCACCCTCGTGTGTCGAAGATCACCAAATACCCCTCACAGCCGCCACTTTGAACCCCACATCCAATCCCTCAGGGTGTTGACTCAACCAGCCCGGAATATTACTGTTTGGTTGTGAGGGAAGAATGAAACACGGACTCAGCGATGCCATGATCGAGCAGGTGACCAGCCTTTTCGGGGCCTTGGGCGACCAATCCCGGCTGCGCATCCTGCGCGCCCTTCTGGATGCGAAGGGCCCCCAAAGCCAGGGAGCGGTGGCCGACGCCACGGGACTCTCCCAGGCCAACGCCAGCAAGCACCTGGCCTGTCTGGTCAGGGTGGGCCTGGTGACAAGGGAACCGAACGGCAACACGGTCTTCTTCAGCCCGATCCTCCCGTTGGTCTCCAATATCTGCGATCTGGTCTGCGGACACGTGAGCGACCGTGCCAAGAAAAGCTACCGGGCTCTCCATTAGGAATTTGCGCATCATTGAATTTCCGGGTCTGTTTTTTTGTTTGCTATTTTCCTTATTGATTATATGATTAGCTGGAAAGGTGATCAATGACTCCCAGCACCCACCCCACGTGCACCACCGAAAGCCTCGAAGGCGCAAAGGCCAACCTGCTTGACCAGGCGGGCGGACTTTTCAAGGCTCTGGGCGACCCATCCCGGCTTCGGCTTTTACAGGTGCTGCTCGCCGCCCAGGGCCCTCTCCTCCAACACGAATTATCGCAACGGGCCGGCCTTCAGGTGTCCAATGCCTCGAAGCATCTGACGCTGCTTGTCAGGGAATGCCTGGTGCGCCGCCAGCCCGAGGGCACCCAGGCAAGTTTCGAAGTCGTGTCGCCCATGGTCGCCGAAGTCTGTGATCTGGTATGCGCCCACGTGAGCCATCGCATCCAGGAAAGCTTCAAGTCATTAGGCTGAATTTTTTTCGAAGGAGTATTCCTTGATAAGCAAGCGTTTGAATTTTCTTCTCGCGGTCCCCGTCCTGGCAATGCCCTTGCCGGCGCAAGTGGCCCCAGAATCACTGACTATTGAGGCCGCCATCCGGCTCGCCTGGACTGATCAACCCGGACTTCAGGCGGGTGAAGCCATGGTGGACCGCGCCAAGGCCGAAGCCGGCGCCATGCGGGATCTGAATTTGCCGACTGTCAGCCTGTCGGCGGGCCTCGTGCGCACGGACCAGCCCATGATGGCCTTCGGCATGAAGCTCAATCAGGCCCGCATCGCGCAGATGGATTTCAACCCGGCGAGCCTGAACAAACCCGACGCCATCACTGGCATCGGCGGAGGCTTGACCCTGAGCCAGCCGCTCTATACCGGTGGACGCATCACCGCAGCCCGCAAAGCCGGGGGCGCCATGGCCGATGCCGAAGCCGCCAGCCAGTCCCATCGGCGGCAACAGGTGGCGCTGGCCGTGGTGCAGGCCTACTTTGGCGCCCAGGTGGCGGAGCAGGGGATGGTCTACGCCGAGGACAGCCTCAGGCAGGCCCGGGAAGTCGAACGGTTCGTGCAGGCTCGCGTCGACCAAGGGCTGATGTTGCAGGCGGAGGGCCTTCGCATCCGCGCCTATCGCGCCCAAGCCGAAGCGGGTCTCGTTGAAGCACGCCAGCGGGTGGCCTCCGCGCGTTCTGGCCTTGCGCTGCTCACAGGCAAGGAAGTCGCGCCCATCACCCTGGCCACCTCTTTGAAAGCGGAAACCGGCCCATCAGCAGGGGCCATTCAGGGAACCCGCGGTGATCTGCAGGCCGCCAAGTTCCAATGGCAGGCCGCGCTGCAAGGCGCCAAAGCCGCGCAGGGGATCCTGCTTCCGGAAGTGGGCCTGAACCTTGGACTCGGCACCATGCACAACACCTGGAGCACCGGGGGGAATTGGAGCGAAGTCAGCCTTGGCTTCAGGTGGACTATTTTTTCCGGCCCGGACCGGCGCCGCGTATCCTCCGCCAAAGCCATGGAGCGCGCAGCTTCCTACCATTTGCGCTGGCAAGAACAAGTCGCCGGGCGTGAAGTTTCTGAAGCGCGCCTCGCCATGGAGAGCGCCTCGGCCCGCATCAAAATGGCGCAGGAAGCGGTGGAAGCCTCGGAATCCGTAAGGACCCTGCGCCAAGCCCGCCATCGCGAAGGACTGCTCCCCCTGACCGAAGTGCTGGATGCCGAGGCTGGACTGTCCGGCGCCCGCACCTTGCTTCTCAACAGCCAATACGAATTGCGCATAAGCCGCGCCCAACTGAGCCTCGCCCAGGGCCAGCCCATCGAAGGAGTCCAATAATGCGCCCGCTCATCACCCTTTCCGCCCTGGCTCTCTTGCTCGCAGCTGTCGGCTGCCAGAAGCACGAAGCCACCGCTGCCCTCACGTTGCCCACCGCGAAGGTGCATCTGGTGGCTGGCGGCGACAGCACCACCGAATCCTGGGTGGCCGCCACGCTCAGCGCTACCCAGCGCGCCACGCTTTCCACCCGCATGGCTGCCTCGGTGAAAAAGGTCCATGTCGTCGAAGGCAGCCGCGTGGCAGCGGGTGCGCTGTTGGTGAGCCTTGCGGATGATGATCTCCAAAGCGGTCTGAAGGCCGCGGAAGCCGGGCTCGCCGCCGCAACGGCCTACCACCGTCGAGTGGAGGCCCTTCAAAAGCTGGGCGCATCGACACCCAGCGAATTGGAAATGGCACAGACGCAACTCGCGCAAGCCCAGGCAGGCCTCGCGGGCGTCAAGGCCAACATCGCCTACACCCAGATCCGGGCGCCTTTCGCTGGGGTCGTTCAAGCCAAGCGCGTTTCCGATGGCGACTTCGTGGGCCCAGGCATGCCGCTGGTGGACCTCGAAGGCCAGGGTTCCCTGGAACTTCAAGCCACAGTTTCCGAATCTGAATCGAAGAACCTGAAAACAGGACAGGCTCTGCCCTTTGAAAGCGATGGCCATACCGGCACCGCGCAGATAACTGCGCTGGCTCCCGGGGGCGATCCCATCTCCCATCGGAGCTCGCTCCGGGCACGCGTCCTCAAAGGCGGGGGCGAGCTCCGCACGGGCAGCTTCGCCCGGCTGCAGCTTCCGCCTTCTGCCAAGACTGCTTCTGACATTTCCGTTCCACGCACGGCCGTGGTGCAACGCGGAGAACTCAACGGTGTGTTCATCCTCAAGGATGGCAAGGCGCAGCTGCGCTGGCTTTCCCTGGGCGAGGCCGAGGGCGGCCGCTTTCCAGTCAAGGCAGGCCTCGCCAAAGGCGAAGCCGTGGTGGACCAACCGGGCAACCTGAAGGATGGCCAGCCCATTGAGGTGGCGCAATGATGCACGAGCCAAAATTGGGCTTTGCCGGGCGGCTGGCCAAGACCTTCCTCCGAAGCAAGCTGACACCCCTCATCGTGCTGGCTTCGCTCATGCTGGGAGTCCTGGCGGTGGTGCTCACGCCCCGGGAAGAAGAGCCCCAGATCATCGTGCCGATGGTGGATCTCATCGTCCCCTATCCCGGCGCCAGCCCCAAGGAAGTCGAAAGCCAGCTCACAACGCCGCTGGAACGCCGCCTTTGGGGCATTCCCGGCGTGGAGTACCTGTACAGCGTCAGCCGCCCCGGAGTGGCCCTGATCACCGTGCGCTTCAAAGTGAACGAGCCCCAGGAACCCAGCCTTGTGAAGATCCATCAGGAACTTGCAGCGCACCCTGAACTCATGCCGGCAGGCGCCATGAAGCCCATGGTCCGCCTGCTCACCATTGATGACGTGCCCTTCCTGACGCTCACGCTGCATGGTGAGAATCAAACCCCTGGCGGTTTACGAAAACTCGGTGAAGAAGTGGCCCGGGAACTCTCGGAAGTTCCCAACACGGCCCAAGTGAAAGTGGTGGGCGGCGCACGCCGGACCGTGCGCATCGAACCCGATGCCACCAAGCTCCGCAGCTTGAATATCTCTATGGCCGAATTGATGCCCGCGCTGCAAAGCGCCGAGGCGCAGCTTCCCGCAGGAGCCTTGGTGGATGGCGGCAAGCGCACCGAAGTGGAAGCCAGCGGATTTGTGCTGGAAGCTTCGGAACTCAATCGTCTGGTGGTGGCGGTGCGGAATCAACGTCCCATTTACCTGGGCGATGTGGGCAAGGTGATTGATGCACCCGAGCCTGAACCGCCGGTGGTGCTCTATGGCGGAAAGGCCCAGCCGGGCTTCGAGCAGGCGGTTTCGGTGGTGCTTTCCAAACGCGCAGGCACCAATGCCACGGCGCTGGCGGACCGAGTGCTTGAAAAAGTCGAGGCGCTGAAAGGCGGACTTATCCCCCGCGATCTCAAGCTCGATGTGACCCGCAACTACGGCGAGACCGCCGGCGACAAATCCAACGAGCTGATCGAACACCTTCTCATCGCAACGCTGTCCGTCATCGTATTGATCCTGCTCGCCATGGGCTGGCGCAGCGCGGTGGTGGTGGGCGTGGCGGTGCCGGTGACGCTGGCGCTGACACTGCTGCTCACGTACCTGATGGGCTACACGCTGAACCGCGTGACGCTTTTCGCGCTCATCTTTTCCATCGGCATCCTCGTGGACGACGCGATCGTGGTGGTGGAAAACATCCACCGGCACATGCACCTGCCGGGACCGCGCAAAAGCTTCGCCCGCGTCGTGGTGGAAGCCGTGGACGAAGTGGGCAATCCCACCATCCTGGCGACCTTCGCGGTGGTCGCCGCGATCCTGCCGATGGCCTTCGTGCGCGGGCTCATGGGACCGTACATGCGTCCCATCCCCGTGGGCGCAAGCCTGGCGATGCTCTTCAGCCTCCTCATCGCGTTCATCATCAGCCCCTGGGCCGCGCTCAATATTTTCAAGAAGGAAGCCCATCTTCCCGAGATTGATGACAGCGGCTTGCACCCTGCGGATGTGGATACCGCGCCGCCAGAGCCATTGACTGATTCTCCTGAAGACAACCTGGAAACCGCACCGGAAACCACGGTGTCGAGGCTCTACCGGAAAGTCATGCGGGCCCTGTTGTTCAACGTCCCGGTCCGCCTGGCCTTTTTCGGCGGCGTGATCGTGTTGTTGATCGGCGCGATGTCCCTGGTGGGCTTTGGCGTGGTGAAGGTGAAGATGCTGCCCTTCGACAATAAGTCCGAATTCCAAGTGCAGCTTGATCTGCCCGCGGGCACGCCGAAAGAAAACGCGCTGGCGGTCGGACAGTCCGTGGCCCGTCGCCTGCTGCAAGAGCCCGAAGTGAAGGACGTGCAGATCTACTCCGGCGTGGCTGCGCCCTTCACGTTTGTCGGGATGGTGCGCCATAGTTTCCTGCGCGAAGGCGCTGAAATGGTGGACCTGCAAGTGAATCTGGTAGGCAAAGGAGAGCGCAAGGCCCAAAGCCACGCCATCGCCACGCGCCTTCGGCCTGAGCTGGAAGCGATCACCGTTCCAACTGGTGCGCGGATGAAGATCGTTGAAATCCCACCCGGCCCGCCGGTCATGGACACCATGGTGGCCGAAATCTACGGGCCTTCCGAGGCTGAACGCAATCGCCTATCAAAGGAAGTCCTCGCCGCCTTCACCAGCACCAAAGGCATCGTGGATGTGGATTCCACGCTGAACACGACCAGCCCGAAGATCACGCTGGTCCTCGACCGCGAAAAAGCCGCGCTGCACGGCGTAGCGCCCAACAGCGTGGTGCAGAGTCTTTTCATGGCGGGCCAGGGGATGCCGCTCGGCACCTTCCACGTCCAGCGCGGCGCGGCCCAGGTGCCTGTGGTGCTCCAGATGGCCGCCGGCCAGCGTTCGCGCCTGGACCAGCTGCTTCAGCTCACGGTGCCCGGAATGCGGGGCGCGGTGCCGCTCTCCGAGCTGGTGACCGTGCAAACTGGATTTGAGCAGCCCGACATCATGCACAAGAATCTCAAACCCCTGAGCTATGTGTTCGGCGATCTTGCGGGGGAAATCGAAAGCCCGGTCTATGCCCTTTCTGCGCTGAACAAGAAGCTGGACCAGCTGAAGGGCACCGGTGGTGAAGTGCGCCGTCGCGATCAATCAACTTGGTTATCAGGATGGTGGGCCGGCATAAGGGGCCGTAGCAATACAACCGGGAAAGCACCGGTTGTATTGTCACGGCCCCTAATCCCCCGCTACGGCCTGGAGCACCCTGCCGATACTGAAAAACTGGCCATCAAATGGGATGGGGAATGGCACATCACGCTGGAAGTCTTCCGGGATCTCGGCCTGGCCTTCGCCGCGGTGCTGGTGCTGATCTTCGTGCTGGTGGTGGGCTGGTTCGAGAGCTTCACCATCCCCTTCGTGATCCTGGTGCCGATCCCGCTTTCCCTTATCGGCATCATCCCTGCGCATGGTCTGTTCGGCGCCTTCTTCACGGCCACGAGCATGATCGGTTTCATCGCCGGCGCCGGCATCATCGTGCGCAACAGCATCATCCTGGTGGACTTCATCGAATTGAAACTGAGGGAAGGCATGAGCCTGGAAGCCGCCGTAGAAGAAGCAGGCGTGGTGCGCTTCCGGCCCATCCTGCTCACCGCTGCTGCCGTGATCGTGGGCTCCCTCGTGATGCTGGCCGACCCCATCTTCCAAGGGCTGGCCATCAGCCTGATGGCCGGATCCGTCGCCGCGACTCTGCTTTCCGTTCCCTCCATTCCCGTGCTCTATTACCTCGTCGCCCGCCGCGGCCACGCCGCTGAACTTCAGCGGAGGGCCGGGCTCTCTCCTCAGGAGCTTTCATGACCGTCAACCGCGCCCTTCACGCCATCGCTGGAACTTTCATCCTGGCCAGCCTTCTGCTCGCGCACTACGTGAGTCCAAACTTTCTTTGGTTCACCGCTTTCGTGGGTGCCAACCTGCTTCAAAGCGCCTTCACCAACTGGTGCCTGATGGTCACCATCCTGCGTAAGCTCGGCGTGAAAGAGGATGCGCCGGCTTGCGGGATCCAGTCATGAATCTGATCCTCACGAAGCGCATCATCCTGGGCCTCGTTGTCGGCGCTGTCCTGGGCTTTGCCTACCAAAAACTGGTGGGGTGCCGCACCGGCACCTGTCCCCTCACCGCTACGCCGCTTCGCACCATGCTCTACGGCGGCTTCATGGGCCTCATCTGGGCCTTCAGTAAATAACCTTTCAAGGGAGATCAACATGTCCAACGTCATCCACATCACCACGGGCGCATTCGATAAAGTTGCCAAGCAGGGCTCGCCCGTCCTCATCGATTTCTGGGCCCCTTGGTGTGGTCCTTGCCGCATGCAAGGTCCCATCCTGGACCAGGTTTCCGACGCTCTCGGCGACAAGGCCATCATCGCCAAAGTCAATGTGGATGAAGAGCCCCAGCTCGCCGCGACCTTCGGCGTGCAGAGCATTCCCACATTGGTGGTGCTTAAGGGCGGGCAGATAGCCAAACGCTGGGTAGGCGTGCAGCAGGCCCCGGCCCTGGTGCAGGCCTTGGAAGCGGCGGGAGCCCGATGACCGTTTGGATCTGGATTCCCGTCCTCCTGTTCATTGCCTGGATGATTTGGCAGCGGCGCGGACTCCCCGCGGAGAAGCTCTCGCTTTTGATGGCCCGGGGCGCGCAGGTGGTGGATGTGAGATCGCCTTCGGAATTCCGCGGCGGCCACGCTCCAGGCTCGAAAAACATACCGCTGGATCAACTCCAGGCACGCAGCAAGGAACTGGATGCGGCGCGGCCGGTGGTGCTTTGCTGCGCCAGTGGATCCCGCAGCGCCATGGCCGTATCTTTGCTGAAGCGCCAGGGCTTCACCGATGTCCACAACGCGGGACCCTGGACCGCACTTACTTCTTAGGGGCCGTGTCAAAATAACCTGTGCAGTTCAGGTTGTTTTGCTACGGCCCCTTATGCCGGACCGCAATCACACTGTTCAAATTGTTTTGGCGCAACGGCTTAGGGGTTGATCATGTCTTCTTACGCATTCTCCATAACCATCCCCGGCGCGAATTTTGATGATGTCCTGGCCCGCACGCGCGCTGCGCTGTTGGCGGAAGGCTTTGGAGTACCCACCGAGATGGACACCCAAGCCATCTTCAAAGCCAAGCTCGGCAAGGATTCGGTGCGCCGGGTGATCCTGGGCGCCTGCCTTCCAGATGTGGCCTTCGAGGCCATGGCTCTGGAGCCTGATGTATCTGTGCTGCTGCCTTGCAATGTGGTTGTGCGCGAACAAACACACGCCGTGGAAGTCACCGCGGTGAATCCGCGGGCACTATTCACGCTCACCGAACGGCTGGATCCAGCCCATGCGGCGGAAGTGAAGGCCAAATTGCAGGCTGCGCTGGATCGAATCTAGAACCAGGGTTTTCCGCTGGCTGGACAGGACATGCGAAAATCGTAGCAGCGAGGTGCTTTCCGCTTCATGGACTTCGCAGGATGGTGCGGCATGCTGGCATTCCTAGTGCTCCAGGCCCAATCGCCACTGCCGGCGCCGATCCCAGCACCACTGCCTTTGGCGGATGCCACCCGCGCCGCGCTGCTGGAAGCTTTGGCCGATGGGCGCAAAGCCGAGGCCACCTATGCGGCAGTGCTGGCAAAGTTCGGGGCCGTGGAGCCTTTTCTCAGCATCGTAGATGCCGAGCACCGCGACCAGGAAGCCCTGGCGGACCTCTTTCGAACCTACAAGATTGAAATGCCCCCCAATCCCTATCAAGGGGCGCCGCCCTCGACACCCGCCACCTTGCCCGAAGCCTGCGACGCTGGTGTGAAAATCGAGGTGGCATCCATCGCACTGTACGACCGGCTTCTGTCCCAGATCCGTGAAAGCGATGTGCGCATGGTGTTCCAGCGACTCCAGGAGGCTGCGCGGAGCCAGCACTTGCCGGCATTACGCGCCTGCGCCAAACCCTGAATGGAATCCTGCTTGATCAGGCTTCGGGTTCGATTGCCTTTGGCAGGTCCCCTGGCAGCCGATCCAGATGCAGTGGCAGGGGTGTGGAAAGCGCCTTTCGCAGAGCTTCCGGCAGCTTGGCGTAGGCATGCAGCGCCGCTGTTTTGCTTGGAAAGGCGCCATAGCACGCCTGCCACCAGCGAATGCCATCTTTGCGGATAAAGGGCAGCACCATGAGATCTTCGGCATCTTTCCCACCATGTTTGGCCAGCAGTTTAAGGCCACCGATGGAACCAGACACCACCAGGCGCACTGTCCAACGCTCAGGCGGAGCGGCGGCCCGCTGGGCTTCGCTCAACGCAATGGCCAGGGGCAGATTCGCTTCGCGGAAAGCGGTGGTTTTCATGGCATCCGCAGGGGCGGTACGGGAGACAGGGTGGCTGCTGGTTTCATTGGCTACCGCTGCGCCTGTGATCAAGGCTGCCGAAGCAGCTGTGGGTTTAGCCTTTTCAGATACGCGCTTCGGACTTTCGATCACGGCCTTCGCGGATTGATCATTGATTTGTTGGGATTCAGGGATGATTGCGGATTCAGCGCTTTTAGCCGCTTCGGGCACGCTGGCGACTCTCTCCGGAAGTCCAGGTATGACGCGGATCTCCAGGCTACGGCTGGAGCCGCCCAGGATGTTCATGGCGCTCAGCGTATATACCGTTGTTTCCGAGGGCTGCACGGTGATGTGATCCTTGCCATCCAGCTCGAGCCCGCCAGGTTCAAGGCGGACTTTGGAATCGCCCACGCATTCCCAGCGCAGTTCCACGGGGTCGCCGGGCCGGATGGCGCTCTGCTCCGCCGTGAACGCGCAGACCCGCGCAGGCTGCCCAACCGGGGATTTCAATACCTGCACTTCCACCGTGCGCGAGGCCCCTCCAGAAAAATTGGAGGCGGTGATGGTGTAGCGCGTGGTCTCCAATGGCGTGACGGTGATCTCGCTCTGGCCATCCAGTTCCATTCCGCCGGGTTCCAGTTTCACCTTGGCGGTGCCCGTGCAAGTCCAGTGCAGCACCACCGGCTCGCCAGGCAGCACAGCATGGGTGCTGGCCTCGAAGGCACAGACTTTCGCGGGCTCGCCGTAGGGCGCGTAGGGTTCGATGCGGACCTCCACGCGGCCCAGCATCGCGCCGCCAGGCTTGGCTTCGGTAAGGGTGTAGATGGTGGTGGCGGACGGCTTGACCGTGGCCTGGCCCTTGGCTTCCATCACCATCCCGCCGGGGTCCAGCCGCACCTTCCCTGTGACTGCGCAATCCCAGCGCAAACCCACTGAATCCCCTGGCCGCACCGCGTTGGAAGTAGCCTCGAAAACAACGATCCTGGGTGGGGCCGTGGTTCCAGAAGGTTGCTGTGCCGCAGCGTCAGCAGCGACCAGAAGGGCGGACATGAAGAGGAGGGCTCGGAGCATAGGGGACCGTTCAGGTGACCGTTTTAGTTTAATCGGAGGAGCCATAGCCTGGAGCCTGAAGTACCAAGTCCCGGGTCCCTGGGTATCAGCCATGAGCTATCAGCTATGAGGTCGCGCCTTCAGCGCGGTCCATTCCAAACCCATGGCTCATAGCCCAAAGCTCCAAGCCAACAGCCCAATTCATCTCCCCTTGATGTTTTCCGATGAATCCATAAAATGATGCTAAGGAGCGCATCATGTTCAGCACCACTCTTCGCATCGATGAAAGCCTGGGCCAGTTCCTTCAAGAAGCGGCCCGGCGCAGCGCGCTCAGCGTGAACGCCTTTCTTGCTGAACTGATCCGCCGTGAACAGGAAGCCGCCGCCCGCAAGCGCCTGGCCAATGATTGGCGCGCCTATGCCCAGGACGCTGATGCCCAGGATGTAAGTTATGCTATGGCCGCCCAGGTCCAGGTGGTGGCAGAACCAACGCAGAAGGCCTACAAGGCCAATCCGGCGCCCAAGGCCCCACCATCCGCCAAGTCAAAGCCAAAATCAACATCCAAAAAACCGGCAGGCAGAGCCAAATGAGCGAGCCTCTGCCGACCTGCAACCGTGGTGAAATCTGGATGCTCAACTTCGAGCCCCGGCGTGGTTCCGAGCAGGGCGGATTCAGGCCTGGAATCATCGTTCAAACGGATCTCGGCAATCACGCCCATGGCGCCCGCACCACCATCGTGGTGCCCCTCACCACCAGCGGCCGCCCCTTTGTCTTCTACATCCCAGTCCCCAAGACCAAGGCCACTGGCCTCCCCGCGCCAAGTTGGGCCAATTGCACGCAACTCTTCACCGTGGACAAAGAAAGGCTCGTGAAACGGCTGGGCAAGGTGGAAAGCGGTGTGATGAAAGAGATCGGAGAGGCTCTGAAAGCCACGTTGGAACTCGGGCCGTGAACGCCTCGCACCGGCTCCAGGAGCAGATTCAGGATTCTATAAAACCGCATCCATGGGACCTGTCTCCCCGGCCAGCAGGGCCACGGCTTGGGCCGCCACCAGGGGAAGGCCCCGGTGGGCGAAGTGGATCGCGACCTGGATCTTGTTGTGGTAGAAGGCCGCTTCTGGGCTTTCGGAGAGAAGGGTGCGGATCGCCGCATCATCCTGCGCAGCCACGCCCCGCCCATCGAGCAGCTCGGCCAGCTTGGCCTTGGCCACAGCAGCCTGTTGCAGCAGCAGGTGCCCGCCGACCATGTGGCCCAGCATGTCAAGGATGGGCACAGCGTTGAGGACAGTCAGCAACATGCCATCCACGCGGGTGGGAATCTCGGTGAGCACCGTGCCCATGGCCCTCACGGCCGAGGCGAGCTGCTGGGCGGAGGGTCCCAGGACTGGGTCCGAAACGAGCGACTGGGCGTTTTCGGCCGCCAGGCCCAGCAGGTGCTTGACGGGTCGCCCCTCCTGCATGCGGAGTTTGCGCCCCACCAGATCCAGGGCCTGGATGCCGTTGGTGCCTTCGTAGATGGAAGCGATCTTGCAATCCCGCAAGTACTGTTCAGCGGGGTAATCCATGGTGTAGCCGTAGCCGCCGAAGGTCTGGAGGGCCCATTCCGTCACGCGGAAACCCCAGTCCGAGCACCAGGCCTTGCATACGGGGGTGAACAGCTCGACCAGGCCCTGCCAGCGGTCATGGTCCTCGCCCAGTGTGGTGTGCGCCATGTCCATGCACCAGCCCGTGTAGGAGACGAGGGCGCGCATGGCCTGCACATAGGCAGCCTGCAGCAGAAGCGAGCGGCGCACCTCGGGATGCTGCACGATGGGGGATTGGGGGGCGTCTGCCTTCTTGTTGGTGAAGACGCGTCCCTGGAGCCGTTCATGGGAGTAGGCCAACGCAGCCTGCTGGGCGGCGGAAGCGATGCTCAGCCCTTGGATGCCGACTTCGTAGCGGGCCGCATTCATCATCTGGAACATCAGGCTGATGCCCTGCCCTTCCTGACCCAGCAGGAACCCCTGGCAGCCGCCGTTGCTTCCGAACACCAGACTGCAGGTGGGCGATCCATGGATGCCGAGTTTGTGCTCGATGCCTGCGCAGGCCACATCATTGGGGTCGCCCAGGGAACCATCCTGCTTCACGCGGACCTTGGGAACCACGAACAGGCTGAGTCCCTTGGCGCCTGCGGGAGCCCCCGGCGTTCGGGCCAGGACCGCGTGGATGATGTTGGGGGTCAGGTCATGGTCGCCGCTGGTGATGAAGATTTTTTCGCCGGTGATGAGGTAGCTGCCGTCGGCTTGCTTGGCCGCCGTGGTCTTGATTTCTCCGAGATCGCTGCCTGCGCCGGCTTCCGTGAGGCACATGGTGCCTGCCCAAACGCCGCCATACATGCGTTCGCAGTAGGTGGCCTTCAGTTCTTCGGTTCCAAAATTCTCGATGAGGTGGGCGGCGCCCCGGTTGAGGAGCACCTGGAGACTCAGTGAGGTATTGGCTCCCATGATGAATTCGCTGATGCCGGTGCCCACCGAATCGGGCAGTCCCATGCCCCCGAACGCAGGGCTCATCGTGGGACTGATCCACCCCCCGGAAGCCAGGTCCTGATAGGCGGTCGCGAAGCCCTCGGGCAGGCTCACCTTGCCATTCTCGAACTTGGCCCCGATGCGGTCGCCCGCCTCGTTGCAAGCCGCGACGCTGCCCTTGCTGACCTTCAGCGCCTCATCCAGCACCATCTCCAGCTGCTCGCGGTCGAACTCATCGTAGGCGTCGGATTTCAACACCGCGTCGAGATCCAGCCACTCGAAAAGGTTGAACTTTATGTCGCGGGCATCGTCCAGGTATTTCATGGGGCCTCCAGGAGGAAAAAGGATAGGGGTCAGGATTTCAGGCCCATGGAAAGGCGCACTCTCATTCTTTTCCCGATAAACCCTTCCGTCCATTCCCTACCGTGGGGCAAGTTTGGCCATTGCCCCAGGCTCACACCGGTGTGACGCTCCTGCGCTTCGCGGGCCAGGTTTCCCGGCGGCGGGCGCGGCCCAGGCGGGTGATGAGTTCATGGCGCAGGTCGCTGGGATCCACGATGGCATCCACATGCAGATTGGCGCCCAGGTGCTTCAGGTCCACGTCTTCGTTGTATTCGTCGCGGAGCGCCTGGATGTAGGCGGCGCGTTCTTCTTCGGGCTTGTCCGCGATCTTGTTGGCGAAGACGGCGTTCACGGCGGCCTCGGCGCCCATGACGGCGATGCTGGCGGTGGGCAGCGCGAGGGTGGCGTCGGGATCGAAGCCCGGGCCGCTCATGGCGTACAAGCCCGCCCCGTAGGCCTTGCGCACCACCACGCAAAAACGCGGCGTGCTGCACGATGCCATGGCCGAAATCATCTTGGCGCCGTGGCGGATGATGCCCTGCTTTTCCACGGCGCTGCCGATCATGAAGCCCGGCACATCGCTGAGGAATACGAGCGGAATCCCGAAGGCGTCGCACAAGGTCATGAAGCGCGTGGCCTTGTCGGCACTATCCACGAACAGCACGCCGCCCTTGACCCTCGGCTGGTTGGCCACGATGCCCACGGGCCGGCCATCCAACCGAGCCAGCCCCGTGATGATCTCGCCCGCATAGAGTTTTTTGAGCTCCAGGAAGGAGCCATCGTCCACTAGGCCTTCAATGAAATCCTTCATCTGGAACGCGGCGTTGCTGTCCTTGGGCACGATGTCTCCAAGCGGCTTGGCTTTGGCTGCGACGGGCTTTGGCTCTCCTATCGGCAGGGCAGCTTCGCAGTGCAGCGGGAAATAGCCCAGGTAGGTTTTGCAGAGTTCGATGGCATCGGCTTCCGTCTTGCACAGGAAATCCCCGCAGCCGGAAATGGAGCAGTGCATGCGCGCTCCACCCAGGTCTTCGAGGCTTATCTTTTCGCCGATGACCATCTCAGCCATGCGCGGGCTGCCAAGGTACATGCTCGCGTTGCCCTCGATCATCATCACCACGTCGCAGAAGGCCGGAATGTACGCGCCGCCCGCCGCGGAAGGCCCGAAGAGCAGGCACACCTGCGGCACCAGGCCCGAGAGCGCCACTTCCATGTGGAAGATCGTGCCAGCGTGGCGGCGGCCCGGAAACATGTCGAGCTGGTCGGTGATGCGCGCCCCGGCGCTGTCCACGAGATAAAGCATGGGCACCTTCTGCCGCAAGGCCACTTCCTGGATGCGGATGATCTTCTCCACCGTGCGCGCGCCCCAGCTGCCCGCCTTGATGGTGGAATCGTTGGCCATGAGAACCACTGGACGGCCGCCCACCGTCGCGGTTCCCGTGATCACGCCGTCCGCCGGAAGGTCTTTATGCAAGGCATTGGCGAAAAGGCCATCTTCGACGAAGGAGCCCTCGTCCACCAGCAGGCGGAGGCGTTCCCGCGCGAAAAGCTTGCCCACCTCGGCATTCTTTTCGTGGGCCTTGGCATGGCCACCTTTGCGGATGCGTTCGACTTCGGATTGGAGTTGTTCGGGATTCATGGATGCCTCAAGACAGAAACTCCAGGGTATCGCGAGAGAAGTGAATCGTCGGCGTAGGTATGGCTCCATGCGGCAAAGACGCGGTGCAGCCACTCAGCCGATGGTGTCGGGTAGCCTATTCCTATGTACGAGAGCCGATCCCGGTTTTTTTCTACAGCTTTCCTGCCGCTGGACTGCTCCTGCTGCTGCATTCTCTTCGCCCTGTGGGCCCGGGTCGCCCATGCATAAGGTCCGTGACATTTTGAAGTCCCGCTCCTTCCTCATCCTTTGGGGTTTCTTCTTCTTCATATTTGCGGCGGGGTATCAGATTTTCCCTGTGCTGCCTCTGCGCCTGCGGGAGTTGGGCGCTACGCTGGCCGAGAGCGGCCGGTTCATGGCGGCCTTCACGGTGGGTTCGGGGCTGGGCGCGCTGTTCACGGGCCCGCTCGGAGATCGCCTGGGGCAGCGGCGGGTGCTGCGCGGAGCATCGCTTTTCTGCGCGGCCTGTTTTGGCGTCTATGCGCTGATGCCCGGGCGCTGGGGCTTCTACGCCCTGGCACCATTGCACGGCCTGCTCTGGTCTGGGCTGCGGACAGCTTCGATGGCGGAAGTGGGCGGACTGCTGCCTGATGAAAATCGCGCCGAAGGCCTGTCTCTCTTCGGCCTGGCCAGCCCCGGCGGTGTGGCAGTGGGACCGCTGTTGGGCCTGTGGCTCTTTCCGCACCTGGGATTCCACTGGCACATGGCTCTGCTTGGTGGGTCTTTCCTTGCCTTGCATGTGCTGGTGGGAAGGCTGCCGAAGGATCCTCCGAAAGAGCAGCGGCCGCCCCTGAATTTCGGCCTGCCCGAACGCAGCGTCTGGCTTCCGGCCGCGATCCTTTTTTTACTGGCCCTGAGCTACAGCCCCATGCCGCCTTATGCGGCGCAGGAAGCCTTGGCGCTCCACCTGGCCTGGCCATCGGCGCTGCTCACTTGTTTCGCGCTGGGCATGGTCGGAATGCGATTCATCCTTGGCCTCCGCGGACTCGGGTCCGATCCGATGCGCCTGGTGCCGGAGATGATGGCGCTGGCTTTCGTGGGGAACCTGATTCTGGCGATCATGCCCGGCGGCACCTTCCTGGGCCAGGATCTGGAACTCCTCCGTCACATCCTGGGCGCCCTAATCTATGGCGCGGGCTACGGCCTTGTCCACACATTGATTTTTGCGGCAGTCATGACCCGGAGCTCCGGGGCCCGCCGGGGTGCCGCGGTAGGCGCGCTGTATGCAGCCTTTGATGCCGGGGTCGCGTCGGGCAGCCTGGTCATCGGCTGGATCATGCAGCACTACTCGTTCCGGTTCGGCTGGGGCGCTGGGGCGGCCTGTCTCGTAGTGGCCTGGGTGTTGTGCCTGAGGCTGGTTCAGCGCAGAAAAACGACCTGAACCCTCGCCGTGAGATCCTTAAAAGATGCCTGAACCGCGCCCCACCCTTTGGACCCGTCCCTTCCTGCTCATCTGGTCCTGCACCTTCCTGACCTTTTTCGCCGCTTTCCAGCTCTTCCCCACGGCGCCCTTGCGGCTGTTGGAGTTGGGCGCTTCGCGGGCGGAGAGCGGTCTCTTCCTGGCGATCTTCACGGCTGGATCCTCCCTGGGGGCCCTGGTGACGGGGCAGATGGCGGATCGCATGGGGCATCGGCGGATCCTGGTCAGCACGGCGACGGCCTTCACGTTGATCATGGCGATCTACGCCTTTCTGCCGGTGCGCTGGGGTTTCTACGTGCTGGCGCCCTTCCACGGCGCTGTGTGGTCGGGACTCATCACGTCAACCGTGGCCATGCTGGGCGGCATCCTTCCGGAACAGGATCGCGCCAAGGGAATGAGCTGGTACGGCCTGGCGAGCCCCCTGGGCGTGGTCTTCGGTCCTTCGGTGGGCGTTGCGCTGTATCAGCATGGGTCCTTCCGCACCATGTGCCTTCTGCTTGGACTCTGCTTTTTAGCGCTTTCCCTGCTTGCGCGGTTCCTGCCCGCGGACGCCCATCTGGAAAGTCATGAAAAACCCCCGATGCAATGGCCGGACCGTCCCGTGCTCTTGTTATCCTCGGTGCTCCTTTTCGTGGCCTTCAGCTACGGCGCCATGACCAGCTACAGCACCCAGGAAGCCATCTCGCTGGGGTTCAAATGGCCCTCGGCTTTCCTGTCCTGCCTTGCGCTGGGGATGGTGGTGATGCGCCTGGTGATGGCCTCGGCGGGCTTCGGGGAAAGGCCGGTCCGGCTGCTGCCCTGGATGCTGCTGCTGGCCATCGCCGGCATGGCAGTCATGGCTTTCGGCGGGGGCCATTGGGAACAGGGCGGGAACCACTTGGGCCTGATCCGCCACGTGGTCGCCGCCCTGCTCTATGGCGCGGGTTATTCGATGGTCTACACCCTGCTCAACACAGAGGTGTTGAACGTGGTGTCGCCGGACCGGCGGGGGGCGGCCTTCGGCACATTCATGTTCGCGTTCGACGCGGGCATCGGCCTGGGGAGCCTGATGCTCGGCTCACTCATCGGTGCCACAAGTTTCGCCTGGGGCTGGCGGGCCGGCCTGCTGCTGATGATCTGCGGCCTGCCGTTGACCATGGGCATCGCCCGGCGTGGAATCCGGAGCTGAAGGGCCCTGGAACAGGAATGTCTGCGATAGTGCCCCCTAGACGCCGTGGCCGCGCTATTGTGGCTTCGTCCACCGGGAGAAATGATGAAGCCCACCCACATGATTCTTGCCACGCTATTGGGCCTTGCCCCCTTTCTCCAAGCCCAGACCCCGGCATCCCCAGCACCCGGTACATCCCCCATCAAATCTCTCCAGCGGCGGTCCTTCGAGCTGGCGGATCTGAACCGCCTCGTCGGCCTTGCCGACCCGAAAATCTCCCCGGATGGCCGCGGCGTAGCGGTCTTCATCAGCCGCGTGAATGAAAAGGACAATCGCCAGGATAGGGAACTGGCCTGGGCGGATTCCAAAAGCGGCGCCATGCGCACCCTCGTGAAGGGGCGGAAGGGCCTTGCCCATGCACGCTGGTCGCCGAACGGAGACCGCTTGGCCTTCCTTACGGAAGCGGAAGGCAAGTCCCAGATCTTCGTGCTGCCCATGGTGGGCGGCGAGGCCCAGCAGGCGAGCCATTCGGCGACGGGTGTCCAACATTTCAGCTGGAGCCCCGATGGAAAGCGCATCGCTTATGGCACCGAGGATGAAGCCCCGAAAATTCCCGAGGCGCAGAAAGGCGAGGACGGCTTCGAGGTGGGCAACGACGACCTCTTCACCGGCGAAGCCGCGCGTCCAGTGCACATCTGGGTGATGAATGCCGACGGAGGCGAAGCCAAACGCCTGACCCAAGGCACCTGGACGCTACCTGTCAGCCTGCCACCCAGCCCTCCGGCATCGCCTCTCTCCTGGTCGCCGGATGGCAAGCGCATCGCCTTCACACGCCAGGCGACTCCCCATACCGGGGACCAGGACCAGGCTTCGGTACAGGTGCTGGACATCGAGAGTGGAACGTACCGCCCACTCACGGGCCAAAAGTTTTTCGAAGGCTTCCCCAATTTCTCACCGGATGGACGGCTCATCTCCTACTGGTGGACGCGCAAGGGCGATCCGATGAACATCAACGAAATCCACGTGGCTGGCAGTGATGGCGGGCCCGGCCGCGACATCACCGAAGGCCTGGATCGATGCCTCTTCAGCAGCATCTAGATGCCGGGAGGAAAGGGCGTGCTCGTGGGCGGCAATGACGGCACCCGCGTAAAGCTATGGGTGCAGCCCCTTGAAGGCCCTGCCAAACCGCTTGACCTCGGCGAAGTCAATCCGAGCTGGTCCTTCTGGATCGATGTGAGCGTGGCTCCCACCGGCGCCATCGCCTTCACGGGCCGCACCGCCCAGCACGGCGTTGAGTTGTATGTGATGGATTCCGTCGAGGCCAAGCCCCGCCGCCTCACCAACCTCAATGGATTCCTGGTGGACTTGAACCTTGGAAAGGTGGAGCGCGTGGCCTGGAAGGGCCCTGGCGGGTGGGCCGAGGACGGCGTGCTGACCTTTCCGTCCGAGGCGACTCCAGGCAAGAAACTGCCGTTGGCGCTGGTCATCCACGGCGGCCCCAATGCGGCATCCTCAGAGACTTTCAACCCCCTCAACCAACTGCTCGCGGCCAAGGGGTTCCTGGTGTTCAACCCCAATTACCGAGGTAGCGACAACCTTGGCAACGCCTACTATCGGGCCATCACCATGGATTGGGGCAAAGGCCCTGGTCAGGACGTAATGGCCGGCATCGAGTCCCTCAAGACCAAGGGACTGGTGGACCCGGATCGCATGGTGGTGAGCGGCTGGTCCTATGGAGGCTACATGACCACCTGGCTGCTGGGCCGTTATCCCGAGGTCTGGAAGGCAGGCATGTCCGGCGCAGCCGTTATAGATTTCGTGGATGAATACGCCTATTCCGATGGCAACCAGGCTTGGCGCTATGGAATGCTCAGCGCCCTGCCCTTCGATGGGGACAAAGGCCAGGAAACCTACCGGGTCCAGTCGCCCATCTCGCTGGCACACAGGATCCAGGCCCCCACGCTCATCCTCACCATGAACCAGGATGCGCGCGTGCCCCCCACCCAGAGCTACAAGCTCTACCGCGCGCTGAAGGACCGCGGCGTCCCCGTGAAATTCTTTGCTTGGCCCCAGGCGGGACATGGCGCCGGCACCCCCGCCCGTCAAAGGCAGGTCACCCGCATGTGGGTGGATTGGCTCACCGAGCATGTCCATTGAGCGGGTGAAGCTGAACCTACCAGACCAATGATTCCGGGTTCTCGAAGGAGGTCCGCAGGGTCAGCTTGCCTTCCTTGACGAGGCCAGGGAGGTCCGTCAGTATGCGAGGAGCCCAGGCCAAGTCCGCATCCACCAATTCAGAAGTCAGGCCCACCCAGCCATTCCTTCCGCTGCGTTTCACGGCATAGAGGCATTGATCGGCTATTTCAACGGCATCCTCCCAATGGAAGGTACCGGGGTGTCCCGGCAAGAGGGGAAAGGCCGAGAATCCCACGGAACAGGTGCGCTGGAGATATTTCCGCCCGCCCATGTTGAAGCGGTGGGACTCCATCGTTTCGCGGATCTTGTGCGCGATGTTCAAGGCGGAGGCGCGGTCTGTGCGTCGCGCCACCACCAGGAATTCCTCACCACCCCAGCGGACCACCGTGTCGGTCTCCCGGCAGGCCGTGCGCAAGACTTCCGCTGCTTCTTTCAATACGAGATCCCCGGCGGCGTGGCCGTAGGTATCGTTCACGAACTTGAAATGATCCAGGTCCACCATTAAAAAAACCAGGTCCTCACCCTTGGGCAGGCCGCTCTCGCCTGATTCGATGAAATTGCGGTAGATGCGCAGCACACGGGCCTCTTCCTCCGGCATGTAAAGGCCGAGGAAGCGGCGGTTCCGTAATCCGGTGAGCGCATCCATCATGCTGGATTCTTCGAGCGCGAGATTGGCCTGATGCAGCGCTTCATTGGATTGCAGCAGATCCGCGGTCCGCTGCCAGACCAAGGCTTCCAGGTCCTGGGTTCTTCGAAGGAGCAACGCCGTGCGCCAACGGATCACGAGGAGGATCAAGCCTGAAAACAGCAATCCCACAATCAGAAAGAACCAGGGTTTCTGCCACCAAGGGGCCAGGATCTGAAAAGCCTGCACCGCTGGTTCACCGAACTGCCCGTTGCCATCCCCGAAGCGCACCTCGAAGCGGTAGGAGCCAAGCGGCAGTGTGGTGTAGCGGGCTTCCCGGGCAGTCGCGCCGCGCCAATCATCTTCGAACCCCGCCAGCCGGATCTGGGCCTTCAGATGCGATTCATCCTGGAAACTGAGCGAGGCGAAAGCGAAGTCCACGCTGCGCCAGCGATAGGGAATGCGCAACTCTCCGCCGAGTGGAAGCAACCGGCCGGATCCTTCTTTCACCAGGGTGAGCTTGGCCTTGGGAGCCTCTGGCGGACCGTGGTAGAAAGCATGGTGGAACTTGGCGATGCCTGCGCTCAGGCCCACCCAGACATCGCCACCTGGTTCGATGAACAGCGCGTTGGCCGTGCAATCGTCGCCCGGCAGACCTTGGCTGCGCCCGTAACGCTCATAGGGGCCACCCTCGAGGCCATCCGGACGCCAGCGTTTCACACCCTGGGTAGTGCCGAACCATAGTGTGCCCTCGGCATCACATTCCATAGAGACGATGTCGTCCTGGAAGAGTTCTGCAGGCCCCTGCACCTGCCCGGTCACCTGCCAGGTTTCTCCCTTTTTACTGAGCCGAGTCAGTCCATGGGCAGTCCAGTAGGCCACCCACAGATTGCCCTTGGCGTCCCGCGCGAGGCCGCTGGGGTTGGAATCCTTCATGCCCTCGGAGGGTCCAAAGCGATGCCAGGAACTGCCATCAAAAAGAGAAAGCCCCTGGTTCCCCGCTACCCAAACCAGACCTTCGCGATCCACGATGACGCGATTGATGGACTCCTCTGGCTTGCCACCTGGAAGGCTTACGCGTTCGCAGACGAGAGCGTTGCCGGACTTCCCTCCCGGTCTTTTAAGAAGCCTGTGCAAACCATCTCCTTGAGTCCCGATCCAGATGGTCCCGTCCGTGCCCGCCGCAAGCGTGCTCACCAGATTCCGCTTCACGGACGGAAGGGGAATTTCCTTGAAATGGCCTTGGCCTGGAGCCTGGTAGAAGAGCGTATTGGGCTTGTCCCCGGCTGGGTTCCCACCTATCCAAACGCCACCTTCTGGATCCTCGGCAATGGTGTAGAGGCTGCGCTCCCGGGTCTCCGGCACCAGCGCCCAGGCACCATTTTTCAGGCGCGCCATGCCTCGCGGAGTGACTGCCCAAAGGTTTCCATCCTTGCTTCGGTAGATGCTCCACACTGCGTCCACTGGGAGGCCCTGTTTGCGCGTGAAGGCGGTCCAGAGAAACCGGCCCTGAAGGCGGTGGAGGCCTTCGGCGGCCACCCACAAGGATCCTTCGCGATCAGTCAGCGTAGCGTTCGCCCACGGCGAAGGAAGGCCGTGGCCTTCATCCAGAACCCAGGTGCGGTCCTTCTCGAAGCAGGCCAGGCCGCTATCTGTGGCGGCCCACACACGGCCTTCCTGATCCAAGGTCAGCCCATCGCCCGATTGCGCAGGCTTGCCAGGCAGCTGCTTTGTGAGATCCTCCGGCTTGGCCCCCCATGCAGCCAGCCGGATGAGGCGGGAACCACCCCTGATCCAGATGCGGCCTGCGCCATCCACCAGACCCGAATGGAAAGATTGCTTCCGGATCTCTGGCGGCAGCTCCATGGCCGACCAGGAGGTTCCCTGGCGGCGCACGAGACTGCTTTCGCGTTGACCTGGTTTTCCTCGGCGGTGCACCACGAACAGAGTGCCATTTTTGGGATCCACCCAAAGGGCTCCCACGCCGCCGACTGGATACTCCTTCACCGGTTGAAAGGTCAGGCCGCCGTCTTTGCTTAGGAAGAGACCAGCCAGGGCGCCCAGCCACACCTGACCTGCCGAATCGCGGGCGACGCAGGCGATTCCCGCTTCGAACACTGGCACGCCATCTTTGGCGGCCCAGGGCTGGAAGCGATGGCCATCAAACCGCAGTGGACCGCTTTGCGTGAGTACGAAAAGCCCGCCGGACAAGGGCTGGACATCGTTCACAAGGAGATCGGTAAGTCCTTCCGCCAGACCGAAATTTTTGAACCGCTGGCCGTCGTAGCGGAACAGGCCGCCTTCAGTGCCCACCCAGATGTAGCCTTCGTCATCCTGGGTCATGCAAGTGGTGGCGAGATTTGTCAAGCCTTGTTCAGGGCCGTAGGTTTTGAAACGGTAAACGCCTTGGGCCCGCGCAGGAAGCGCCAAGCAAAGGAATAACAGCGCAGCATGTAGCCCCAGCTTCATGTGGTCAAACCATGGAATGCCACGGTGCCTGGGGTCAGCGTCCAAAAGGAGCCTCTACATCTTTCTATGAACCTTATATACGCTGGCTTGGTCCCTGGGCGCGATGATTATTTCGTCAATGTTCACATGATCCGGCAAATCCAGCGCCCAACGGATGCATTCGGCGATATCTCCCGCCATAAGCGGCGTCATTCCCTGATAGACAGCCTTGGCCTTGGCTTCGTCTTCCAGCCGCACCCGGGAAAAATTCGTTTCCGCCAGGCCGGGATCCACCGAAGTGAGCCGGATGGGCTCGCCGCAGAGTTCGATGCGCAGGGCTTGGACCAGCGCCCGCAGCGCGTGTTTCGACGCGCAGTACACGCCGCCGTTCTCATAGACGTTGTGACCGGCTACCGAGCCAATGGTGAAAAGGTGGCCCCAACCTGATTTGCGGAGGTGAGGCAGGGTGGCCTGAAAAGTGCGGATCACGCCTTCGACGTTCGTATGCAGCATCAGTTGCCAGGTCTCCTCGGAGATTGCCTCGATGCGGTCCAAGCGCTTCGCCAATCCCGCGTTCGCCACCACCACGTGAAGGCCGCCCAGCGCCGCGGCCGCATCGTCCACGAAGGTGTTTACCGAACAGGAATCGCGCACATCCACATAACCTGCGAAGGCCTGAATGCCATGCTGGGCCTTCAATTCATCGGCGAGATTTTCCACCAAGCCGACGCGGCGCGCGCCCAGGCCAAGGTGGTAGCCGTTGGCCGCGAGAAGGCGCGCGGTGGCTTCTCCAATCCCACTGCTGGCTCCGGTGATGAGGGCGATAGGGTATTCGGGGCGCATGCTCAACCATTTCCCTTCGGAAGGTATTTCACGGGGTCGGACAGGAATGTATCCCTGCAGCTTTCAGAACAGAAATAGTAGGTGCGGCCCTTGTAGTCCGCCTTGGGCGTATCCGCAGTGATAGGCACCACGACACAGGCCAGGTCCCGGCAATAGGCGCAGACTGGGTCGATGGCCTCACCTGGACCCGCCATAGGGAGTACCGGGCGGCAGCCTGGGAGGACAACAAGGGAAAGGATCAGCACGAGCCGCTTCATCGCCTAAAAGCTTAGCGAAAGGCTGGCCACGGCCTTCAGTTTTGTTTCAATCTGGGCGCCATTGGGGCTTTGGCTCAAAGGTAGTTGGGCCGCCAGGGAAAACGAGGCGCCGGGCGAGAATCCGAATCGGAAACCGGGGCTCAAGAAAACGGCGTTGCCCCCGCTGTTGCCATCCCGTCGGCCCAGGATCTGCACGTTGCCGTTGCGGCGGTAGTTCAGTTCCAGGAAGGCCGCAGACTGCGGAAAGGCGCGGATGTTCCCGGTGAACCGCCAGCCAAAGGCCACACCGGCCTCGGTGCGGTCTCCCAGGCGGTAGTCGTGGTAGGTGCCACGGAAGGTGTGTCCAGCGCTGACATCGAGCGTGAGCTGGGGGGAGAGGTAGGTGGAATAGCCGAAACCTGCTGTGAAGTCCGCGGCACCGGAACCCGGGGTGCTGGCGAAATCCACGGGCTCGCCATTGGAATCGCGCACATCCTTTTTTCCCGTGGGAATTTTCATGCCGCCATATAGCGCGATGCGGCCTGCGGGGCCCTTATAGAAACCCCACTTCCCGTTGATCCAGAGATCCGTCAAGCCCTTGGGTTCGTTGGTGCTGCGGACCAGTCCACCCGAGTCCTTATCCACACTCAGGGTGCCACCACCGATGGCTGTGTAGTAGCCGATCGACATCGAGAGTTGCAGGTTTTCCGCCAGACCAAAGGAGAAGCTGGCATTCTGCAGCAGGCTATGGCCAAGGACATCGATTTCGCTTGCGGCAGCCGCCTTCGCCGCAATATCCGCATCGCTGGGGATCTTGAAAGCCGTATAGTCCGACCGCAGTTCGAAGGACCAGGCCCCACGCTTCACCACCTCGCCGCTCTGCACGGAAAGCCCGCCCCCTGAGGTGCCGGGGCCGTGGTCGGCAAAAAGGGGCCCACCAAAAAGAAGTGCCATCAAGCAAGGGGCAAGGCGCGCAGTGCTCATGGGCATCTTCAATTACCCGGGATAGATGTCCACGGCCCGGGCAAGTAGGTCCATGGCGCGACTCAGCTTCGGGACTTCCAGCACGTAGGCCAGCCGGATCTGGTTCAGGCCTTTGGGCTTGATGAGCGATTCATCCTGCGCGTAGAAGCCTGGCCCAGGCGCGACCATCAGGGTCTCGCCGTCGTGCGAGAAATCAGTCAGCAGCCAGCGGGCGAAGGCCTCGCAGTCCGGAATGGGCAGCTCCGCCATGATGTAGAAGGCGCCCTTTGGCTTTTCGCAGATAAGGCCTGGAATGCGGCGGAGTCCTTCGAAGGTGATATCCCGCCGGCGCATGTATTCATCGCGCATGGGACTGAAAATGCCTGGGCCCAATCTGGTCATGGCCAGCGCGGCAGCTTGTTCCACCACCGGCGGGCAGAGCCTTCCCTGGGCCATCCGGACGGCGGCCGCTCGGACATCTTTGTTGCGGGTGGCGAGGCACCCGATGCGGGCACCGCACGCGCTATAGCGTTTCGAAATGCTGTCCACCAGGATGGCGTGGTCATCCATGCCTTCGATGTGCAGAATGCTGGTGTGCGCCCCCTCATATACGAATTCGCGGTAGACCTCGTCGGAAATGATGAAGAGGCCGTGGTCCTTGGCTATCCGAACGAGGCGTCGGAGCTCGGCCTCGGTCAGCACCGTACCCGTCGGATTGTTGGGCGAACAGATCAGGATGGCTTTGGTGCTGGGGTTGATCGCTGAAAGGATGGCCTGGTCGTCCGGCAGGTGGAACCCATTGGAAGCCTCGGTTCGCAGGGGGCGAAGCGTCACGCCTGACATCATCGCGAAGGTGTTGTAGTTCGTGTAGAAGGGCTCGAAGCAGAGCACCTCATCGCCAGGTTCCGCCACGATCTGAAGTGCGAAGAGAATGGCTTCGCTGCCACCGATCGTCACGACGAGATCGCTCTCATCCAACTCGATGCCTGCGGCGCGATAGTAATCGGCGAGGGCCAGGCGATAGGCGGGCTCGCCCTCGGAGCGGCCGTAGGCGATGACCTTCCGGTCGTACGTGTGGAGGGCATCCAAAAAGGGCTGCGGCGTGGGGACATCCGGTTGGCCGATATTCAGCGAGTGGACCTTGACTCCCCGCGCAATCGCCGCGTCCGCCAGGGGCGCCAGCTTGCGGATGGGGGAGTCGGGAAAACGGTTGGCTCGGGCCGACACGCGCATCATCAGGCTCGGTTCCATGGTGTTGATCTCCTTGGGGCAGCCGACGATCATGCAATCGCCTGATGGACACAAGGAGCCATTATACCGGAGGGTCTGGGGCCTCCAAAGCCTTGATAATCCTGGAGCTCAGGGCCTCAACGTGGAATCGGAATCTCCCCATCCATCACAGTGGCTACCCGAGGTAGGTCGAATCCCGCCGCTGGCAGTCCCCGAGCCCTCGGATAAACTTGGGTTTCTGCCTCCGAACTTCCGGGGGCCCTCTTTGCCGAGGTGGCCGTGCTCGATTTCTCCCTTAGCCCTGAATTGCTGGCCGTCCAAGAGAAGGCTCATGATTTCGCGCTCAACGTGATCCGCCCCGTGGCGCGTTATTACGACGACACAGCAGAATGGGCGACGCCGGTCTACAACAAGGCCTGGGATGCAGGTTACCTCCAGGCTTTGGTGCCCAAGGAATACGGTGGACCTGGCAAGAGCCAGATCGAGGAAGCCATCGTCTGCGAGGAGTTGGCCTGGGGCTGCGCCGGTCTCTATACATCCATCATGGCCACCGGCCTGGGCATGACGCCCATCCTCATCGCGGGCAGCGACGAGCAGAAGAAAAAGTGGCTAACGAAGCTTGTCGAGCAACCCGTTTTCGCGGCCTTTTCACTATCTGAGCCCGACGCCGGATCAGATGCCGGAGGCATGACCTGCCACGCGGAATTGAAAGGCGACAAGTACATCATCAACGGCACCAAATGCTACTGCACCAACGGCGGCCACGCCGAGTTCTACACACTTTTCGCGTCCACCAACCCCGACAAGGGGGCCCGCGGAACCAGCTGCATCATCGTTCCCAAGGACACCCCTGGCCTGACCATCGGCAAGGCCATGGACAAGATGGGCCAGCGCGCCTCGAACCAGGTCCACCTCCACTACGAGAATGCCGAAGTGCCGGCGGAAAATATTCTCGGCAAAGAAGGCATGGGCTTCATCATCGCCATGAAGACGCTCGATCAGACCCGTGCAGCGGTGGCGGCGGGTGGCGTGGGTGTGGCACGGGCGGCGTTCGAGATCGCGCTTGATTACGCCAAGACCCGGATCCAATTCGGCAAGCCCATCATCGTCAACCAGGCCATCAGCTTCATGCTCGCCGACATGGCCAAGAAGATCGAAGCCAGCCGCCTGCTCACCTGGCAGGCCGCCTGGATGACCGACAACAAGATCAAGAACTCCAAGCAGAGCGCCATCGCCAAGACCTTCGCCACCGACACGGCCATGGAAGTCACCACCGATGCCGTTCAGATCCTCGGCGGCAACGGCTATTCCAAGGACTATCTGGTGGAAAAATGCATGCGCGACGCCAAACTATTGCAGATTTACGAAGGGACCAACCAGATCCAGCGGCTTGTGATCGCCAAAGAGATTCAGCAAGGGAACTGAACGGATTTTCAATTGCAGGGCAGCAGTCGAGAGGCGATCAAGATCACCAATCGACTCTCGACTCTCGAATCCCTTAACAGGGTTTTTATTTTCCGATTTCCCTCTCCCTGATACCCTTCCTGCATAAACCCAACTTTTCGGCACCTGCCCCAAAGCTGGAGAGGCTCCATCGGGGGCTTTGAAAGAACGGTCATCTGTTCCCCGGAATCCAATGCCTGGTTGGCATTCCGGCGATCCACCACCAGGCGCTGGGGCCAGACCCCTAAAGGAAAGTGTTTTATGGCTGAAGGCACAGTGAAGTGGTTCAACGCCGAAAAGGGTTTCGGCTTCATCACCCCCGACGGAGGCGGCACCGACCTTTTTGTCCACCACACCGCCATCCAGACCCAGGGATTC
>JANXQX010000108.1 GCA_025353305.1 Holophagaceae bacterium
GCCGGGGAAGGCCGCAGCCCCCAGCACCACCAGCAGCCCGCCGCACAAAGTGCGTTTGAGGAGGGAGAAAGAGGACATAGAACTCCTTTCGGTTGGGGTATTCAAAAGCTCGAAGGCATTGCGCAAAGCGCCATCGCCAGCTCGTCACCACCAGGCAAGGCGCTGCGCAAGGGATCACCGGAATGCAGAGGAAACATCAGAACTGGTAACGGATTAGGGGGAGATGCGTTTAGCAGTTCCCCGTCAGATTTCTCAAACTCGCTGTCTCAGATGAACAGCAGTCCGGGGGGTGCTGGTACAAAAGAGGGAAACTGACACGACCGTTGTGTCCAAGCCCTAAAGCTATTAAGAGGCAAGCTTTTCTAAGAACTCTTCTCTCTTACCCCAAAGCAAAGGTTCGATTTCGTAGCTCCGTAATGTGTCTAAAAATGCTGGAGCAACTGAGTTCTCTTGATCATTAACAATTGCGAAAGCCTTAGCCTCCTTCGCCCTTGCTTCCCGTGTATCGATCCATGCAAACGCGAAGGACTCAGCATTACTTCTATCTGGTGAGTTGATGGCCCGAATAATTCGTTCTGGTTGTTGTCGAGATTTGTTAATGAGGAAGTGAAAAGAATGCGGGAGGCCACTTTTGCCTAAGAGCTGAACATTCGGTGAATATCGAACATCGCTTTTGTCCATCCAGCTTTGGACATCTTCAAGAAAAAGTCCTCTAATGCTTGATTTACTTAAATAAAATAAATCATTAACACCTAACATCGCCTGGATAAGGTTGTGCTTCCGTTGAGCGAAATTTTCTGGCCGAGCCCTAACTTCCAAGCGGTCCTCAACTAATTGAATACCGAAGCCTCTTAGTGTCAGTTGAATTAGCGCCTGTCTTCGTGGAGAATCCAACTTGCAGCCGCCGGATTCTAGATCGCGCAGGATGTAACCATCGTCAGATAAAAGTAGGTCTGAGCCCTCCTGCTTTGCATAGATCTGAAGCCCATCATTGTGGCGATCTAAAAATGGAGTGGAAATTTCTACCCAATCCCCATCGATTTCGCGAAGGGTAGTCTGATCTTTAAGCCAAGACCAATAACGATCCAATAGTAGGTGGAGATCAGTGATCATGAGAACAGCCCCATGGTGATTGGCTGTGGAGTAATGACATTACAGAATTTGAAAAAATTACTGAGCTGAGTAAGCAGTGGGTCGGTTGGAGCAAACCCACGCGCAGGAAGTGCTGTCGCCCATTTCAACTCCCATCCTTCTCGATAAATATGGAGATGAGGGCCTCTGATTTCTGAATCATCAGGGTTCCGATGAAGGAGGGTTACACCAAGATCAAGGCGGACCAGCCCCACAATCTGCCGCCCTAGCAAATTATGCGTGATACGTCCCATATCCACGCGACCTCTGGTTAGGTCGATGACAAAGGTTTCTCTTTCATCCATCGACTTTAGGGTGAATCGCTTACGTTCACCCCGACCTGGGTACGCCTCAGTTTTAAAATCCTGAGCGACCTTTTGCAGCTGGATTAATTCATCCGCTTCAGCTTGGGCGAGAGGGAGTGACATGGCGTTAGGATGACTAGCTGAGGTACGGAAGCCAAGATATTCCCAACATGAAAGAGGTGTATTTTGTCTTGGGTTGGCCAGCTCTTGCATTGGCCCTTGTTTTTAAATGATCAGTTCACGGTCGGTTGAAGCAGAATCTACCGGCCTAAACATTCATATGCGGTGCTCTACTGTGATTACTGGGCATGAAGGCGGGCAAGTTACTGCGGTACGGCGGCCCAGTGTTCTCCAGGAGGACTACGCAAGCCACGAGAGCAGCAATGAGGAAGCAGTGCCGACACAGCTCCATAGAGAGGTCCATCGTGGTGCGCGGCGGTAAGACGGTTGCGGCGGGCCCTTCAGAACGGGTGCTGGGGCTATTTAAAATTCATCCACTAATGAACACTGATGAAGAACCAGGTAAGGCAATCTGTCTTCCCAGCCACAAATCCCGTTTACGATAATCCCTGACTTCCTTCACAGATCTCCACCCCAGCCCTGGAGCCCGCCATGAACGCTGAAGCCATCCCACCTGCCACGCCCGGCAAAGGCATGAGGATCGCGATGATCCTGGTGCGCAGCCTCATG
>JANXQX010000139.1 GCA_025353305.1 Holophagaceae bacterium
TTCGTCCTTGACCCGGAAACTGTCCAGGCGGCCTTCGGCGATGAGCCGGTCATACCAGCGCTTGCGCTCATGGAGCAGTTCGCTCTTGGAAACCCGGCCCGAGAAGATGACCGTGTCCATGGGGAACTTCTCCAGGCGGAAGTGCGTGTTGAAGAAGTGCACCGTGAAGATGAATCCAGCGGCCAACAAAGCTTCGTCTGAGTGCACGATCAATGACACATTGATCATCCATCCGGGCATGAAGCGGCTAAAGAACTCGGGGAACCACATGATCATTCCCGAGACGCCGATGGCGAACACGCCCCAGAACACGGCCAGGTAGTCGAATTTCTCGAAGTAGGTCCAGCGGTCGAATTGCGGCTTGGGGCCTTTGCCAAAGAACCACTTGTTGTGGTCGACGAAATCCTTCAGGTCCTGCTTGGTGGGGACCATGGAATCCGGATGGCTGGCGGCCTTCCAAATCCGGCTGACGGCGAACTTCCCGGTTTCGGGATCGCGCAGGTAGCCGCGGTTCTTCCAGAAGTTGATGAGCGTGTCGCTAATGTGGAGCGCGAAATAGAGGAAGGTGATGACGGCGCCGAAGTGGTGCAGGGTGCGGGCCACCGACGGGCCGCCCAGGATCCCGAACATGGCCTTTGCCCAGTCGGTGTAGTAGAACTTCAGCGGCATGCCCGTGAGCACAAGGAGCAGGAAGCTTGTGACCACGAGCAGATGCAGGAAGCGCTCGAAGGGCTGGAAGCGAGTGAACTGCTCATCGTCCTTGGCGATATTGATCTTGGCCTCACGGAATTGTTTCGAATCGTGGCGGTACAGCCAGACCGAGCGGAAGAGCCAGAGCAGCGTATGCGCGCCGAACACAGTGAAGGTTCCAACGAGGAGTATCGTCATTACCAGGAAAACGTAATAAAGCTGCGGGTAGTTCTTCCGATCCAGCGGGTTGGCATGAGGCGCATACCTAGTAAAGCTGGCATTCGCCTTGGGGTGGCATTGCTTACAAGTCTGGACGATGTTGGCTGCGGAGAGCCTGGAAGCCGGATCCAAGACGCGCAGCACATCATGATGCCCGTGGCAGTCGTAGCAGGCGGCCACATCCCTCGCGGTGTTCGCTTTTCCCAGGGCCATGGCCTTACCGTGGTAGGTGTCGCGATAGTGTTCCAGCCGGTCCGAGTGGCATTTGCCGCAGGTCTGGTCTGCTAAAGACTTGAAATGCCCGCCGGTGGGTGTCTCGATCTGGTGGGCCGAATGGCACTGGATGCAAACGGGGCCGCGGGGATCACCCTTGGCCAGCAGTTGGCCGTGAATGCTCTTGTTGTAGATTTCCTCGACGGTTACATGGCACTTGCCACAGGTCTTGGCGACGTTCGCATGGTTGATGGGAGAACTGCGGTCCACGGTGCGCTTGATGTCGTGAATGCCGTGGCAGTCGTTGCAGCTGGGGGCGACAATGAGACCCTTTTTGAGCAAAGCCTGCCCGTGGATGCTCTCCTGGTATTGGGAACCCACCATGGGATATTTCATCTTGTATTCTTCAGTGAGATTCTTGTTGGCGTGGCATTTCGCGCAGGTCACGGGCAAGTTCATCTTGTAGACTGGCGAATCGGTCTGCTTCACGGGACTGATGTAGTGGCTCCCGTGGCAGTCCGTGCAATTGGCGGCGGCCGACGAACCCATCGACTTGCTCATGCCGTGGATGCTGGCCGCGTAGATCTTCGCTTCATCGGTGTGGCAACTCCCGCAATCCACCTTCGCGGGTGGATTTCCGCTGTCCGGATGGGTCTTGTCAGCATGGCAGCTTCTGCAGGTGAGCGAAGCATGCACGGATTTGCCGAAACGGGCCGCGTCAACTTCGCTGTGGCACTCCAGGCAGCTCTCCTTGGCCTCCTTCTTGGTGGGAGCAGCATGCAGCGGCGCTATCCCAATGAGAAGGCTGGCGAGCAGGGCGAGCAGCAGGGTCCCATTGCGGCGCCTGGCATCGGGGTGGGCTTGGGAGGCTGCATTGGCTCGCGTCATGGGGCGTTCCTGTGAAATGGTAAAGGTTCTGATGTAAGCAACGGGCGCTAGGAAATCTCAGGATCGGTCTCGGGTTCGATCCCCTGCTTTTCAAGGGTCTTCCGGTAGTACTCGGGCCGGGTTTCACGAACATGGTCACCGGAGGTGTTTCCCGTGATCCAGGCCTTGTCCATGGGATAGACGTCCGGATCGAAGATCACCAGATACCAGTGCCAGACCAGGATGGAGAGCGTGGCGAGGATGGCCTCATACCAGTGGGCCGCGGTGGCGGCGTCCAGCACCCATTTCGGGAAGTGGCTCAGGCTCCAGTTCTCGGCCCACAGCAGGAATCCCGTCACGGCCATCACGACTGTTCCCCACATGAAGGCCCAGTACTCCATCTTTTCCGGATAGCCGAACATCCCGAAGGTGGGCCGGGTCTTGGTGAGGCCAAGGTTGAACCGGATCATGTTGAAGATATCCTTGGCGTCCTGCAGGCCCGGCAGAAGCTCGGGAACGATCACGCGGTCCCGCTTCACTGTCGCGAGTTGGATCAGGTGGAAGAGTGTGCCGGCGGAGATGATGATGGCGGCGATGCGGTGGATGAGCCCCCTGAAATTCGGGGAGAATAGGAAGAAGAGCTTGACCCAGGCAGCTTCGGGATATTTCAGCGCGAAGCCTGTCGCCACGAGCGTGATGAAGCTCACCACCACCATGCCGTGGCCGATGCGGAATTTCAGGTTCATGCGCGGGAACTGTTCACCGGTTCCATGGATGTGCCTTCCGCGCCGCAGCTTGGCGAAGAAATCCAAGCCGTTGTGCAGCAGCATGAACCCGATGGTGAGTGGGATCAGCCACAAGTAGGTGAGGCGGATCCATTTCACGGCGACGTGCTCGCTCATGCTAGCGGACCGCACGTGCACCGGCCCGATGGCGAAGCGTTGGCCCACCCCCGGGTGGCAGCGCCCGCAAGTCTGGCCAAGGTTTTTGGGATTGATCGTGGAACGCGGATCGGTGGAGGCCAGGATGTTGTGGATGCCGTGGCAGGAGGCGCAGTTCGCCACTGTCTGGGACCCGCCGCGGGCGGCGAGACCGTGGAAGCTGTCCTGGAAGCTGGGCAGCTTATCCGGGGTCATGTTGTAGCGGGAAGCCAGGCGCTCGTCCGCATGGCAGCGCCCGCAGGTCACGGTGGAGACGCGCGCGGGATTCACAAGGGAGCCGGCTTCGGAGGGCGCCAGCAGATTGTGTTCGCCATGGCAGCTCGTGCAATCCGGAGCCTCATTGGAGCCCGCCTTCACCGCGACGCCATGAATGCTCTGGGAGTAGACCTCCAGCACGTCCGAATGGCACTTGCCGCAAGTTTTCGATACCAACCTGTGGCCTGTCCCGGATTTTTCATCCATGCCAGAAACGATGCCGTGGCTGCCGTGGCAGTCGGAGCAGGAGGCCGCATTGTTGTCCCCGCGGGCCACCGCGCGGCCATGGACGCTCAAACGATAGGCCTCCACAGGCTTGGCGAAGGGGATTTTGTGGCGTGCAAGGAATTCGGGATTGGAGTGGCAGGCACCACAGGTGTCGGACATGTTCTTCTTGGCGATCTTCGAAGCCGGATCGCTGCCGCGGAGGATTTCGTGCGGGGCGCCATGGCAGGATGTGCAGCTCGCCGAGTCGGTCATGCCGCTCTTTTTCGCGCTGCCGTGGACGCTTTTCGAATATTCCTTGGCCTGATCCGCGTGGCAGCTGGAGCAAACCACTTTGGGTGGCTTGTCCGCATGGGGCAGGTTGGCGATCGTGGTGTGGCAGTCACGGCATGCCAAGCTTCCGTGGACGCTTTTTTCGAAGCGCGGTAGGTCCACTTCGTGGCACCCTGCGCATTCCTGACCCTTGGGCGGCGGCGAGGCCGGTCCCGCCGTCGATAGAATCAGCGAAAGCATTCCAACCAGGACGAAGGACATATGAGCCTCGAGGTGGGCCACCATCCAAAACCACGAGGCCCGTGGATTTCATTTTGCCCGCCGTCAGGACCCTGTCCAGGCGATTAGCCCAATGCCAGCCTAGTTGTGACCAAGTACCGTCTAATGTGTTGCGACTCCTTATTAATTAAGTGAAGGGCGGCGCGATGGCCGTATGAAAATGACGCCTTCGTTTCTGGAAATTTCGCCCGAGGCACGGTGCTCTCTGGGAATCGCACTCCTTCAGGCGCGATGTCAGGGCAATTTAGTCCGTGGCATCCATCACAAATCCCCCCCGGGACTGGGATCTTGCCACAATCAGCGGGGCTGATTGCCCTATGCTGATCAATGTTGAAACACGAACCCATGGAGGTTTCTTTTTATGAAGAATGTGTTCGCGAAGGTCTCGCGCAATCCCATAAGTTTGGCTGGCGTGGTGATCACCACAATCAGCGCGATCATTTTCCTGACGCTGTTCGCCATCGAGCTGGTGGGTTTCAGTGGCGGCCCCTATGTCGGAATCATGGCCTTCCTGATCGTCCCTGCGTTCTTCATCGGTGGCCTGCTTCTCATTCCTTTCGGGGTCTGGCGCGCCCAAAGGAAGGCGAGGATCGCAGCCGAGAAGGGCGAGTCGCCAGAACCCGATAATTTCCCAGTCATCGACCTGAACATGGTCCGGGTCCGCAAGACCGTGCTGATTTTCGCGGCGATGACGGTCATCAACGTCGTCATCGTAGCCACGGCCACCTACAAAGGCGTGGAAGTGATGGGATCCACGAAATTCTGCGGCACGGCCTGCCATAGCGTGATGGCGCCGGAGTTCACCACCTACCAGCGGTCCCCCCATGCGCGGGTGAAGTGCGTGGAGTGCCACATCGGATCGGGCGCGAGCTGGTTCGTGAAATCGAAACTCTCCGGTTCATGGCAGCTGGTGTCCGTGTTGTTTAAACTCTACCAAAGGCCGATCCCGACCCCCGTCCACAACCTGCGCCCAGCGCGGGAGACTTGTGAGCAGTGCCATTGGCCCACCAAATTCGTGGGCGACCGCCTGAAGGTCATCACCAAGTTCGACGAGGATGAAAAGAACACCGAGAAGAAGACCGCGCTTCTGCTTCACGTGGGCGGCACCATGGGCTCCACGTCCCGGGGAATCCACTGGCATGTAGACAGGGGTGTGCACGTGAGCTATGTATCGGACGACAAGCGCGAAACCATTGGCGACGTGGACCTGA
>JANXQX010000157.1 GCA_025353305.1 Holophagaceae bacterium
GGAGTCAGCCTCCACATGATCGGTGCCCTCCTCGGCCAAACCCAAGCCGCCACGACCCAGCGTTACGCTCATTTGGCACCCAGTCCGCTCAAGGACGCGAATGAAGCCGCAGGGGCGAAGATCAAGGAGGCGATGGGCTCATAACCCAAAGGTCGCAGGTTCAGGGCAACTCACTTTCCCTTGAGCCCTTTTTCGAGTTCGATTTGCGCTTGGCGTTTGCCCATCAACTTGGCTAGGTCTAGCAGGGTTGGCGCGGTCCCAGGCTTCACATTAAAGTTCAGCCCGGCTTCATGGGCGCGCTTCAGGGTGGCGGCATCATCCTTCAGGACCGCCACCCCGAGTGCGCCATAGGTCCATATACCGACTAATCCACGTTCGTTTTTGGGGATCTCCAGGTCATCGTGGGATTTGAGGAATGCTGAGGCTGCGGCAGCATCGGTCCGAAGAAGCTTCGTCCAGGTTGCCCAATTACCGCGGAACAGGTCCTCGGGTTTAGCCCCCGCTTCGAGCAGATACTTTACGTTGGCTTGGAGACCATGCAGCAGGGCCTCGGTAAGGGGCGTATCACCATCACCATCGCGAGGAGACACATGCGCGCCTTTCCGGACGAGTAACTGCAGCGTCTCAAGGGGCGCCCGGCCTGCTGCCCAGGCGATGGGTTCCGACTGGTTGCTGTCTGTTCCATGCAAGTTCGCGCCATGATTCAGAAGCAACGGGATCTGATCCCAGCGCTTGTTGATGAGTGCATGTTGCAGCAAGGTGTGCCCGCATTTGGCACGTCCATTGGGATCCGCCCCCAATTCAAGGAGGGCACTCAGCGCAGCAGAATTTGCCTCTACTGAAAAAGGGTCTCCGGGAATAGGTCGCTTCCCTTTTAAATTTGGTGTTTTAGGATTCAGCCCAGCAGCCTCGAGGCTTTGTGCCAGAAGCGTGCCGGAGGCACCCAGGCGGTAGGCATTGAAAAGCGCGGTTTCACCACCTGAATCCACCGCCTTGACATCGGCCCCAGCCTTGATCAACAACTCTCCACACGCCAGGATGGTCTTCGCGTCGGATCCGTTCGATCGACCTAAGTGCATTAAGGCCGTCCGCCCATCCCCGGTTCGCGCATCCACCTTCGCGCCCCGTTCCAGCAGCATCTGAATCAGGCTCGGAGTCGCACCTTCGGCTGCGGCGAGGAGTGGCGTGAGGCCCTCTCTGCCCGGTTCACTCGGGTTCGCGCCCCTATCAAGGAGGACTTTCGCACAAGCCTGTTGCCGCGCTGCGACCGCCGCTAAAAGAGTCTCACCCAATCCGGGTCCCGGACGATCGGGGATCCGGGCCAACATGGCCATCAAGAGACGGTCATTGCCTTTCTCTGCCGCCCGACTCAGTGCGGTAGTACCTCCTGCATCAGATCGAAGCGGATCTGCGCCCGCATCGAGTAGCTGCATCGCTGGCCCTTCGCTTCCTTCCGTCGCGGCCACCATCAGCGCTGTGGGGATGAGTTCACGCTTCGGCGGATCCACCGCGGCGCCCTTGGTCAGGAGCAGCGAAATGATGTTGTTCTGCCAATTCATCCTCACCGCTTGATGGAGTGGCATGAGCCCATGATGATCCCTGTGGTTCGGATCTGCTTGGTGGTCCAATAGCCACTGCACGTAGGCATAATCATTGCTCTCCACGGCATGGAAGAGGGGTGTCCGGCCCTCCTTATCTTCGATGTCCAGGTTGGTGAAGCGGGCTTGAATCCGCTTCCCAGAAGGGGAGTTGGTTAGGTACCAGGAGCCCAGGTGGAGAATGGTCTGCCCCCGAAGGTTCACATGAGTGGGATCCACACCGAGATCCAACAGAAGCGTCGCGAGCGAATTGTCCCATTGGCTGGCCAGGGCGAGGAGGGGCGTCATGCCATCCACATCTACAGTCTCGGGGTTTGCACCCTGAGCCAGGAAGCGTTTCAGTGCGTCCCCATTGCCCGAGAATGCCGCTAACACGAGGGGAGGATGAGGCCCGTTGGTGGGGCTCGCCCCGTTCTCGATCAGAAGCGGAATAAGGTCCATCCGATGCCCTCGCACTACGTATCCGAGAGGGGTGATGCCCTGTCCATCTGGTGAGTCCAGGGGTGCGCCGGCCTCAGCCAATTCCTGAATCAGAGCGGGGGCCGCAGCGCCATTCTGGATCAAGCGATTCACCAGCGTGATCTCTCCTACAGGTGCGCTGCGCGGATTCAGGCCTGCGGCCACCAGAATATGGAAGGAATCCACAACGCTTCGGCCATTCATGGCTCTCTGCCCTAATAAACCCAGGAGTCCTTGGTTGGCAGGACCAAGGGCCTTGGGATCGGCCCCCTTAGACAGGAGCGATCGCAGGAGACCTGGATGCCCGATCAAGGCGGCAGTTGCGATCGGCGCTTCCCGCGATCGCATCGGCCGCCGAAAATCCGCCCCCTGCTCCAGAAGCGCCAAGGCAATGTCCGGAAGTGGGATGCGCATAGCCATGGAGAATGGGGTTTCAACGGCACTGTCCGCACCATCCGGTTCCAGGCCCGCTTTCACCAGCAGTGCCACGGTTTCCACCGGTTGCGCGCTCGATGGATCGAGCGCACCAAATGGGCCGGGGAACTCCCAGCCTGAGGCAGCTCGATGCAACAGGGTCAGCCCATTCCCGTCCTTCCAACGAGGATTCGCACCTGCTTTCAACAGCACTCGCAGTAGCGGCGCATTCAGGGCGCCAGCAGCGAGGCCAGCAACCGAATGACGTTGATCGCCGTCCACCAGCTCCGCATTCACGTTCGCGCCGGCCCGGATGAGTTGCTCCGCGATGCGGTAGCCATCACCGTGAAACACGCACATGAACAACGGCGTAGCACCCATGGGTCCTTTCGCATTGGGGTCCGCCCCGTGGACTAGGGCCCTCTGGAGTGCAATCGCATCGTTCTGGTTGGCGGCGACCATGAGGTCCACATCGAGCAGGATCTGCGGCCGCTTGGGAACCACTTGGGCGGCGAGGGAGGGCACCAGGAAAACGGGCATTGAAACCATCAAGCCTAGGTTTCGCGTCTTCATTTCGCACCTCCCTCGATGGTGACGGTGCTTGTTTCCGTGGAACACCAAAGGCTCTCGTCGCCCATAAGGCTGAATTTCACCGGGCGCAGGCGGTAACGTCCCTCCAGCTTGGCCCGCAGGCGAAGGCGGAGTTTGACTGGGTTATTCGGACCCACGTAATTCAGCAAGAACGCCACATGATCCGGATGAACTTCCGTTCGGGCCACGTGCGACAACACGGCCATGTCCTGCCCCTCCAGAACGAAGTCCTGCATGTCCGTGGAGGCCTCGAAACCCGGTGGCACCGGCACTTCCACCAAGCCGTAGGAAATCCATTGGTTCGAGCTGACATCCACTTCGAGGAAGGCCTCGTCATGCAGCTTAAGGACGGGGTCCCATGGTTTCTTCGTCCAGCCGAGTCGGTTGCTGCCCACGGGTGCCTCGAGTTTCCATAGGGTGCGTTTCGCCTGCAGGATCAGGCCACCCGCGGCGGGGCTGAGCGTCGGTTTCTGGCTGCTGGTACTCAAGACGTAGACCAACACACCCCGACCCTTCGCCACCAACGTGATGGACTGGCCGCCTCTCACATCCAGCGTTGCCGGTGTGGCTGCATCGGTGAGGTCGAAGGTTGGGCCGCCCTCCACCCCTACCTGGATGGGAGCACCCTCCCACTGGATGCGTCGCACTTTGGCAAGATCCGGAAGCAAGGCTACCACTTGAGAGGTAACCCAGGTGCTGCTCCAGCCGTTGCCCTGGAAATTCGTCATCAGATAGGCCTCGCCTCCACGGATCAGTTTCGAGCCGGGGCGCCCCAGGCACAGCGCCCGCATCGCCGCGACTGTGGTGTAGACATCACCCGAAAGGTAGCTGTAGTGAGGTGAATCAGAGCCGCTCCAGCTGGCCACATCTCCCACCAGGCGGGCCCGTTTCTCCAGCGCATCGAACAAGGCCTTGGTCTTTCCATGCTGAACCAGCACCGCCGCATGAGAGACCATGGCCAGGAGACCATCTCCAGGCCAATCCGCCTTCAACACCGCCTCGATGGCTGCATCCAGCTCAGGCGCAACCTGGGGATCTGCCTGGGCCAGACAGGAGAGCAGGAACGCCACATCGCCACGAGCCTTTGAGGAGTCCTCTGCCGTCCCGTCCTTGGCGCGGGTCATCCGTTCGGATAGCAACAGGCGTGATGCGGAGAGACCTCGCTGCAAGCGGTCTTCATCTACCGTGTAGCCCATGCGCTTCATCGCGGCGAGAGCCATCACGGCGTAGCCCGTGGTATGTGGATTGGCGAAAGCGCCAAAATCCTTCGGTCCGTACCAACCCCAGCCGCCATTATCCATTTGGTATCCATAGACGCGTTGTACGCCCTGCTGGATGTTGACGTCGAGATCCTCGAATTCCTTTCCGCTCAAGGGTGGCATGAGCCCCTTCTTCACCAACTCCGCCACCAGGATATTGGGGACGAAACTGGAGAGGGTCTGCTCCACACACCCATAGGGATAGTGGATCAGGTACTTGAGACTCGGAGCCGAAAGCTGCTCAAGACCCCCATTGATGCCGAAGAGGGAAAGGGTCCCTGAGCCCTCGCCCCATTCAGGCACCGTGAAGCTGCGGTGGATCTCTTCGCCAGCTAAGGCCACGGCTTCCTGGGTCCTCAATTCGATGCCGGGTCGTAGAATTTTCAACTCGCGCTTCTCGCCGTCCTGGTCGTGGTCCGTGGCGGCACCCGCTTTGAGGACCAACTGGGTCTGGCCCTTCTCTGCTTCCAGGCGGAAGGCCACTCGACGTTCCTCTCCCGCCTTCAGATCAAAGGGCTGGCGGGCACCATCCGGCAAGGTACCGCCCTTCACATCCAACACGAGCTGGCCCTGCATGCGTTTCTTCGACCGGTTCTGGAGCAGTACCACGGCGCGGGATTCATCGCCTTCCGTGAGAACCTGCGGGATCACTAAATTCACTTGTAGTGGCTTGTTCACTCGCACGGTGGCGCGGGCGATGGCCGCTTGGCCATTAGTAGTGAAACCCACCGCTGTGGCGCGCCAGGCCGTGAGGTCCTCCGGCAGAGGGACATCTACAATGCTGCGATCCTTGACCACCAGATTCGGAATCCACAACGCCGTGTCCAGGAAGTGCTCTCGTAGTGCGCTCAGTGCCTTGCGGGCTTGCTGCGCTTCCGGTCGTGAACTCGCCAAACCGGGCGAGAGCATGGCCATGGTTTCCTTGGGTGAATTAGTGCCACTCACCATCATCGCTGCAGATGTAGCGGTTGAATCTACCTCTGAGGCAGTGGATTGCACGACAACCGTGGCCCCCTCGACCGGTATTTTTTTGATTTTCCCATTGGAAAGTTTGATGGTTTGCGTCCAGGGTCTCTCCCGCTTTACTTCTACCCAAGAGGCTTCTGCCATGGCGGCCTGCGTTTGACCTGACCCGATGACCAAGCTGGACGACCCGTCTGGAATTCTTGGATTCAGCGCGGAAGTTGGATCAGGCAAAATCTCCGGGGCCAGAGCATAGATGGCTTCATCCACAACGCCCACGCTCAAGGCTGCGGAACCATTGGCCTTCACGCGCAGGTGCATCGTTTCGCTGGGGCGGAAATCCTCCCGATCCGGTTCGAGGGAGAGGGTCAGACGGGCACCGTCGATCCCGCCTTCGATCATCACTTTTGCCTGGTGAAGACGGCCTTCATCGACCACTTCAAAATGAATCCAGCCATTGGGCTTGAAGGCAGCGGGGATGGGTAGGTCCAACAGGGCCGTCGTACCATCGATTTTTCGTGAACCGCGAAAAGCCTCCTCCCGAGCGCCACCCTGCCATTGCAGCAAGAGTCCCGGTTTGGGCAGCAGCACTAAAGCCCGCAGAGTACCGCTCTGCCCCCCGCGATCCGCGGCAACACGAAGCATGGTGTTCGGAGCCAATTCCTTATGCTCATCCACCACGACGAAGGGCTCTCGGGCTACCAGCTCTTCGCCATCCGGCAGTGTCGTCCGGGCCATCAGCAAATAGACCCCCGCAGGCATGTGGAAGGTGGCCCTGGGACCTCTCTCTGTCGCGAGGATCGGGCCGGTTTTCCACGGCTCATCCTTCGACCATAAGTCTCTGGTTTTCGAGAAAGGCACTGCCTGGGCGACCTGGAACATCAAGGGACCCGGGACCTGCGCACCGAGGTCTTGGATTTCCGCACTGGCTTCTAGTGTCTCGCCAATTTTGAGGATGCTGCGGCTCAACGCCAGCTTGAGCAGGCCGAGGCTGGTACTGCCTTTCCCGAGCACACGGCTGGCGGATTGCCGTTGGCCGCCCGCGTCTGTGACCTGCGCCAGGAGGCGGTAGGATTCGCCGGGCTTCACCAGTTCTGTCCGGAATTCCAGGAGGAAGCGACCTGCGCCATTGGTTTGACCGGAGCCCGACTCCACGTGATCCACGCGAATGGCCGGGCTTTCCCACCAGTAACGAGTGGGCTGCTTCACCACTTGGTACAGGTGCCACTCCACCTTGCCATCCGGTACTGGCCCGCCGTGGAGAGCCTCGGCCTTCACCAGGAATCGCAAAGAGCCAGAAGTAGGAGACGAACCCGAATTGGCCCCGGGATCCTGGAAGATCACCTTGAAGCGGGGTTTCTGGTAATCCAGGACTTGGAAGGGGATGTGCGCCGAGGTGCTTGATGAAGAGAGCTCTACGGAGTACTCGCCGGGAAGGGTCGCGGCCGGCAGCACGAAACTACCCGCGAAGGAAATGGTGTCCTTGTCCTGCAGCAACGCCGTGCCTCGGGGACGTGTATTTGTCCGCTCCCATTGCGGGCCCGAAACCTGAAAGCGCAGTCCCCTCTTGGTAGGATCGAGAGGACCCTCATCGTCGGTACGATATTGTGACGGATCGGCCGATGGATCCAGAACCCAATACGGAGAGCTGGTATCCCGGAGCCATTCCCAACGCTTGGGATTCAGGTCCCGCACGATGGCCCTGAAAAAGACTTCCTGCCCCGGGCGGTAGACCGGCCGCTCCGAATAGGCATAGATGACTCGCTGGGTTTGATTCTGGAGATATTGCCGAGAGAAGGAATAAACATACGCGAAAGCCATTTCATCGCCATGCTCCGCGATGAAATGGAATGGCTGCTGCTTGGAACCTAGGTTTAAGCGGCCATCTTTCCCCGTAAGTTGGGGCTCCATCGGCATTATTCCCGACGGCTCCTGCACCCACACCTTGGCTCCCGCCACGGGCATACCGGAGTGGGCGCTGAGCACCTGCACGCTGTTTTGGTCGAAGAACGATTCCACTTTGAGGAGAAGGTCCGAGATCAAACAGGGAAGGTAGGCGACTCGGGACCCCTGATTCACTTCGAGGATATAAAAGCCTGGTGGGAGGGCATTCACTTTCACGGAAGCTTGGCTTCCACTGAATCCGCTTGGGGACTGAGAGACGGGTACCAAGACCTGCTCAGAGACAAGCTTGAACTCAGGGGCCAGGATCAGGCGCCGAGAGAAGCGAGTACTGGTCTCCGTGGTGTCCTCATCCACTTTCACGATGGTTTTGATGGGAGGTTCTGTCGGTGCCCATTGACTCAAGGTGCGTTCCACGCCCCAGATTATCCCTGGCAATTCCCTGGCCATGCCACCGGCACGGAAGAGGGTGCTGAGCCCCGAAGCCTCGCCCTCAGCATCATACGGGTCGTACCAATTGGACCCCTGGTTGAACAATGCAACAGCTCGGGATGGCTTCTTCTCCTCTTTGTGAATACGCACCGTGATGGGCAAAGCCAGGGGCTCAGCGCCTCCATACAATTCGATCAGGATGGGCGTCCCTGGCGATATGCGCAGGGGGGCCCGGAGCTGCACTTGGAGCTGCACTTGGGCCTGAACCTGCGTTTGCACCTGTGCAGGAACCGCAAGACCCGTCAGAAACACGATCAGAATCAGAAGGACCCGGGCACAGGTCGAACGCAAACGACTCTTCGCAGGTTTAAATCGGGAATCTGTTGGATAGGTTCGGAACACGGTGCCTCCCTGGATCACGTAACTCGTCGCCCCTGAATAACCCATAGGCCAAGCATTTACATATATTAGCGGGAACTATCATGCTATAAAAACCACCAGATAGTGGGGCATCTCCAATCCACTCGGCTGACTTCTGCACGTCCAGTGGGTGCCCTAGGCCAGTTGTGCTGTTGATGTTGGTAGATATTTTTTCGATCGCTTCCTCGAGGAGTGGGTCTATTGAATGCTCCTGGTTCCTGAAACGAATGGTGTGTTCAGTAAGGTTCAAACACTCGTAACTTCATCAGTGGAAACATTGATGATCTCGACCGAATTTGCTTGGTCGGTGCGCAGCCACTGAAGGTCCAGGAAGTCCCTCGCCGTTTGTTCCGATTCGGCTTCGATGTTCAGGGCGATGGCCACTCT
>JANXQX010000167.1 GCA_025353305.1 Holophagaceae bacterium
TATCCGGCGTCGCAGATCACCGCTGTTTCCAACTCGAAAGACCAGCGGGGCTTCATCGAGGCCCGTGCGGCGGAGAGAAGCCTCACCAATCTCCGGATCATCACAGCCGACATGAATGCCTTCGAACCCCCGGAACGTGGATTTGACAGGGTGGTAAGCGTCGAGATGTTCGAACATATGCGGAACTACCAGGAGCTGCTCAAGCGCATCGCAGGATGGATGGCGGCGGATGGCAAGCTTTTCATCCACATCTTCACCCACCGGGACTTCGCGTATCCCTTCGAGGTGCGGGATGAGAGCGATTGGATGGCCAGGTATTTCTTCACGGGCGGCATCATGCCCTCGGACCACCTGCTCCACTGCTTCCAGGATCACCTGCGGATCGCCGGTCACTGGCGCGTTTCAGGGTGCCACTATGCGAAGACGTCGGAAGCCTGGCTGCGGAATCTGGATGCACACGAAGCAGAGGTGATGGGCCTTTTCAGGGAAGGCTATGGCAGCGATGCGCTGCGGCGTTTTGTCCATTGGCGGGTGTTCTTCATGGCTTGTGCCGAACTGTGGGGCTGGGACCGAGGCGAGGCCTGGTTCGTGTCCCACTATTTATTGGAGAAACGCTGATCGCCCAGGCACTTGGGCATCCATTGAATCCAATGCCCATCCGGCTACTCTGTTGGTTTGACGTTTTTCGGAGGCCCTATGGCCGATGCCCAGGCGAACAAGAAATCCGTCATCCGGCGACGCTTCCCATGGGGATGGCTGGTCTTGGGTCTCATCGGCGTCCTGGTGGTGGGTGGGTTCATGGCGCAAAAAAATGCGCCGGTGCAGGTGAGCACGGTGCCGCCAACGATCTTCAAGGCTGGCGAGCGCAATCCCCTGGTGACGGCCTCGGGCTACATCGTGGCCCGGACCCGGGCGACGCTCTCAAGCAAAGTGTTGGGGCGCATCTCATGGCTCGGCGTCCAGGAAGGAAGCCACGTTCAAGAGGGACAGGTGATCGCCAAATTGGAAGCGCCGGATCTGGTTGCCTCGCGCAACGCGGTGGCTTCGCAATTGGCTCAGACAGAATTGGATGTGGGGCGGTCCCAGAAACTGGTGAAGGACGGCATTCTGGACCAGGCCAGCCTGGATCGCCTGGTGAACCTGGCGAAGCAGCAGACGGAGCAGCTCAAGTACCAGGATGCGCTGTTGGAAAGCATGTCGCTGCGGGCGCCATTCAGCGGCGTCGTAACCCAGAAATTATCGGAAGTCGGTGAGACCGTGGCGCCGGGGAGCGCGGGCGGCGCCAATGCCATCAACGCCATTGCAGTGCTGGTGGATTTCAACTCGCTTGAAGTGGAAGTCGAGGTGAACGAAGGTTCCATCGCCAAGCTGAAAAAAGGCATGCCCGCTGAAGTCCGCGTGGACGCGCTCGAAGGCCGGAAGGATGGCGCCAAGGTGCTGAAGGGCCAGCTTCGGGAGATCTATCCCAGCTCCAACCGTCAGAAAGCCGTGATCATCGTGCGTGTGGCCTTTGTGGAGAAGGATCCGTTGCTGGTGCCGGACATGGGCGCCAAGGTGACGTTCCTGGGCGATACTTACACACAGGATGTTGTGGTGCTGGGCCGCGAGCAGGTGGTCAAGCGGAATGGCCAAAGCTTTGCCTGGGCGGTGGAGAACGGGGCTGCCGTGCTGAAACCCGTGCTGGTGTCCGCCGAAAACCCCATCGGCCTCGAAGTATCGGGCATCAAGGCCGACACGCAACTCATCGTGGCGCCGCCAGAAAACCTGAAGGCGGGCGCCAAGGTTTCAGTGAAGGCGAAATGAGGTGAACGGCGAGCCGATCATCAAGCTGCGCGATATCGCGAAAAGCTATTGGCGGGAGACCCTTGAGATCCCCGTGCTGCAGGGCATCGACTTCGATATTCCCAAGGGCGGCTACTATGCGCTGATGGGGCCTTCCGGATCCGGCAAGACCACACTGCTGAACCTCATCGCGGGCATTGACCGGCCGACGGGGGGCAGCCTGGAAGTCTGCGGCTATGAGCTTAACGATCTCGATGACGACGAGTTGGCAGCCTGGCGAAATGTCCACGTAGGCTTCATCTTCCAGAACTACAACCTGATTCCGGTCCTCACCGCTTTCGAAAATGTGGAACTGCCGCTGCTGCTCACCCCGATGTCGCGGCGTGAGCGCCGGGCTCGGGTGGAGGAAGTCCTGGCCTTGGTGAATCTCGAGGACAAGATGGTCAACTATCCGCGCCAGCTCAGTGGCGGGCAGGAACAGCGCGTGGCCATCGCCAGGGCCATCGTGGGCAATCCCGATCTGCTGGTGGCGGATGAGCCCACCGGGGCCCTGGACCACCAGAATGCCGAGGAAGTCTTGAACCTGATGGAGCAGCTCAATACCGACCTGGGCAAGACCATCCTCATCGTGACCCACGATCCCAAAGCCGCGCACCACGCCCGGTTCCAGATCCATCTCGACAAAGGCGTGTTCGACAAGACCGTCGAGGTGAACCGATGAAGTACGTCCGGTTCATCCTCAAGTCCCTGACGCGGTCCAAGCGGCGCACCCTGCTGATTCTTTCCACCATCACCCTGTCGGTATTCCTGGTCACGGTGCTGCAATCACTGCTCACCACGTTAGACGCGGTTTCCAACAATCCTAGTTCCAGCAATCGCCTGGTGGTGCGGCACAAGAGCGGTCTGGCCCAGATGCTGCCTATGAGCTATCTGGCTTACCTGAAACAGCAACCAGAAGTGGAATCCGCGACCCATTTGCAGTGGTTCGGCGGGCAGTACAAGGACCCCAGCAACTTCTTCGCGAATTTCGCCTCGGATGAAACCACGCTGTTCCAGGTCTTCAAGGAGGAATTCGGTGCTTCGGGCGTCACCGAGGACCAGATCCAGGACTATGTGCGGGATGGCAGTGGCTGCATCGTGGGGCAGGCCTTGGCGGACAAATTCGGATGGAAGGTGGGCGATGTGATCCCGCTTCAGGGAACGATCTTTCCCATCAGCCCGCGGCTCACGATCCGGGTGATCTTCAAGGGGACGAAACCCAGTCAGGAGAATGTGCTGCACTTCCATTACAAGCTGCTGGAGGAAAGCGTGCCCCGGATGAAGGGCAGAGTGGGGACCTTTTTCTTGCGGGTCCACAATGCCGATGAGATTCCGCGGCTGAGCGCGCGTATCGACAACCACTACGCCAACTCGGCATTCGAAACACTTTCCGAGACCGAGAATGCGTTCAATCTGAGCTTCGTGAAGATGCTCGGCAATATCTCCGCCATCATCCAGGGCATCACGGCCGCGGTGCTGGTGGCCATCCTCATTGTCACGGCCGGCACCATGAGTATCGCCATCCGCGAGCGCACCACCGAGATCGCGGTGCTCAGGGCCATGGGTTTCCGCACCGGATTGGTCCTGAGCCTGCTGCTGGGCGAGGGCATGCTTCTGGTGGGTGGAGGTGGAATTCTTGGTGTGGGCCTGGCGGGCCTGGCGGCAGGTGGGATACGAAAAGGAGTTGGGTCTTCGGTGCCATTCCTCGAAGACTTCAGCCTGACGCCCTCTACCATGCTGCTTTGCCTGGGTGTCACTTTCGTGGTCGGCCTGCTCTCGACCTTCATCCCGGCCTACCAGGCCACTCGGCGCCCCATCACCGAGGGGTTGAGGTCCATCGGATGATCATCCTTGGGCTCATGGGCGCGTTGTTCCTGGGCTACCTGGCCTGGCTCACCTGGGCGGCCATCGCCTTTCCTATTCCCCTCAGCTACAACCTTCGAAGCCTGTGGCAGCGCAAGGTGGCGACGATCAGCACAGCGGGCGCCATCGCGCTGGTGGTGGGCATTTTCGTAGTGGTGCTGTCTCTGGCCCAGGGACTTTCCAAGGCCTTCGTGAGTTCGGGCCGGGCGGACCAGGCAATCGTCATGCGCAGCAACGCGCAGTTCGAATTGAACTCCAGCATAGATCGAGGGCAGGTGCGCATCCTGAAGGTGCATCCTCTGGTGGCCAAGGATGAAGCCGGCTCTCTGGTGAGTGCTGAGGTGGTGGTGGTCAAGATTTTCCAGAAGTCCGATGGCGCCGATACGAATGTGACCGTGAGAGGCCTCGAGCCCACGGGCATCCGCATGCGATCCCAGGTCAAGCTGGTGCAGGGGCGCTGGTTCCGGCCAGGTCTTTCCGAGGTCGTGGTGCCCCGCAAGATGCAGCTGCGTTTCATGGGCATGGAACTGGGCCGGAACCTGAAGATGGGCGGGCGCGACTGGGAGGTGGTGGGGGTCTTCGATGGCGGCGGGTCCTCCTTCGATTCCGAAGTCTGGTCCGATGTGGTGGATATCCAGCAGGCCTACAAGCGGGAGAGCTTCAGCTCCGTCTTGGCGCGCCTGGACACCCCGGAACGATTCAAGGCCTTCAAGGAGAGTGTGGACGAAGACAAACGCTTGAAGCTCGATACCGTGAGCGAGAAAGCCTATTTCACCGAGCTCACCAAGTCCGGCGATCCCATCCGGATCCTGGGCAACCTCATCACGCTGATCCTTACGGTCGGGGCGATTTTCGCTGCGATGAACACCATGTACGCCTCGGTGTCCGGGCGCACCAAGGAAATCGGGACCCTCCGGGCCATCGGTTTCCGGCGCCGGGAAATCCTGGCGAGCTTCCAGTGGGAAAGCATCCTGCTTTGCGGGCTGGGGGGCGTCATCGGAGCCTTCCTGGCGCTCTTCGCCAACGGAATCCAGACGGGCACGACCAGTTTCCAGACCTTCAGTGACGTGAGCTTCGCCTTCACCATCACCCCGGTCCTGATGCTTGAAGGCGTGGCTTTCAGCTTGCTGATGGGTCTTTTCGGCGGATTCTTCCCCGCCTGGAAGGCCTCCCGGATTCCGGTGGCCGAAGCGATGAAGGGGTGACGGGACACTACAAATAACCCCCCTTAGGTCTTGCCCCCATCGCCATGCGAGGTAGACTGGGGACTAAACCGGGAGATTCCATGGACCGTGAACTGCTGAAGGGAAGCACACCCATTCTGTTGCTCTCTCTACTGACCGAAGGACCCATGTACGGTTATCAGATCATCGAGACGGTCTTGGAACGCACTGGTGGCGCCTATACGCTGAAGGAGGGCGCGCTTTACCCGGCCCTGCATAAGCTTGAAGCCGCTGAATTCATCTCATCCTACTGGCAGACCCAGGCCAATGGCCGGGATCGGCGCTACTACGCGATTCTTCCTGCGGGCTCGGCCTTTCTTGAAGCCAAGAAAAAACAATGGAGCCTGTTCGTGAATATGGTCGAGGGCTTTGTGACGCCTGGCGGATCTTCGGGTTCCAAGGGATGAAAAGAGCCTTGGCCGCCTACCTCGCAGAGGTGGAACGCGGCCTTCAGGCCATGCCGGTGCGTCGCCGACGCCGTGTGCTACGGGAATTGGAAGCTCATCTTTTGGACGAGGCCGAAGCCCTTGGCATTGCCGAAGATGGCCCCATGTCGCGCCTGATTGATACAAAGGAAAGTCCGAGGGAGCTGGCCTCGGAATTGTCCGATGGGGACGTGAAGAACCTCAGCCACCGCCATGTGACCTCCCTCCTTGCAGGTGCTCTCATCGGAGCCATCACCGGCGGCCATCTTTTCGCCCAAGGCTGGCGCTGGTACATCAGCCTGGCTTTTGGCGTGGTTCACGGCCTGGCCGTCGGCTCGGGATTTTTCTGGGTACGCCGCCATTGGCAACGCCTTGGAGACGGCTGGCGGCTGGTGATGGCCATCAGCTTTACGGCCCTGCTCTCCATTCCACTGGGTTTCACCAGCACCCGGGGCTTCGTCATCACACGGACCTTTTACGGGGCCTACACGGGCTACCTGCTGGAACGCCATGCGCAAAAGCGGCCCATTTGGCAGTGGGCTGTGGAAACGCTGGCCTTCACGGCCTTCATGTTCTTCATGGAAGTTGTGGTGCTTCAGCGTGTTCATTTCCACTGGAACAACCGCGGCTTCTTCATGGTTTTGGGGGAGCTGAGTTTCAATCTGGCCATTCAATTAGGCGTGATCGCAGCTTTGCGGCTCCAGCGGCTGCTGGCTGAACGCTGGGTGCTGCGACCTCAAAACATGTGAGTCCGAGAGCGTGTTTCAAAATGAAGGCTTCCAGGCTTCTGGGTCTTTTGATAAACTATTCCTCTTACATGGACAAGCCGCGTGCCGCAGAGGTGCATCCGGTCGGTCATAGGAGGTAGAAATGAAAACCAACATTCATCCCGAACTGCACGAAGTAAAAGTTCACTGTCAGTGCGGAAACGAGTTCATGAGCCGCTCAACCAAAAAAGAGCTGCGCGTTGAAGTCTGCTCTGCCTGCCACCCCTTCTATACCGGCAAGCAGAAAAACATGGACACGGCGGGGCGCGTGGAGCGCTTCAACCGCAAATACGCCAAGAAGACTGAAGCCCCGGTGGTTGTCGAAGGTGCTGTCGAGACATCCGAAATCGCGGCCGTTCCTTCTCAAAATTAGCCATTCATCTCCAAAGAACGGGCCGAGCTTTCGGCCCGTTTTTTTTGTGTTTTCCATACGCACAGGAGATCTGACCCATGAAAGACCGACTCGAATCCCTGGAATCCAAATTTTTGGAAGTAGAGGCCCAGCTCCAGGACCCCGCTTTTGTCATGGACTCAAATAAATTACGGGAGTTGGCGAAGCTGCGCTCGGAGTTGGAGCCTGTGGTCGAAGCTTGGCGAACCCAGGCCAACCACCAAAAACAATTGGACCAGGCCGAGGCCATCCTCAGCGACAAATCGATGGATGCTGAGCTGCGCGAAATGGCCGCCATGGAGATCCCCGATCTCAAGGCCTCCCTGGAGAAGGGCGAGGCTGAATTGCGCAGGCTGCTGATTCCGAAAGATCCCAAGGACGAAAAGAACGTGATCCTTGAAGTCCGCGCGGGCACCGGCGGAGAAGAAGCGGCGCTTTTCGCGGCGGAAATTTTCCGGATGTATACCCGCTTCGCGGAGCGCCGTGGCTTCAAAGTCACGGTGATGGACCAGAGCGAGGCCGATGCGGGTGGGCTCAAGGAAGTCATCGCTGAGGTCCAGGGAGACGGAGCGTATTCCCTTTTCCGGTTTGAGAGCGGCGTCCATCGGGTTCAGCGCGTTCCCAAGACCGAAACCCAAGGACGGATCCATACCTCTGCCTGCACCGTGGCGGTGATGCCCGAAGCCGAAGACGTGGAAATCGAGGTCCATCAGAAAGACTTGCGAGTTGATACTTTCTGCTCGGGCGGAAAGGGTGGTCAGAGCGTGAATACCACCTACTCCGCAGTCAGGCTCACGCACCTTCCGACGAATACGGTGGTGCAGTGTCAGGATGAGCGGAGCCAGATCAAGAACATGGCCAAAGCCATGACCGTGCTACGTTCACGGCTGCTGCAGAAAGCCCAGGACGAAGCCGATGCCACCAACTCTGCCATGCGCAAGAGCCAGGTCGGGGGCGGGGATCGCAGCGAAAAAATCCGCACCTACAATTTTCCGCAAGGCCGCGTGACCGACCACCGCATCGGTCTCACCCTGCACCAACTGGATGCCTTCATGCAGGGCCAGATCGAGCCCATCGTCGAGCCTCTTCGATCCGCTTTCGAGGCGGAGCGGCTCCAGCAACTGGGGGCCTGAAACAATTCCCAAGTCCCAAGTAAAAAAAGCAGCTCCCGCCAGGGCTGCTTTTTCCACTGAGGCCGACTACTTCTTGATGGTCACTTTTTCCGGCGCGGAAAGGGTGAAGACCACCGGCGTGGCGGCCTTGATACGCACCACGGTATCCGCTGTGGCTGCGGCGGCGGCAGTGCCTGCCGCAGCGCCAATGGCGGCCCCGCCCAGGGCGTGGTCACCCTGGTTATGCTTGTCGGTAAGGATTCCGATGAGGGCTCCCAGCGCCGCCCCGCCCCCGATAATCTTGGCATTACGTTCACCGCGCTTGTCGCCGACAACCAGGTGGGTGTCGGCTTCCACATCGTTTGATCCCACTTCCGTAAGACGGATGGCAAGGCTACCCTTTCCATTGGCCAGGCGCCCCAGCGGGGCACTCTGGGTCACCACGCCATGAACAGGCGTGCCTGCTTTCCAAGCCATGGTTCCAGCGACCACCACGTCGCTTGCCAGGGTGCCGGACCAGGCATCCCCGGCTTGTTGTTTGTCTGTTCCAAGATCCTGATCGAGCCTCACTTCGAGGGTGGTTCCACTTGGCACTTCGAGGACGACGGCCTTGGGGGCCTCGACCTTGGGAGCCGGTGCGGCCGCAAGCTGCTCGGCCTCCCGTTTGCTGATTTCGGCTTTTTGCTTGGCGGATTGCAGTTGACGTTCAATGGCTTTCTGCTCGTTTTTGGAGAAGTGGTCCAAGGTGTCCTTGTCTGCCTCTTTAGGGGCATGCTTGCCAGCTTTCAGATCCGCCAACTGTTGTTCGAGCCGCGCCACTCGTTCATCCGCGGCTTTGGTGGCATCCTGGGCGGCCACGGCTTCCGGGCTGAGCTTCTTATCACAAGCAATCCCGCCCAGAACCAGGATCGAAAGGATGGCTGCGGGTCCTGTGATTCGAGTGTTCATGGAGTCTCCCGATTCAGTATGCCATATAGTGGACCCATCCCTAGGCGGGTTCCGGGCAATGGCCAGGAGCCCCGACAAGGGGCTTGGTGGATCCTTTGAACGGCTCTCTAGACCCCCGCAGTGAATCGGTTCTGAAAACCTTGATCGAGACTTACCTGTTGGAGGGTGAGCCGGTGGGGTCGCGGCTGCTGTCGAAGCGCTATCCCGAACCTCTTTCATCGGCCACGATTCGCAATGTTCTTTCAGACCTTGAAGAAGATGCGATGGTGACGCAGCCGCATACTTCTGCGGGGCGCATTCCCACGGAGCGGGCCTATCGGTACTACGTGAATCGCTGGCTGCGGCTTCGGGAGCCCGACGATGCCATGGGTGCTCAATTGCAGGGTGCGCTGGAAGGCATTGAACAGGATCCGGAAGCCTGGCTTCGCCATGCCAGCCGTGTCCTTTCAGAAGTGATGGGCGGTGTTTGCATCGCCTTGCCGCAGCGCCTTTCTTCCACACGCCTGGTGCGGATGGAATTCGTGCCTCTGGACCGGCATCGGTTGGTGGGCGTCTGGGTGGGGAGCTTGGGCGAAGTGGAACACCAGATCCTGGAGAACGCCTGGGGATTCGATACCGAAACCCTGGTGGAGATGGCGAATTTCGCCTCGGAACACTTCAGGGGCTGCACGCTTGCGGAGATGCGCCAAAAGCTTCTGCGGGCCTTGCAGGAAGGCGCTGGCGAAGCCAGGGCCATGTGGGAGCGGCTTTCCAACCTGGCCTCCCGCTGGCCAGACCCAACCGTGTCGGGCGAACACCCCGTGGTGGTGTCGGGTCTGGGCCAGATGGGCCAGCTTCCCGAATTCGAAGATCTGAATCGCTTCCGCTCCCTGGTGGCAGCCTTCGAGGAACACGAACGTCTGGCCCTTCTGCTGAATGCCTTTGGTCAATCGGCGGCCCTGGAAGTGCAATTGCTCCTTGGCTCCGAGAACCCTTTCCTGCAATCCATGCCTCTGGCCACCATGGTCCGCAGTGTGCCCCTGGGGGGACAAACTTGGGCGACTTTCGCGCTTATGGCACCCTTGCGAGTGGATTATGGTCGGATTCTGGGTGGTTTGGCCTGGTGGTCCCAGGCGGTACAGCTTCGGGCTAAGAGCCTGGACTGATTTTGGGCCGTTCCGACAAAATAAATCATTTATTGCCATGACCTACATGGATCAGGGGCCTTCGCGATATGGTCAGAAAAGCGCTGGCCACACCGCGAAGGCCCAAATCGCAAGTGAACATTAGGAGCATGGCGCAAAGTTTGCCTACAATGGGACCATGTTTCCTGAGCCGAACATCCCCCCCGACAAATCCCGAACTCGAGACCTCGTCAGTGATGCCACTGATACGAGAGACGCGAGCACGGTGGAATTGAACCTGGATGATGCGGATGCCATCGATTTGCAGGCCCTGGCGGATGAAGCGGCCAACGCCACCCCAGAGTTCATGTCGATAGGCGGTGACTTGGATGACGAAGACACCGGTGATATTGATGCCATTCTGCTGGACCCCGAACTGCCTGCCTCGACCGCCACGGCCGAGGATTACGAACGCCAACTGTCCCGGTTACAAGTCCAGGTGGGTGAACTGGAACGCCGTGAAACCGATGTACTGGATCACTACAAGCGGCTCAAGGCCGAATATCTGAACTACCGCGATCGCTCAGCCCGGGATACCCAGGTAGCCCTGAATCAGGCGGACCGGAAGGTATTGACCGAAATTCTTCCGGTCCTGGACAACTTCGAGCGGAGCCTGGGCGCCTCATACCCAGACATGGAAGCCTTCCGGATTGGCGTGGAACTCATTCATAAACAATTTGTGGACGCGTTGCGCCGAGTAGGGGCAGAGCCCGTCACTCTTGAGGTGGGAGATCCATTCGATGCACTTCACTCCGAAGCCCTGACGACCATCTCCAATCCTGACCTTCCGGATGGGGCCATCGCAGCCATCTATGAACGTGGCTATATGCTGCGGGATCAGCTGTTGAGGCCTGCCCGGGTGGTGGTCAACGATAATCCTGACGCAGAAACCAATCCGGGCGAATAAGCATAGTCATTGGAATAATCCGGGCAATTCCAGTAAAATTCGACCCGAACTCAAGCGGAGAAACACCCATGGCTGGAAAGCTGATTGGCATTGACTTGGGAACCACGAACAGCTGTGCCTGTGTCATGGAATCAGGAGATGCCAGAGTCATTCCCAACCGGGAAGGCAGCCGTACGACGCCCTCGGTGGTGGCGTTCACGGACAAGGGCGATTCCATCGTAGGTCACATCGCCAAGCGCCAGTCCGTTACCAATCCCCAGCGTACATTGTTCGCCATGAAGCGGCTTCTGGGCCAGCGGTTCAGGTCACCGCGAGTGCAGGAAGCCATGGGCCGCCTGCCCTTCACCATCGTGGAAGCCCAGAACGGGGACGCCTGGGTGAAGATCGGCGATAGGGAATATGCGCCCCCGGAAATCAGTGCCATCGTCCTGCGCTCGCTCAAGCAGAGCGCCGAAGCTTTCCTTCACGAAGAAGTCACGGATGCGGTCATCACGGTGCCCGCCTATTTTGACGATGCCCAGCGGCAGGCCACCAAGGATGCAGGCCGCATCGCGGGCCTCAATGTGCTCCGCATCATCAACGAGCCCACCTCGGCGGCGCTGGCCTATGGCATCGACAAGAAAGGCAAGAAGCAGCTCCTGGCCATCTACGATTTTGGCGGGGGGACTTTCGATTTCACCCTGATGGAAATGAATGATGGCGTTTTCGAAGTGCTGGCCACCAGCGGCGACACGTTCCTGGGCGGAGAAGATTTCGACAACAACATCATGCTCTGGCTGGCGGAACAGTTTAAGGAGAAGACGGGTATTGATCTCAACGGCGACCGCATGGCTCTGCAGCGCCTCAAGGAGGCCAGCGAGAAGGCCAAATGCGAACTCAGCACCCTCGATAAAGTCGAGATCCGGCTCCCCTTCATCGCCCAGGGCCCCAGTGGCCCGCAGCATATGGAAGCGACGCTCACGCGTGAAATCCTGGAGGACATGGTCCGCGAATTGGTGCAGCGCACCCTCGAGCCCATGCGGGACGCCATGGAAAGCGCGCGCAAGAAGCCGAAGGATGTCGATGAAATCATCCTCGTGGGTGGCCAGACCCGCATGCCACTCGTACAACAGGCGGTGCAGGATTTCTTCGGGAAGGAGCCAAACCGCAACATCAATCCCGACGAAGTGGTGGCCACAGGTGCGTCCATCCAGGGAGCGGTCATGCGTGGCGAGGTCAAGGATCTGGTGCTGTTGGATGTGACCCCGCTTTCCCTCGGCATCCAAACGCAGGGTGGTGGATTCGTGAAGATCATCCAGCGCAATTCCACGATCCCATGCAAAGACTCTCGCACCTTCACAACTGTCACTGATAACCAAAGTCGTGTGGAAGTGCACGTGCTGCAGGGCGAGCGGGAATTGTCGGAGCACAACAAGAGCCTGGGCCGTTTCGACCTCATCAATCTGCCTCCGCTTCCCAAGGGCGTGCCGCAGATCGAGGTTTCGTTCAACATCGATTCCAATGGCATCGTCAAGGTCAGCGCCAAGGATCTGATGACGAATCTCGAACAGACCATGAGCATCCGCCCCACTTCCGGGTTGTCGGAACTGGAAATCCAGCGCATGGTCCGGGAAGGCACGAGCAACGCGGAAGAGGATCTGGTCAGACGAGATGAGTTGAAATATCTGGCTTCCGCGGAAGGCCTGCTTTTTTCATGCGACAAGAGCTTCATTGATTGCGGCAAATACTTGGCTCCGGACAAGCAGGAATTCGTGCGGGATATCCTGAACAAAGTTCGTTCTGGTGTTGCCGAGAAGGACGTCGAGCTGCTTCGCGGCAGTGAAGGAGACCTTCTGGAAGCCCAGAAACTCCTGACAGACGCAGTCCTCGCTGCCAGTGAGGCCATGATGTCGGCTCTCGATGGTGAGGGCGGAAACGCAGGGAATCAGTAGGGTTTCAGCGTTCCCTTCGACCCCCATGATGGGTTAATCTGGATCAATGAAACGGGACTATTACGAGGTGCTGGGCCTTGATCGCTCCGCCTCTCTGGATGAGATAAAAAAGGCTTACCGCAAGCTGGCCATGCAACACCACCCGGACCAGAATCCGGGGGATAAGGCATCCGAGGAAAAATTCAAGGAGGCCGCCGAGGCCTACGGCGTGCTTTCGGACTCGGAGAAACGCAAAACCTATGATCAATTCGGCCATGCCGGACTTGGCGGCAATGGTGGGGGACAATCCTTCCAGTTTGATCCCCGGCAATTCGCGGGCTTCGAGGACATTCTCGGAAGTTTTTTTGGTGGTGGCCTTTTTGGCGATGCTTTCGGCGGCGGGCAACGCCGACGATCAGGGCAGGGTGAACCTGGCTCGGACCTTCAGTACACGCTCCGGATTCCATTCCGGGACGCTGTGTTCGGGCTGGAGAATCAGCAGATCGAGGTGCCTCGCCTGGAGAGTTGTGATACGTGTGGCGGCAATGGCTGTTCCCAAGGCACAAGCCCCCAATCATGTCCCCAGTGCCGAGGCACGGGCCAGGTGGCCATGCGCCAGGGCTTTTTCCAGATGGCGATGCCATGCCCGCGCTGTGAGGGCCGGGGCAAGATCATTCCGAGCCCGTGTGGCACCTGCCGTGGCCAGGGCCGTGTCCAGCGGCGCAGCACCGTGACCTTCCGCGTGCCCGCGGGGGTGGACCGCGGAATGCGCCTCAGACTGGTAGGGCAGGGGGAAGCGGGTACCGCCGGGGGCCCGCGTGGTGACCTTTACATTGTCTGCGATGTGCAGGAGGACCCCCTCTACCAGCGTGATGGTGTCGATCTGCACGCAAAGCATGAGGTGCCTTGGCCTCTGCTGGCCTTGGGAGGAAAGCTGAAAATCGAAACCCTATATGGCGAGGACCACATCAAGATCGCGCCCGGTACGCCTTCGGACACAATCGTCAAGCTCGTGAATGCCGGCGTCCCGCGGACCCGTGGGAGCGGTCGCGGCGATCTTTTCCTTCATATCCGCGCGGCAGTGCCGGCAAAGCTGAACGACGAGCAAGAAGCGCTGGCGCGGCAACTGCTGGATTCATTGCAAAGCGAGGACTCCAGCCCTGCGGCAGAGGCCGAAGAAGGCCTACTGGCAAAGGTCTTTGGCAGCCACTCAAAAAAAGGCAAGAAGAACAAGAAATAGAGACAGCTGCTTCCCACAGCCTAGTGCCCAGCGCCTACAGCCTAATCAGGTCCCATCGAAAATGACGACTCGTCCCTTGCCTAGGGTTTTTGCTTTCAGCAGGGCCTTGTCGGATCTTTCGATGAGGGTGTCAGCACCATCCGCATGGGATGGAAAGGATGCGATTCCAACGCTCAGCGAGATGGGCACCCTGTTTCCGCCCACTTCCAGATTGCTGACGGCAAGGGCTTCGATGAGCCTTTCTCCAAGAATGGAGGCCCCTTTTGCGCTGGTGCTGCGCATGAGAATGCAGAACTCGTCGCCGCCATAGCGATACAGCCTATCCTGCGCGCGCATCAGGTGCCGGGCCTCGAGGGCGACGGCCTCTAGAACTCTGCTGCCGGTTGGATGTCCGAACTGGCTATTGAGCATTCTCAGGTTGTCCACATCCAGGAAGAGAAGGGCCACGGATTCCGACTTGGCGGCTGCGTCTCGGATCACCTCGGGCAATTCCGCTTCCAGGCAGCGGCGATTCTGGGCCACGGTGAGATCGTCCTTGAAGGACAACTCCCGGCTATGCTCCAGATTCCAGGCATTAAGCAGCAGCGGTTCCAATTCACGCAACCAGTCGAGCGTTCCACCGGTGCCTTTTTCCGGGTTCCGCAATCGAAGCAGGCCTATGGTTTCAGGTGGGCAGATGGCGATGGCTGCGCCGGATTCCACCAGCCGATGGGCTTCCACCCGGCTCAAAGGCGCTTCGGCGAACCCTGAACCCGCGCGCTGGAAATAGGCTTCGTCCTTCCTCAGCCATATGGCTCCAGCGCCGGCACCGGAGAGCCTCAAGCACTGCACCAGGACTGGCCTGAGGAGTTCGTCGAGCGTCGCCAGATGCAGCAGCTGCCGGAGCCAGCCATCCGTGTCCATGATCCGCCCTTCAAGGTAGAGCAGAGCATCTCTGACTTCTATCAGGGGCGCTGATTGCCGAATGACCCATCCCGCCCGCTGAGAAAGCGCGGCGCTGGTTTGTTCAGGCGTTCCATCCTTGACCCACCACAACACTGCTGTTGCTTTTTCCGGGATCCAGCGGGGATCTGGTTTGTCTGCCACCACCAACAGTGTCGAGCCTTCGAGCTTGCTTGTCTGGGAGAAACCCCATTGCGACAGAGTGGTTTTTAGCTTCTCGGTACCTGAAGCGGGATGCACCTCGAGCCAGTGGATGTAAGTCATGGGTCTTCAGTTCAGTGCCGCATCTAGGCGCATGGAAAGGTGTTCAAGGTGGGAACCCAGCATCCGGAGCGATCCGGTGGAATCTTTTGTGCCTCGCTCGGTCCGCACCCACCGCTTCAGCAGCGCCAGGGCCTGGGGATCTCGCACCCCGAGTCGCTTGGTGGTCTGGATGAGTTTGTGGGCATGGCGGGTGCGATCAGGGCTTTCCTTTGGTGTGGCAGCAATCTGCTCGCAAATTTTGATGGCTTCCCGGGAAATGGTCAGGTCGTGGCGGATGAGGGGAACGCGGGCGTTGATGCGAAGCAGGAACTGCTCAAGGAACCGAAGCATCTCACTGGAAAGTTCCGTCGCATCCACGAGGGACCGCTCCATGTTTTCAGGGTCGTCCAGGCTACGATACAGGGCACCGGAGATACGCTCGAATTCGTGGCGGTCCGGTGTTCGGATCAGAAGAAATTCCGGGCTTCTCCGGAAGGACGACACCTGGAATTGGGTTTGGGAAAGAGCCAAGGCCAGTCGCGGCCAGTCTTTCAACTCAAGATTCAGTTCCAGCTTGTTCAGCATGGGATCCAAGTATTCCCAAAGCCGGTGCAACCGTTGGCGAAGCCGGTCGCCTTCCTCGGTGAGTGAGGGCGAATCCGGGAACAGCCGCTGACGGAGTTCCGCAGAGAATAGGCCTACCAGATCGCCCATGAGTTGGCGTTGATGGTTCAGGAGCAAGGCCTTCAGGTTATCGAGTACTTGGGCCAACTGGTCCACGTCGTTCTGGGCCAGAGTCTGCTGCAGCAGCCCGCGTATGGTGCTTTGGTCCTGCAAAAGGCTCAACACCGCCTGGCGGAGAAATGCGCCAAGCAGCAGTTGCTCTTCGCTGCCTTTGGGCAGCAGTTCGGCGGAGCGAGGGTGATAGACCCGCTCTGCCAAACGGCCCAGCTCGGCCTCCATGACGTAGTAGATCGGCACCATTGCGTATCGTTCCGTCACGGTCGCACTCGCCGCTGGTTCCATGGATTCCACGAGGCTAGACAGTGCGAGATGGCTGGCAAGGGCCCTGGCCACTACCAGGAAGGCGGCTGGATGATCCTTTTTCATCTGCTTCAACAGCCGCCGGACGTCAGCGGGAAGGGACTTTTCAAGCAGGCCTTCCTCAACCCGCGGGAGAGTCCAGCCCAGGTGATTCCATAGCCATTGCAGACTGCCGCGCACCTGCTCGAGCGCGGGCCAATAAAAGCCCCGGTCCAGGGGACGCAGCAAGGTCATGCGAAGACTGGCGATGACGTGCTGAACAAGCTGCAAGGGTTCGATGCGCTCGCGAGTGGCTTGTGGAACAGCGCTCTCCAGGATCTCTGCCAGCTTTCGGAGAGCTTCGGTAGGTCTTCCTCCTTCACCCTGAAGGGATCGGTTCAGGACTTTCATTTGCGCGTTCAGGCGGTTGACCAGATCGGGGCCTGCCTCCGCGGTGCCCAGGGCGCCAAACAGTTCCTTGAAGTGGTCTTTCCGCTCCGCCAGAAAGGCTGCCCAATGCTCCCGGAGTTGCGGCTGGCCGTCCGCACCCATGAAGGTGGACATGGTTCGCAAGGAAGCCGAGAGGCCCAGCAGATGGGCGATCCATTCCGGTTCATCGTTCACCATCAGCAATTCTTCATGGGCGGCCTCGGCCAGATATCCCAACCTAGCCAAGGTGTGGGTCAGCACCAGGCCCATGGCGGGACGGATTTCACCCAGATTCTTGTCAGAAAAACGATTGAGAAATGCAAGAAAAAGCCCGAACGAACGCCTTAATTTGGCCAGGTTAGGCAGTTCCCGGGCCGCAGCTGAAACCGCGGTGGGGTTGGATTCGATCAAGGGAGACAGGTCTACGGAGCCCGCACGGAAAATATCATCCAATAGGGCAAGATCCTGCCGCGAGAGCCCCTTCTCCCGGATCAAGGCTTTCACCTCCTGGAGGCGCTGACTTGGTGTCTTTTCTTGGGACATGGAACAAGGATAGCGGGGCATTTCAAACTTGCCAGTGCACTTGCTCGGTTAAATCCCAGCGGTGCTACACTCGGCAAACCAATCTGGAGGGATTCCGTGGCTACCAAGCTCGGCGACATGCTGGTCAAATCCCAGCTCATCACACCCGAACAGCTTGAAGAAGCCATTCGGTTCCAGCGCAGGGACGGTGGAAAGCTCGGCAGCATCGTGGTTCGCCAGGGATTTTGCTCGGACCAGGACATCGTCAGTTTCCTGGGCATGCAGTACGGTGTGCCCGCCGCAGACCTGGATCAATGGCCGGCCATTGACCCGGGAGTGATTGCCCTGGTGCCTTCGGAACTCGCTCACAAGCATAAAGTGCTGCCGCTGCAGCGCTCCGGAAACGTCCTCACGCTGGCCATGTCTGATCCGACGGACATTTTCGCGATGGATGATGTGCGGTTCCACACCGGCTATAACGTGGACCCTGTCGTTTCATCAGAGATAGGCCTGGCCCGGGCCATCGAACGGTATTACGGGGGTTCCAGCGGTTTGAAGCTGCGCGAGGACGGCCCATCTTCCAGTCGCGGCATGAGCGGGGCAACTGCTGCCGCGGCGGCGCCACAGGCTCCGCCAGCCCAGTCTTTCAATTTCGATGAGGCCCCGGACGATGCCCTGGATCTGAAGTCCTTTGAAGAGGACATGGATGCTGACACCCAATACGACACCCTGGATGAGGAAGATGGCGACAATGTCAATGTCGCCGCCCTCAGCAAGCAGAGCGAAGATGCCCCGGTGGTTCGCCTGGCGAACATGGTGCTCATCGATGCCATCCGCAAAGGCGCCTCCGACATCCATATCGAGCCGTATGAAAAAAGCTACCGCATCCGCTTCCGCATCGATGGGCTTCTCATGGAAGTCATGCGGCCGAATCTCAAGCTGAAGGATCCGCTCACGTCGCGCATCAAGATTCTGGCAAAGCTCAATATCGCGGAAAAGCGCCTACCCCAGGACGGTCGCATCAAGTTGCGGGTGAATCTCCAAGGACGCCAGAAGACCATTGACTACCGGGTTTCGATCCTTCCCTGCCTGTTCGGCGAGAAGATCGTGATGCGGCTCCTCGACAACGATTCCCTGATGCTCGATCTCACCAAATTGGGCTTCGAGCCCGAGAGCCTGGTGACGTGGAACCGGCAGATCGACAAGCCCTATGGAATGGTGCTGGTCACCGGGCCGACTGGCTCGGGCAAGACCAACACGCTGTATTCATCCATTGCGAAACTGAACGAGCCGCACGTGAATATCATGACCGCTGAGGATCCGGTGGAGTTCAATTTCGCCGGCATCAACCAGGTCCAGATGAAAGAGCAGATCGGCCTCAATTTCGCGGCTGCGCTCCGGTCCTTCCTCCGCCAGGACCCCAACATCATCTTGGTCGGGGAGATCCGTGATTTCGAAACGGCGGAAATATCCATCAAGGCCAGTCTGACCGGGCACCTCGTGCTCTCCACGCTCCACACCAACGATGCGGCCAGCACTATAAGCCGCTTGATGAACATGGGTGTGGAGCCGTTCCTGGTAGCTACCTCGGTGAATGTGATCTGCGCACAGCGGTTGGTGCGGCGCATCTGTTCCAATTGCAAGGCCCTGGATCCAACGGTTCCGCCGGCCGAGGCGCTACGAAAAGTCGGGTTCACGGATGAGGAAATCGGGCGCCTGAAAATCATGCACGGGCAGGGGTGTGAAATCTGCCACAAGAAGGGCTACAAGGGCCGGGTGGGGCTCTATGAGGTGCTTGAAATGTCCGAGACGCTGAAGGACATGGTGTTGACCGGGGCCTCTGCCATCGAACTCCGGGAGCAGGCCATCAAAGAGGGCATGATCACTCTGCGCCGAAGCGGTTGCCGCAAGGTATTGGATGGTGTCACCACCATCGAGGAAATCGTCCGCGAAACAGTTGTCTAACCGTCAATTCACCCGAGTCCCGTTTGCCTAGATGCGAGGAATGAAATGGCCGATGCCAATTATGTTGTTCCCCTCCAGCAGCTCTTGAAGACCATGGTCGAGTACGGCGGTACCGACCTTCACATCACCACCGAATCAGCGCCGCAGATCCGCATCGATGGCCGCATGGTGCCTCTAAAACTGCCACCTTTGGATGCAACCCAGACTCGCTGGCTCTGTTACGGCGTGATGACCGACCAGCAGAAGCACCGCCTTGAAGAAGACCTGGAAGTGGATTTCTCCTTCGGCCTTCAGGGCATCGCCAGGTTCCGCGCTAACGTGTTCAACCAGCGCGGCGCCACCGCCGGCGTCTTCCGCACCAT
>JANXQX010000206.1 GCA_025353305.1 Holophagaceae bacterium
CTGCCCTGCACGGAGGCGAAGGAGCGGATGCCGGAATCGCCACGTTCCAGTTCGTACATCAGCAGGCCGTAGGCCACGCTGGAAAGGCCCGCACAGCCGTATTCCTCGGGCAGCGTGGGGCCATAGAACCCCAGCTCGCCCATCTTGGTGATCAGGTGCTTGGGGTAGGTCTGGTCCTGGGCGTGCTTCTCGATGATGGGCAGCACTTCGCCGTTGACGAAGTCGCGGGCTGTTTCCCGAACCATGCGCTCTTCGTCCGTGAGCAGGCCCTGGAAGCCCATGTAATCGGTCATGTGGGTGAAGGTGGCATAGGCGCCGGCCATGGAAACTCCTGTGCCCTGAAGCCTCGGGCATTGTCCCGCCTGATTGAGGGCGGAAGGTTGGAAATCGGAGCACTGCAGCAGCGCGCCCCGGAGCATGGGCAATGCCCGGCCCAACCTTCGAGTTTACAGCCATGGAAGCGGTTGCCGAAGGTAGAAGAGCCTGGAAGGTGATGAGGTACGAGGTATGAGGCAGGACAAACGAAGCATCGGAGCATGATTTACCTCGCCCCTCAACCCTCGTACCTGCTTCACCCCTCCGCCAGTTTCGGCGGGAAGGGCAGTTCGGCTTCGCTCGGATCCTGGATCAGGGCTTTTGATGCCGATGCGGGTTTTTCGTGGCAGTGGCGGCAGCGGGGCTCGTAGGCTTCGGCGGCGCCCACCAGCACTTGCCCTCCGCTGCGGATGGTGCGCTGGCTCCGGCTGGCCACGGCCCCGCAGACCATGCAGATGGCCTGGAGCTTGGAGACGTACTCGGCCTTGGCGAGAAAAACCGGCATGATCCCGAACGGCTCGGCCGCGAAATCCTGATCAAGGCCCGCGATGATGACCCGCACGCCGCGATCCGCCAGCTCTTCCGCCAGATCCACGGCACCTTCATCCAGGAACTGGGCTTCATCCAGCGCAACTACTTCGACTGCTGGATCCAGCAGGTCGCGGATCTCACGGGAGTGGCGAATGGGAATGGCGTCCAATTTCTGCTGGCTGTGGCTGGCCACGGCGAATACGTCGTAGCGGTCATCCATGGCCGGTTTGAAGACCTGCACTTTCTGGCGTGCGATGAGGGCACGCTTCACCCGGCGGATCAATTCCTCGGATTTCCCGCTGAACATGGGTCCGCAGATGATCTCGATGGAACCGTTACGCTGGTGAACGTACATCTTAGGGCTTGGAAGGAAATAAGGATGCCATTTGAGAGGAGCGCCGAGCAAGCAAGGCAGATATCAGTTTGTCTTGCGTATCGGCGGAGCCGATACCAAGAAGGCGGCCGACCGAAGGCGTATCGCCCATACGACGAGGGAGGTCAACGCAGCCTTGCGCTGCCCGCCGCCCTCGCCCAAAGGGTTGGCGCCCATCCGCGCGCCCCGCGTCGTCAAGGCCCTTGTGCGTATTCTCGATATGCCCCGCGGGCCTTTCCTTGCGGGTGCCTCGCGGCTGGGAGCCAACAAATGGCATCTTTATTCCCTTCCAGGCCCTTACTATTTGCCTTGGGTTTTCGTGGAACCGGTTGGCTTGGCGGGCTCAGGTGCCGGTTTGACTGTCGATGGTGCTTCTGTCTCGATTGGCGAGGCTTTCGGGTAAGGTGCGAAGAGCGGGTCTGGATATTTGGTCAGATCCACCACCGGGTTGGTGGAGTCTGGCAAAGGACGGCCCACTGCCTTGGCAAGCCGAAGGCCACCATCGGCGGGGGAAGCCATGCGCAGAGCCCAGGCTTGGCGGATGCGCGTGACCACGTCCGGTGTATCCCTGAGATCCGCGGGTTGCAGGCTTGCAAGCCCCTGGTTCAGGGAGGTGCGGCCCTGGGGTACATAGGTGAGTAGTGGGAAAAAAATGAGCCCTGCCACCCATGGCCAGAAGACCTTTGAAGGACCTTCAGGTTCATCGGTCGTTCCCATCTCGGAATCGTCCGCGGTCCATGGTCTGGAGGGGCGGTTCACATCGGCGCGAATTGGCTCCAGCAGTCCTTGTTCGAGGAGGTCCGCGATGGTTTTGCAAGTATCCAATTCCTCGTAGCGGCTCACCAAAAGAACATCCTGGACACTTTGGGACTGCTCGAAATACGTGAGCACGGTCTCTTGTTCGTGAGTCAACCCAGAACTTCCCTGGGTGTTGCCCCCACCCTGGCCGTCCAGGATGGTCGAGAGTTCACGGTCGATATCGAGTTTCAGCCCGTTTCCTTTTGCCGTCCTCGCCAGAGGCGTGGTGAGGTCCGGCAGCCGTTTCTGCACCTCGGGCCATTCGTCCTGGATCCGGGCGGCTTCCATGAGCACCGTATCCACGGGGATCGGAGGGAAATGCTCGCGGTCCAGATCCAGAGGCAGCATAGAATCGAAACGATAGTCGCCCTCCTTCCAACGGAAGGTGCGATAGATGATGGCCATGGCCTGGTTGAAAAGCGCGTCCTGCAGGTCCTGGGCCGTGACCTTACCGCTTTCCAGCAGGAGCGTGCCCATGAGCTTCAGTGTTTGGCGCTGGAGCTGCACGATCTGCATGAGTTCTTCACCGCTGAGCCTTCCCAACCGCACCAGCATGGTGCCTACGCGGTCCTCCAGGCGGACCTGGTTTGAGTCACATCCAACGATTTCGCCCAGATCAAAGAAAACCTTCACGAATTCCTGGCCACGGGAGAGCACCAAGGTGCCGCTCTTGCCCTGGATCTTGATCATGTTGAAGAGGGAGAAAAGATCGAAATCCCTTAGCGAGCCTTCGAGTGCCATGGGGAAAACCTTTCAACTAGAGCCCCTAAGATTTCCGGGGAAGGAGCTTGATCCAGGAACGAAGGAACAGGATCGCCAGCAGCAGGGCGCCCACCGGAAGCCATGTACTTACGGGGTCCGGCAGGATCTCACCGGGATAGCGCACCGTCTGGCCGGTCGTCAAGGTAAGGCCAAAGGCGAAGCAGAAGAAGAGGAGTTCGAGGAATCCTTCGCGGGACTCACCAATGAAAGCCTGATCGGCCCCGGGTAAAAGCACGATCAAAGCCCTGTGGATGCGCCGCTGCGAAATCTGGAACTCAGCGACCTCATCCAGTTTGCGCTTCCGGCTTTCGGCATGGAGGCCATCTTTCAACGTGAATAGGTGATGGCATTTTGAACACACCTGCGAATCGTCGCTGTCCGTGGTTCTGAAGGGCTCTCCACAGCGGGTGCATTGGCTCGCGTGGGCCTGTTGGATGCTCTGCCGGAGTCTCAACAGGAATAACACCACGGCGATGATGGGCAGAATGAAGTTGAGGGCGACGCCCTTGTCCTTGATGTGCTCCGTCCATTCCGTCGGGATAGGCGAGTTGTAAGCGTCCATCAAGGCCCTGACGCGCACCTGCGTGTCAGGCAAGGGGGAGGCGAAGGTCCGCTGATCCCGCTTGGATTGGTTCACCGCTTCCAGCCGCTCGTAGGCCAGCGCATCCAGCTGTCTGGCTTCGTCCTGCTTCCCTATGCCCAGGACCGTGTCCAGGTGTTCGAAAGCCAGCACGCTTTGGTTCACCAGGATTTCGATGCTCCTGGGGTTGATCTTGAAGGCATTGTCGAATTCCTTGGAAGCAAGATCGTGCTTGTTCTGCTGGTACAGGGAGACGCCAAGATTGTTGAGCACCTCGGCCTGGTCCGGGTGATGGCCCAGGAGCCCACGGAAGGTCGTTTCTGCGAGGACCCAATCCTGGCGCTGAAGCTGCTGCCAGCCTTTAAGGAACTCCCGATCCTGCTCGGGGAGGAATCTCAGGACCTGGGCATCCGCCACCCGCACCTGAGGCTGCAGCTGGAGGGCCACGATGCTTGGGGGCGGTTCATGGGAGGCCTGGGGCTCGAAGACGGCCAGAATCGGATGCACCAGCTGTAGCACCAGAATAAAAACAACCGCTTTTATTTCTTTGCCGTTCAAGAAAGGTGCTAGCAGCCAAAGCCAGAACATGGCCATCACGCTCGGGTCCAGGCCGGCCACTACCGGAATCGTGATGACGAGTCCACCGAGCAGGGCCAGGACGAGCGGACTGATGCTGCGGCGAAGATGTCCTTCCTCCCAAAGGTGCCGGAAGACCCGGCGATAGCGCATCGTGAGACAGAGTGTCCAGCTCCAAAGCAGCATGGCTGCCATCACTCTCAACCAGCCGGCATGATGGACCATCCAAAGCCAGCGATTGGTGGGGTGCGTCATTCGCAACTGGTTGAGCTTGATGACGTCAGGCAGGCCCCAGATGTAGCCGCGGATGCCCTGCTGTCTCATGAGGGTGATACGGGTTCCCAGAAGCGAAGGATGGCCAGGAGCCCAACGTTCCACGGTCTGAATCACCTGCAGCCCCAGGTCTGGATTCCCTCGTTTGCCCAATTCGCGGGCCCAGAGCCCCATCGCATCCACCAAGGGCATCACATCGATGGTGGCATAGCCGCGCCTCAGCAACTCCACTTCCTGCACGGCCACTTGAATGGCCTGGGGATCGCCAGATTCGAACGCCTTCTGGAGCCGCTTGGCCCGGTGGCTGAGCGCGATGGCAGGAATCAGTTCTGGAGCTGGAAGTGTCTGCGTGGCTGGGCTTGGAGTACCCGCAACCGCCGCGGGCACGGGCGGCGGGACCAACTTCAAGTCGGGAGGGGGCGCTGCCCACACTGACACAGACATCAGCATGCAACTCAACGCATGATGAACCAATCTGGAAAAGGACGGTTCAGGAACCGATGCCTTCATTTAGGACCCCGGGATTTTCCCATAGCCTACCACACCCGGATTCTCAAAGCCGAATTGGTGCCAGACCAAGAGCGCGGCTAAGGTTTGTGGCAACCATCACTTGTCCGCACCCTTCCTGCGATGGGAGCATGTACTTATTAGATTCGGGAGAATCCCATGCGCAACGTCGTTCCCTTGTTCCTGTCCTCAGCCATTTGCCTGACTTTGGCCGCCGACACAACCGGTGGCCTTACCGGAAGAGTCACAACCAAAAGCGGCCAGCCGATCACGACCGCCGTCGTGACGCTCACACGAACGGATATCACCTATCTGAAAGAATTGAAGACCGACGGCAAAGGCAAGTTCATCCAGGTCGGCCTGAGTCCGGTCGAGTTTGATGTGGTGGTCCAGGCGAAAGGCTACACAAACCTCAGGGATCATTTCAAAATCCCGCTGGGCGAATTGCTGAAGAAGGAATACGTCCTTCTGACCCCCGAAGAAGCCAGGGCCGAGGCCCCATCTACCTCGCCTAACGCGGTTCCGGTGGATCCGAACCTGCTGTTGCAGGACACGGGCCTTGCTGCATTCAATGAAGCAACCAGCCTCTACAACGCCAAGGCGTGGAAGAAATCTGAACCCTTGTTTGAAAAGGCCTACACAACCTTGAATGAGTCCCTGGCAAAGTCCAAGGACGATACGGCGAAAGAGGAGCTCCAAGAGAAACTCAAGACCGTTTCCCGCGTCTACGGCCTGGTGCTCTACGAAGTGGGCAAGGAAGAAAAAGCCGTCGCCAAATTGGATCAGGCCAAGCCCCTGTTGGAAAAAGCCTACGAACTGAACAACAAGGACATGCGACTGATCGATGCCCTGCTCAGCATCGCCAAGGAAAAGGGTGACAAGGAAGCCATGGCCAAGTACCAGGAGGCCATCGACACGATCGTGGGCCCACGCCCTGAGAACGCCTACAACGATGGGGTCGCGGCATACAACGCCAACAAATTCAAGGTGGCCAAGGAATTCATCCTGAAGGCCATCCAGATCGACCCGAAATTCCCGGACTCCTATTACATGCTGGGCCTCATCGAGACCAACAACAACAATCTGAAAGCCGCGAAGGAGGCCTTCAAGAAGTGTCTGGAGTTGGCGCCCACGGGCAAGCACTCGAGTGACTGCAAGGAATTCATCAAGGCGCTTTAAAGGCGGTGGGCCGTGGGCTCTAGGCTGTGGGCTCTTAGCCTACGGCCTGCAGCCGAGCTTCAGTAGTTCAGTTCGAGGCTGATGGGACAGTGATCGCTGCCTAACACATCCGTGGAGATGGCCGCGTCCAGGACGCGCGGCATTAGCGCAGCGCTCACGAGAAAGAGGTCGATCCGCCACCCGACATTCTTGGCCCGCGCGCCCCCCCTGGCGGTCCACCAGGTATAGAGACCCGGCACGCCAGGGTTTCGCTGGCGGAGCACATCCACCATGCCTGCCTTCAGGTAGCCCTGAAATCCCTCGCGCTCTTCGGGCGTGAAGCCGGGGTTCTTCACATTGTCCTTCGGTCGCGCCAGATCAATTTCCTCTGGCGCAACATTCATGTCACCGGTAAGGATGATTTTTTCGCCCTTCTTATGCCGGGCTTTCAAGATGCCCGCCAGATCCGCGGCGAATTTCTGTTTGAAAGGCAGTCGAACAAGCCCCGCCGATGCATTGGGGAAATAACCGGCGATGAAGGTCAAATCACCCAAGGTGCTCACGATGATGCGGCCTTCGGCGTCCACTTCGGGCAAACCTAGACCTTTTGTGTGGCTCCATCCCGAACCCCTCCGGGTCAAGGTCGCGGAACCCGCGTAGCCTTTCTTGGCTGATGATGGGAACCAGCAAATGTCGAAACCCGCCTCGAGCTGTTTGCGCACTTCCAGTTCGATCTCGTCCCACTCGCAGCGGATCTCCTGAAGGCTGAGCACGTCAGGATCGGCCACCTCCAGCCACTCCAGGAAGCCTTTTTTCAGCACGCTGCGAAAGCCGTTCACATTCCAGCTGATGAATTTCATGGCAACTCCGAATTTCCAGGATTCACTAATTGAGATTCCCATAGGCCGCTGGATCAAAGCCGATGACCGTGCCCCGGGGATGCACCAGGATAGGGCGTTTCAATAGGTTGTTGTCCTGGACCATCAGTTCGATGGCTTCTGCCTTCGTGAGCCGCCGGTCCTTGAGCCCCAGTTCCTTGTACCTTGGGCTCTTGGTACCCAGCATGGACGCAGGGTCCGTCGGCAGCAGTGATTCCAATTCCACAGCATTCAAAGGCGTCCTGGAGTAGTCGCGCACTATTACCTCGAGGCCCAGTCCCGCGAGCATCGCCTTGGCATTGCGGCAGGTGGTACAAGAAGATTTCATCCACAGGACGGGCTTCACAGCGTCTCCACAAAGCGTTCCCATAGGCGCGTGGATTTTATGCGCCAGTAAGCCATGAGCAGAAGGACCGGAATGCCCCGGAAACGACCGATGTGGAGCAGCACAATTCGTTCGCCGCTGCGCTGCACCACATAGCGTGACCATTCTTCCACGCCAATGACTGGTTCATCCCTATGCTCAATCTCGACTCGGTCCCCTTCATTCAAGACCATTTGTGGCGATACGTGGCCATGGCGTGGATGCCATTCGAAGTAGTGTTCGCCGTCCATCAATTTCTCCACTACGCGCTCAAAAGGCGCGTTGGTGTCCCGAAGCAGTTCGAAGGACCAGGTCGGGAGCTTCACTTCACGATGAATCCCGGCATCGCATCGTTCGGCGGCGCAATGAGGTAGGGTTTGCTGGCATTGTCGCTGGCGGCCAGCAGCATGCCGTGGCTCTCGATGCCCATGAGCGCGCGGGGGGCGAGGTTCGCGACCACCACGACCCTCTTGCCGATAAGCTCTTCCGGCGTGTACCCCATGGCAATGCCGCCTAATATCGTGCGCTGCTCGAAGCCCAGATCCACGGTCATCTTGATGAGCTTCTTGCTCTTCGGCACGGCCTCGGCCGTCAGGATCAGGCCCACACGCAAGTCCGTCTGCGCGAAGGTGTCGTAGTCGATGACGGGGCGAAGTTCGGGTACGTCCAGGGGCGCGGACACCACCTCAGCAGGCGCAGCATCGGCTTCTTCCATGGCTTTCAATTCAGCTTCCTTGTCGATTCGATTGAAGAGCGGGGTGATGCTTCCGATGGTGTCCGGCATTTCGATGGACCAGAATTCAGCGGCCTCGAGCCTTCCAGGCTCGCTCACTTTCCCCTTCATTCCCAGCTGCTCCCACAGGGACTGCGCTAATTCGGGCATCACCGGCGCGATGAGCACCGCGGTGACTGCGAGGGAACGCCACAGGACGCAAAGGGAGTAGTCCATCCGCAGCTTTGCATAGGAGTCGCTGGCTTCAATTTTGGCGATGTTCCAAGGCTGGACATCGACTATGAAGGCATCCCGGTCCCGGAGCGCCGACCAGAGGCGATCCAAAGCCCCGTGGAAGTCGTTCGATGCCGCGCTGCGGCGGAATTCCGTTGGGATTATCATCCAATTCGCATGGAGTGAATAATGGGGCTCAAGGGTGGCTTGCCAGTCCTCCCCGACTTCGACGCGCATCTCCTCACGGAGCATGTCCGGCCTTAGCCTGCGCAGTTCCGCAAGGCTCCCCCCTCGATACTTCTGGATCATGCTCAAAGTCCGGGAGGAAAGATTTCCCAGCCCATTGGCCAGATCCGCGTTGAGCCGGTCCATGAATCCCTCGATAGAAAAGCCGCGGTCGTGGCCGACCTGCATGTCCCGGATGAAATAGAAACGAAGGGCATCATTGCCGAATTTCAGCAGGGTGTCCGGCCGGATCACATTGCCCTTGGACTTCGACATTTTATCGTCGCCCATGAGCCACCAGCCGTGGGCGAGGATCGTCTTCGGCAGTTCGATGCCCATGGCCATGAGGAAGGCTGGCCAATAGACCGCATGGAAGCGCAGGATGTCCTTGCCCACAATCTGCAGATCCGGTGGCCAGGCACCTTCAGGCGCGCCGGTCAGGTAGTTGAGCAGGGCGTCGAACCAGACATAGATCACATGCTTCTCATCCCCAGGCACGGGTATTCCCCACTGGATGCTGGTGCGGCTGATGCTGAGGTCCTGCAGCCCGCCCTCCACAAATCGTTTCACTTCATTGAAGCGGAAGTCCGGCTGCACGAATTCCGGGTGCGCCGCGAAGTGCTCCAGCAATGGTTTTTCGTACTTCGAGAGGCGGAAATTGTAGGTCTCTTCTTCCAGTTCCACCAGCTGATGCCCGAGGCCCTGGGCCTGTAGTTCCTTGGCCTGCATTTCAGTGACGAAAGCCTCGTCGCTGACAGAATAAAGACCTTTGTAGGTGGCCTTGTAGATGTCGCCACAATCGAGCAATTGCTGGAATCGCGCCTGTACCACCTTGCGGTGATCCGCATCGGTGGTTCGGATGAAACGGAAATGGGTGATGTCCATCCGCTTCCATAGTTCGGTGTAGTTGGCGACCACTTCGTCCGCCAGGGCCTTCGGCGTGATGCCCCGGGCCGCGGCGGCCTTCTCCACTTTCTGGCCATGCTCGTCGGTGCCCGTGAGGAAGGCCACCTCCTCGCCCATCATCCGGTGGAACCGCGCGATGACATCCGCCAAAACCGTGGTGTAGGTATGGCCGATGTGGGGGCGGTCGTTGACGTAGTAGATGGGTGTGGTGATGTAGAAAGGCTTGGACACTGAATGACTCCGCGTCTTTCAGTCTACCAAAGCGAGGTACGAGGTGGTGAGGCTTGAGTTGGCGAGGTTCAGTAAGGCTGCGGCCAGAGGCCGCATCAGCTAGCGCGCCGGAGGCGCGCCCCTCATGCCTCGCACCTCACAACCTCACTCCTCGACCACCGTCACCTTGATGATGCGGTCATCGGCCCGGATGGCCTGCACCACCGCGGTGTCGGCGGTACGGCCAAAGACCGTGTGCACGCCATCGAGGTGGCTCGGAGCGGCCCCATTGCAGATGAAGAACTGGCTGCCGCCGGTGTCCTTGCCCGCGTGAGCCATGGAAAGGACCCCGAGTGCGTGCTTGTGGGGATTTCCAACGGTCTCGCATTTGATCTTGTAACCCGGGCCGCCGGTGCCGGGGGTCCCATGGGCGCCCTCCCTGGTGTTGGGGCAGCCACCTTGGATGACGAAATTCGGGATGACGCGATGAAAGGCCAACCCATCGTAGAAGCCAGCGCTGACGAGCTTCTTGAAATTGGCGACGGTGCCCGGGGCATCATTGTCGAACAACTCGATGTTGATGTCGCCTTTGGCGGTCTGCATCAGTACCCGGCTCATGATCGCTCCTTCATGCAATCCCACAGAATAAGATGGAAACCGGAAGGAGGCAGCATGAATTCAAAATGGCCAGCCCTGCTGATTCTCCCTGCACTTGCTTCCCCTGCCTCACGCCCGGCGGTGCCGTCAAAGAACACGGTGGAACTGGGCGGATCATCCTACCTGTTCCGTCCGGTGAATCTGTTTCTCTCCTCGCCCGCCACGCAGCTGAAGGGGAGGCGGATGTTCCGTCTTTCGGGACAGTTGGTTCCCGCCACCGGCGGAGCCATCGCCCTGGAACTCACCGCTTATGAGACCGGCTCCATCTACCTGCTGAAGCTGACTCGGCCGAAGGGAACCGCCCAGGATGTCTGGGCCGCCACCATGAAAACCAGGGTTGAAGTGTTGGATCTTCAAGCCAAGTCCGGGGGCAGGCTCCACCTGAGGCTTTCAGGCCCCTTGGCCGCAACGCTTGGATCGGGCGGCAGCTTCACCCAGTGGAGTGGCGATATCCAGGCCCGCTTCAATGGGATTTCGGAGTGATGCCCTTTTGAGCGACACTGGGAGTTGGAGATCGAACATGAAGCCAGCCTATCGATTAGCATTCGTGTCAGGATTCGCGCTGTTGGCGATGCTCGGCTGCAAGAAGCCCAAGGCGATCCATTCCGTTGCCAAGCCTTCGCCGGTTATTGTTCCTGGGGGGACCCTCACTCTGGCCTTCACTCGAAAAGTCCTTGGCCATCTGGAATTGAGTCTTGACGGTATTCGCATTCCTGTGAAGCAGGGCGCGAAAGGCGGCACTACCCTGCTGGTCACTGGCATCCCTGAGGGCCGTCATCGCTATTTTGTCGAGAGCAACCGCGATGCCTTCGGTCCAGACCAGGGCGATCTAGAGATGAGCGCCGCACAAGGTGTCTATTACGTGGTTTTCGCGCAGCGCTTCGAGGCCGTCCTGTATGGCAAGACCGTGGCCACGCCCCCCGCGGAAGGCCTTCCTGGTGTCACCGCCATCCTGAAATGACCATCCTGGCCAAGACCCACCTCCGCGATCGCGTGCTGAGCGGTCATGGAACCTTGATGGCGCAATGCCTGGAAGCCGGGCTTCCGGTGGCCTCCAGCTGTTCGGGGCGTGGCGCCTGCGCCCGGTGTGCAGTCTCGGTCGTGGAAGGCATGACGGCCCTTTCCAGGCCCGGTACGCATGAACTGCTGGTGCTGTCCCGGAATGGCTACCCCGAGCAGGTGCGGCTCAGTTGCCAATGCCGCGTGATGAATCGCGCTGAGAAGATTTTCATCACCGCGGGCTACTGGTGAAACAGCTTGGTTGGATGGCCGGATTGTTCGCGGCATTGGTCGCATCATGGGCGGGATTCACGGTCTATAAAATCCGAGCCGTGGCTGATGAATTGGTGAGTCCCCCCTTCTACCACCCGAAGCCTCTTCAGGTGGTGGATCAGACTTACGCAGAATTGGCAAAAGGTGACGGCACTGATCTGGGCGGAACATGGAGTTCCCAGCATGTGGATACGCTGCAACTCTGGACCTTCCGCCGGGCCACGCCTTCCAAAGGAATCGTGCTTTTGCTGCATGGCTTCGGTGATGACCGTTGGGGAACCAGTCCGGCGCTGAAGTGGTTCCCCGATCAGGATGCGGCGATCTTCACCTACCTGCGCCGGGACGACGCCATGCGTGGCGGCGGTCCCGTGCCACCCGTGACATTTGGGGCCCGGGAATCCGAAGAAGTGGTCCGCATGGTCCGCCACCTGGAGGGCCAGGGCTGGCGAAGGAATCAGATCCTGCTCATGGGCCGCAGCCTGGGGGCTTCCGTAGGTCTGCTGGCCTTGGTGCAGCTGGAATCCGATGGCCGAGGTCCCCTGGCTGGAATCATCTGGGAAGGCGCTCCGGCCAGCTCCCGCAGCTTTGGTGAAGCGCTCGTCCGCGGCCCGAAGAATCGCCTTTGGCACCCGCTGGTGGCACCCTTGGCAGGAAGATTCGGCAGCGCTCTCGCAGCCGCACGTGGGGGTTACCAGGTCAGTGATACCGATGTGCTGGCGCGCATGGGAGACCACACCCTGCATACTCCCGCCTTGTGTTTCCTTGCCACCGGGGATCGTCTGGCCTCCCCCCAGGTCCAACGAAAAATGGCGGATCACTTCAACATGATCCGCCTGCTTGAAGTTCCCACCTGGCACCTCAACTGCTCAGTGGTGCTGGGTCCGCACTATGCTATGGCCATTCGTGCTTTCACAGATGACGTGCTCAATGCCGAAATCTCAAGGCCTGGGCCATAGGCTGTGGGCAATGCAAAAAGGGCCCCCGAGGAGGCCCTTCTGCGAAGGTCAATGCTCGCTACTGATCGTTCATGATCTTGGCGACGAGCTTGGGCGACATGCTCTTGATGATGGGTTCGAACACCTGGCTCACCATGGTCTGGTCGTACTGGATCTCGCCCCCGGTGCCGGCGACCTTCACACCCACATTGCTGACTTTGCTGTCGTCGCCAGCGGCGCCAATGATTTCGCCGGTCTCCACGTCGATGACACGCGCGTCCAGGCGGCCCGAGAATTCGGCTTTGCCGATCTTCACATCGCCGGCCACCGCGCCCAGGGCGCTGTTGCCCGTGAGACGGCTGACACCCCAGCCTGTAAGCCCGCCGGTGCTGAAGCCGCTCTTCTTGAAGGCGAAGCGGGTGATCTTCCCGGTGATCATGTACTTCACGCCTAGCAGCTTGCCCAACTTGACGGCAGTCGCGGGATCCACTTCACCGCTTTGGCCGAAAGCCTGTTCGCTGCGGATCTTTTCCAGGGCTTCGCGATCAATGAGGCGGATCTTGCCGGAGCCCGCTTCGGAGAGCTCCGTGACGAAGAGTTCCTGGATGACGCTGGCCATGCGGGACTCGCTGTTGTGGTTGTCCCCGTACCAGGACCAGCCCTCGTAGGCATTCTTGGCCACGGGGAATTCAAGGATGGCAACGCGTGGACGCTTGGATTTTTCAACCTGGGCGGTCAGTGCCTGGCCGGAAAACGTGAATCCCAGCAGGACCGCTGAAGCGAAAAAGAGATTGCGGAATCGCATGGTGAGGCTCCTGTGAAAAAATGATTACTTCGAATCGTCGTCGATGAGCTTGCTGCGGAGTTCCTTGCCGAGTTTGAAATACACCACACGCTTCGGTGGTACTTGAATGCTGTCACCGCTGCGCGGGTTCCTGCCGATGCGGGCTTTGCGGTCGCGAAGCCGGAAGCTGCCGAAACCCCTCAGCTCCACACCATCCCCGGTGCGCAGCGCACCGACGATGCTGTCGAGGAATACATTGACCAGAAGATCGGCATCCTTCTTTCCGAGGTCCAACCGCTCCATCAGGTGCTTGGACAGATCAGCTTTGGTGAGTGTTTCCATCGAATCCATGGGATCTCCGGGTTTACTTTGGGGGTGACACCCATCATCACCGAGTCCTGGCTCGGGTCAAGTGGCTCTGTTATCAAAAAAAAAGGGGGCGAGGGCCCCCTATGCAAAAAACAGTGCAATTTCAGCTCATGATCCAATCCAAAAGGAACCGAGGGCCCTCTCCAGACGCGCCTTGGGGGCGGAAGTCCCGTTCTTTGGTCGACCAGCCGCCGCTCAGGTCCACATGGGCCCAGGAGGCATGGTCCACGAATTCAGACAGGAACAGCCCGGCGGTGATGGACCCCCCCCATCGGATCCCCGTGATGTTCTTGATATCGGCCAGGGAACTGCGGAGCAGCTCCCGGTATTCCTCCACCAGGGGGAGCTGCCAAAGGTGCTCGCCCGTGGCGTTGCCACCGTCCAGCAGGCGTTCCACCAGCTTCTGATCGGTGCCCATGATGGCATTGACGCCATCGCCCATCGCGATGAGGGCCGCGCCCGTCAGTGTTGCCAGATCCACGATGTGATCGGGTTTCATCTCCGAGGCCCAATTCAGCAGATCCGCGAGCACCAGCCGGCCTTCCGCATCGGTGTTCAGCACTTCGATGGTCTTTCCACTGCGGCTCCGCAGCACATCACCGGGTTTGTAGGCATTGCCTCCGGTCATGTTCTCCACAAGGCCCATGAGCCCCGTCACCTTTACCGGGGCTTCGAGCTGTGCGCAGGCCACGAGGGTGGCAAGGACGATGGCCGCACCGGTCATGTCGTCCTTCATGGTCTCCATGCTGCTGGCATCTTTGATCGACAGGCCGCCGGAATCGAAGCACACGCCCTTGCCCACCAGCACGATGTGTTTCCTGGCCTTCTCCTTCGGCGTGTAGTCCAGTTTCACGACGCGGGGCGGGCGGGCCGAGCCCCTGCCGACCCCGAGCACGCAGTTGAAATTGCCCTTCTCCAGCGCGGCAACATCCAGCACTTCGCAGTGGAGCTTGTGATGCTTGGCGAGCTTCACCGCTTCGGCGGCAAAGCTTTCCGGATACATATCAGCGGCAGGCGTGTTCGACATGTCACGAACGCGGTGGCAGGCCTCGACGCCAGCCTCGATCTGGCCCTGGCGGCGACGGGCTTTGCGCGTGTCGTCGCCATTGGTGAAAATCTCGATGCTCTTGAATTTTTTTGACTCTGTCTTCTCGCCCTTGAAGGTCACCTGGTCGTAGTCGGCCAGGAGAATCCCTTCCAAAACCGACTCCTGAACCTCGTCGTGGCCAAGCACTGATGTAGCGGGTGCGACCACGCCGATGGAGGCCCAGTGCTTCTTGATGGCATGACGGCCGGCGGTTCCCACGGCTTTTCGGATTTTGTTAAGGGTTAGGGCCTCTTCTTCACCCAGACCGACCAAAAGCATCCAGCGGCTGTCCTTCACGCCGTTGGGATGGTGGAGGGGCACCATCTCCATGAAATCCGCCTTGAAATCCCCTTCGTCCATGACCTGGCGCACCACCTTGCTGATGGCCAAGGGCAAGCGATGGCGCTCGCGGCCGGAGAACACTGGAACGATGAGCACATCACCGGCGAAATCTTTTCCCGGCTGGGAGCTGATATCAATGTTGGGCATGGAGCCTCCTGGGACCTTCGAGGCTATCCTCAACTCTCCGCTCCAGAAAGTGATTTTTTTCACCTTTATCCCATTGAATGCTGTTTTGGAAATTTGACTTGCTCGATAAGCCGGGTGATCAGCATTAGGGGCCCTGAATGCCCGGTCAGGGCAAGATGGAGCATGGCCCTTGCCCAGCGACTCAGCCCTTCCCACCGGGAGCCCCTCGCCCTGCCCCGCCCATGGCCCGCCTGCGCCCAAGGATTGCTGCGGGAAGGCGCCTCCTGGCTACGTGGATCCAGCTGGGATGGCGACCTGCTTGCCCTGCCGGGCGGCCCGTCCCTGGAAAGCCGGTGGACTGGGCATGGCTGGATCACCACGCTGGACGGCCGCGAAGAAATAGGTCAGCCGGGCGACATCCTGGAACGATCCACGGCCACTGGCCACCCATGGGTCGGCGCGCTTTCCTTCGAACTTGCCTCCAGCGAAGCGGGTCTCCCTCATCAGCCTCCCGAGGCGGGGGCATTGGGCTTGGCCTGGCGGGGCGTGACGCAAGCACTTCATGTCGAAGGTGGAAAAGCTGAGCTTTGGAGTTGGGGAGAACCGCCCTTTTTTGACATCAAGGAAAGACTGGCCCAGGCCTGCTCCCTGGGGAGGGCGCAGCTGGGCACCCTCACTCCAAGGTGGAGTGAATCCACCCATCACGATGCCGTGGAAACCATCCGCGCAAGAATCCTCGATGGGGGGTTCTACGTCGCAAATTTGTGTGTGCCGTTTGATGGAGCCTGGTCCGGCGACTCTGAGACTTTTGCACTTTCCTGCTTCCGCCGCGCCGACCCGCCCTACGGCGCATTCCTCCCACTAAATGGCTTGACCCTGCTCTGCCTCAGCATGGAAAGGCTGATCAGCAAGTCAGGAACCATGCTCATCTCCGAGCCCATCAAAGGCAGCGCTCCCAGCACGGGCGATGCGTTCGCAGACGAACTCGCAGGCAAGGCCATGTGTCTGGACCCGAAAGAGCGCGCCGAGCACACCATGATCGTGGACCTTGTGCGCAATGATCTTGGCCGCGTGTCGGAACGCGGGTCCGTGCGGGTATCGGAGCTGATGGCATTGCACGCCTATCCAACCGTGCAGCACCTCGTGAGCCGCGTGGAAGCCAAGGCCCGCCCTGATGTGGGACTCGCTGGCATCCTGCGTTCCATGCTGCCCGGGGGCAGTGTCACCGGCGCCCCGAAACACGCGGTATGCGCCCATATCGCCAGCGTTGAGGCCGCTCCCCGTGGGTTCTATTGCGGCGCCCTGGGCTGGATTCATCAAGGCGATTTCGAATTGGCTCTGCCCATCCGAACCGCGCAAATCTTCGATGACCATCTGACCTATTGGGCCGGGGGCGGCATCACCCTGCGCAGCGTCGCATGCAAGGAGTGGCGGGAACTTCACTTGAAAACTCAAGCATTGAAGCCAGATTGATTGGCGTTGGGCTGTGGGTGGTAGGCGCTAGGTTTTTGGAGAAGCAAGCGCCAGTCAGCTACAAGTCCCTGCAGCCCACAGCCTAATTTTACGCCGCTGAGGCTTCCTTGATGATTTCCTCAAAGCGCTCGAACAGGTGGGCGCGCGGCCCCTTTGGAATCTTTTTCAGGATCATGCCCGCCTGCTCCGGCGTACGGCCGCCCTTCTTCTGATTGCAGGTCAGGCAGCAGGCCACGAGATTCTGCCAGGTGGTCTGGCCGCCCTGGCAGAGCGGAATCACATGATCCACGGTGGTCGCCTTGTGTGGGCAGCCCTGGTACATGCAGGTGTGGTGGTCCCGTTTCATGACGCGGCGTTCGAGGCGGCCCATGAGCAGCTTGGACTCCGAACAGGCCGAAGCATGGGGGAAAATCACCAGCATGAAGGAAGTCTTGAACTCCAGATTCCGTTCGAAGGTGGCGGGCATCAGCACGAAAGCCCTGCCCCCGGCCACGGCGCGGATGGCCTTGCGGCGGGTCATTTCCTGCATCGGGACATAGTTCTGGTCCACGGCGATCACGTCGCCCGCCCATGAACGTTCCCTGCGGATTGACATCTTGGTTTCCAGAATGAATGAAGCGGTTAAGCCATTCTGGGAGCATTTTCGCCTAATGCCCGTGTTATTAACAAAAGAAATTCAGATATTCCGGGTCAGACATCGTCATCCAGGTAGCCCAGGGTCTCCTGGGCCTCGGCTTCGGGGAGGGACTGGACCTTGGTCAGCTTGCTTCCCATGATCCGGTTGCGGTCACTCACGGCCCCCAACTTGGTCTTGGCCTCGTCCAGTTTCCTGTCCACGGCTTCCAGGGCCTCTCCGAACTTGCCGAACTCGGTCTTGATGGCACCCAGGACCTTCCACACCTCGGAGCTCTGCTTGGTAATGGCCAGGGTCTTGAAGCCCACCTGCAGCGCATTGAGAAAGGCTGTCAGCGTCGTCGGACCGACGATGGTCACTTTGCAATCCCTTTGCAGTTTTTCCAGGAGCCCCGGCCGGCGGAGGGCTTCGGCATAGAGTCCCTCGAAGGGCAGGAAGAGCAGCGCGAAATCCGTGGTGTCCGGGGGCGCCAGGTACTTATCGCGAATGTCCCGGGCCTGGCCCAGCAGCCGGTTCTCCAGGGCGCGGCCCGAGCTGTCCACGGTGGCCAGATCCCCGAGTTCATACGCCTCCATGAGCCGCTGGTAGTCCTCGATGGGAAATTTGGCGTCGATGGGCAGCCACACGGTCTTGCCCTCTTCAGGGCCGGGGAGCTTCACCGCGTACTCCACGATCTCGTTGGACCGGGGACGGACCTTCACGTTGGAGGCATATTGCGAAGGTGCCAGGAACTGCTCCAGCAGCGCGCCCAGCTGGGCCTCCCCCAGCACGCCGCGCGTTTTCACATTGGTGAGCGCGCGTTTGAGTCCACCCACATCGCTGGCGAGATTCTGCATGGCGCCGAGGCCCAGCTGGACCTGTTCCAGTCTTTCGGAAACCAGCTTGAAGCTTTCGCCCAGGCGCTTTTCCAGCGTGTCATGAAGCTTCTCGTCGACGGTCTGCCGCATCTGCTCCAGCTTGGCTTCATTGCTTTTCTGGATGCCGTCCAGCTTAGCCTGAACCTGATCCTGGACCAGTTGAAGCTGGGTCCTCTGTTCCGTACGACCTTCCTTCAATGCGTTTTGGATGCCAAGATTCAAAGCCTCGAAGCGTTCAGAAAGTTGCTTCGCCTGATGAGCCAGGGCGGCTTCGCGCCCCACCGCCGCATCCCTTGATAGCTCAGCGGTGGCCTGCTGAAGCTCTGTGAAGGTCCGCTGCATGGGCGCCAGCTGAGTGGCCACATCGGTTTGGATGTCGCGCCGCTGCTGCTTGAGTTCCTCGTCCAAGTGCCGATGCAAGGATTCCACATGGCGGCCTTCTTCGGCCTTCCCGTGCAGGGCGGCCCACACGGCCACCATGGCGGCGAGGAAAGCGAGGATCGAAAATACGGTGGCGAGGTTCATGGATACATCATGACGGTTCAGAAGCGTCAGGCATTGTCCATGAGGCCTGGCGCCCCTCTCCCAAGGTTTCCAGGCTCAGGGTCGCCACCCAGTCCGTGGGCCAGGGGCCTTTGCTGCCGGCCCACTCCACCACCAGAAAATCGTCGGCGGTCACCTGTTCTTCCAGCCCCAAAGTCCACGCACCGTTCTCCCCCAATCGATAGAGATCGAGATGAAACAATTTTCCGCGGGGCGTTTCGTAGCGATGCAGCACTGCATAGGTGGGTGACGCCACGTCATCGCCGCTGCTCCCCAATCCCACCGCGAAGCCCCGTGCCCACGTGGTCTTGCCCGCCCCAAGTTCGCCGCGAAGCAGCCAGGTCCCTCCCCTTGGCGTGAGCTGCGCCAATTCCTCGCCAAGCTTTTCCGTAGCGATATCGTCGCTCAGGTGCCGCGCCTTCATGCGGGCCGCCCTGCGTACAGATCCCGCAGCAGTCTAGGCAGTTCTTCCGCCAGATCCCGTGGCAGGAGCGGCCCTGGACCCAGGCGGTCGGCGCATTTGCCATGGAGCCAGGTGGCGTTGATGGCGGCGGCGCGGGGGCTGAGGCCCTGGGCCCGGAGACCCGCCACCATGCCCGCGAGGAAATCGCCAGTGCCACCGGTGGCGAGACCCCAATGCCCGCTGTCGTTGATGTACAGATAACCATCTTCCGCCGTGATGCTTTGGGCGCCTTTGAGCAGCAGGACACCGGGTCCCCTTGCCACAGCCCAGGACTGGTTCAGCCTTGCCCGCGAAGTTTCGGCCGTGGGAAGGCGGAACAGCCGTGAAAATTCTCCCTGATGGGGCGTGATGATCGTGTCGGGCCGGGCCATCCAGATGGAACCTTCAGCGTTCTTCAAGGCGGAGGCGTCCAACACCAGGGGTCCTTTCCATTCAGGAATTTCACTGACTCCGCCGGGACCGACCAACAAGACATCGGTGTTCTCCGGAACCACGCCTTCCCAGGTGCGCACCATGGCCTCGGGCACCTGGCAGGCGATTTCCGCCCGCACGTCAGCATCGGTTAGTACCGTCACCAGTCCTGCTCCCGCCCGCAGTGCGCCCAGGGCCGCCAGCACCGCCGCCCCGCTCATGCCCAAGCTTCCGGCACGAATGGTCACCCGGCCCTTGTCCACCTTGTGGGCATTCCATGGGTGTGATCCTGGATGAATCTTGTTCACCAGCCAATGCCGCGGAACAATGCCGGGGGTTCTGGGGGCCGGATTGAAGTAGACGATGCCCAGGTCCACCACCGTGATCTCGCCACAGGCAGCGCGGGCTGGCATCAGGGTGTGACACAGCTTTCGATAGCCGAAGCAGGCGGTGCGGGTGGCATAGCTCTCCATGCAATCAGGATCATCCGGGTGGAGGCCTGATGGCTGGTCCAAGGCCAGGACCTCGCAGTGGCCCTTGCGATAATTCCAATGGTCAGCCCACGCTTTGCCGACCCCAGACAAAGAGCGGTTGGCGCTCAGGCCAAACATGCCGTCGACGAACCATGCTGATTCGCGCAGGCGCGGCTCCGCCGATGGATCCGCCGTAAAGCCGACCTCACCCCCCGCAGCGAGCCACTGCTGGTGCTGGATCCCAGCGTCTCCGGTCCAGACCGGATCCGGCGAAAGGGCCCACACCCGAGCGTCCTGCCAGCGCGCCTGCAACA
>JANXQX010000239.1 GCA_025353305.1 Holophagaceae bacterium
TTCAATCGCCATGGCCCTTTCCTCCCGCCTTGGTCTCCTTCACCCACGTATGGGCCGCCACGGCTGAAGGCAAGCCCAGCGTTCCCGCCGACAGGGCCACCACCTGTTCCAGTTCCTCGAGGGGGATGCCGATGGCCATTGCCTTGCGCACGGACGCATGGACGGCGCCTTCCTTTTGTGCGCCGATGGCGATGGCCAGTTTTACCAAACGGGCGGTGCGCTCATCCAGCGGACCTTCCTTCCCCCCTTCCGCCAGGAGATCCCAGGCTTGGCCCAGTTTAGGAAAACGGGCGACGAAATCGGAATAGGCCGAAGGTGGCTTGGGCAGGCTGTGCGGTTTGGACATGGGGGCCTCGGGTTGGAATTCGGGATCATTCTCGCAGGGTCGGAAGCTCCTAACACTTCACCTCGGCATTTTTCCGGGCGTAGTACCACCAGTTCAACGCCAGGCAGATGGCGTAGAAGGCCGCGAAGCCGTAAAGCGCGTATTCCACTTTTCCGGCGGCGACCTGGGTCTTGAAAACAGCTGGAATGATGAAAGAGCCATAGGCCGCCGCGGCGGACGTCCAGCCCAGCACAGGCCCTGCGAGCTTGGGCTCGAAAATGAAGGGAACCATCTGGAAGGTGGAACCGTTGCCCAGGCCGGTGGCCACGAACAGCATCAGGAACAGTCCCAGGAAGGGCGCGAAATAGACCTCGGGCGTCATGGAGCCATGGGCCAGCTTCATGTAGTGGGCCACTCCCAGCGCACCGATGATCATCAGCACCGTGGACCACTGGGTGACTCGGCTGCCCTTAAACTTGTCCGAGAGCATGCCACCGATGGGTCGGACGAGGCTGCCCACTAGCGGACCGAGGAAGGCGTAGGCCAGCGGGTTCGGAGAATTGGGGTTGATGGTTCCCATGGGGAATTTTCCGAAAACCTCCTTGATGAGCAGCGGCAGCGCCGAACTGAAACCGATGAAGCTGCCGAAGGTCATCAGGTAAAGCACGGTCATAACCCACGTGTGTTTCTCGGGGAAGATCAGGAACTGGGCGTCCAGCCCGGTCTTGATCTTGCCGGGCAAGAGCTTCATTAGGCCCAGGCACAGCACGATGGTGAGCACCAGCACTCCCATTTGCGCCATCAGCCCCAGCTTGAAGTTGAGGAGCAGCATCACGCCGACTGCCGTGGCCGCGAAGCCGATGAGATGCAGCCCCAGGATCTTCAACAAAGCCATTCCCAGCGGTTCACTGTCCTGGCCTTCGCGGTTGTCCATGAAGAACCAAGCCAGCACCGCGAGCACGGCCATGATGGGCACCCAGACCAGGGCGCCGTTCTGCACCCACATCTGTTTGCCTGTGGCAGCCACTAGGTGGGGCGCCCCCGCCAGCGAACCGAACATGGCCGCGCCCATGACCGCGGGCACCACGTATTGCATGATGCTCACGCCCAGGTTGCCGACGCCGGCGTTCAGGCCCAGGGCCAGTCCAGCCAGGCGCTTGGGGAAAAAACCATTGATGTTGGACATGGAAGAAGCGAAGTTGCCCCCGCCGATGCCCGAGAGGGCGGCCATCACCGCGAAAGTCCCAAAGCTGGTGGTCGTGTCTTGCAGCGCGATGCCCGCCCCCAAGGCCGGGATGATCAACAGCGCCGTGGTGAGCGCGATCGTGTTCCGCCCCCCCGCCAGCGACACGAGGAAGGAACTGGGGATGCGAAGGGTGGCGCCGCTCAGCCCTGCGATGGAGATCAGGGTGAACAATTGGGCCGGCGTGAAAGGGAAGCCGGCCTCCTTCATCCGCACCGTGAGCACGCTCCAGAACATCCACACGGCGAAGGCGCAGAGCAGGCTCGGCACACTGATGGCGAGGTTCCGCCACGCGCTCTTGGATGCGCCCTGCTCCCAGGCCTTGGGATCTTCGGGATTCCAGTTGGTCAGCTTGGCCATGATGTCTCTGCCCCTCAGTTGGAGTGATCGATGAGATGGTCGAGGCCTGGAGCTTCTTCGCTGTTGATGCCGCGCACAACGAAATGGAGCCAGACCAGGCAGATGAGCGACAGCAGCGCCAGGACCATCCACATGGTGGTCCAAAGGCCCGTGGCTTTCAGCATGTAGCCGAACAGGATCGGACCAGCGAAGCCGCCCAGCCCGCCGATGACGCCCACGATGCCGCCGACAACGCCGACCTCGGTGGGGAAGTAGTCGGGAATGTATTTGTAGACCGCCGCCTTGCCCACGCCCCAGGTGATGCCCACCAGGAAGACCAGGAAGGTGAAGATCCAGACATTGGCCTGGAAGAACACATGTGTGGAACCCCTGGCGAGGATCTGCTTCTTCTTCACCTTGTCGCCCACCGCCACGGCAGGTTCCTGCCAGAACTCTGATTTGGGAAACACCATCACGCGGTCATCTGTGGATCCTGTGCCCTGCGCCTTCACCCTGTAGACATAGGTGAGGTCGCCTACCTGGATTTTTCCCTTCTCGACGGATTTGACTTCCCCGCCGGTCACCGCCAGCACCGAGGGTCCTGGCGAGTCGATACTCATGCGGGGGATCGTCAGCGCCGCGCATGCAAACAGGCTGATGCCAAAGGTCCAGTACATCACCGACCTGGCTCCGAACCTGTCCGAGAGCCAGCCCCCGAAGGCGCGGATGAGCCCCGAGGGCAGGCTGAAACAGGCGGCCAACAGGCCAGCAATGGCCAGACTCATGCCGTAGACGCTCACGTAATAGGGAATCAACCACTGGGCCAGGGCCACGAAACAACCGAAGACCAGGAAGTAGTAGAGTCCGAAACGCCAGACCCGCAAGTACTTCAGTGGAGACAGCATCTGGCCCAGGCTCCGGTCCGCCGCGTGCTCGGTCTTTTTCTCGGCGGTGAAAACAAAAAAGAGGATCGCCATCACCACCAGGGCCACGGCATAGATTTTTGGCGCCGAGCGCCACCCTTCGATGCTGGTGCCCGCCAGGGTGAGTTTTTTAAGAAGCAAAGGAGCGCCCATGCTCGTGATGGCGCTACCGGCGTTACCCGCGCCGAAGATTCCGAGCGCGGTGCCCTGACGTTCCTTGCTGAACCAGACCGATGTGAAGGCGATACCCACGGCGAAGGCCGCGCCGCTCAAGCCAAAGCCGAGTGAGGCCCAGACGAACCCGGAATAGGAATTCACACTGCCCAACAAGTACATGGGGATAGCAGATAAAAACAGCAGGATGGTATAGACCTTCCGGCCGCCGAATTTATCCGTGAGCAGACCCACGGGCAGGCGCATCAAGGATCCGGTCAGCACCGGGATGCCGATGAGCCACCCGATCTGGGCCTGGTCCCAGCGAAACACACCATTTTCCACCAGGAAGGTGACCAGCACGCCATTCAGAGTCCAGGCAGCGAAGCAGAGCGTGAAAGCCAGTGTGCTCATGGTCAGCGCTGAAAGGGACTGGGCCTTGTGATCCATTGGTTGTTCCTCCGCGAATTCTGATCGGTTTCACCTGGACATCGGTGGGATCAGGAAAGCCAACAATTCAAAGCGTGAATTACATTAAAGATCAAATGATCCTAAATAACCCTAATACCAACAGCGGAGCCTTCGCAAGAAGTTTCAGACCTGGTTTGACGGAATTCACGAAACGGCATCAGCGATCCAGACCCGGAGCCTTGAACGCCAGAAAAAGGGCCACCGCGCTGAGCGTCAGTGATACAAAAAACGCCCCCGCCAGCAACGAACGCTGCCCATCCAGCACAGAACCCAGCACTGTCTCGAAAAGATAGAGTTGAATCACCAGCGTCAGGAGCCCAAATCCCAGAGCGGCGCCTGTCATTTGAGAGCGGCGGGCCTTTTTCATGCGATCACCTGCTGGCTGTGTCCGTCTCCAGGGAAGGTTGCTGCGATGTACCTGGAAGCGTTGGGTTTCGAGATATCCCCCACCGCCCAGATCATCCCGTCCCCCCGAATTTCAAGCGCAATCCCGCCGAGCGGCCGGGTGGGGGGACCCTGCACAGGGAATCCCTGTTCCACCTCGAAGAACCCCAAATGGCACGGGCATTCCAGGCGGGCACCATCCCACCGCACCGCGCATCCTAGGTGGGTGCACACCTGGCGGTAGCATTTCAACTCGCCCTTCATGGTCCGCAGGAGGATGCACTTGTCCTGGTCATCCCGGAATGCGAAGAGGCGGCTCTGTCCCGGCTTCAAATCAGTGGCCAGGCAGACAGCCAGAGTGGTTCCCCCTTCCCCGCTTGGCGCCCCCTCCAGGGGCTTCCGGCGTGCCCACAGGTAGCCGATGCCAGCGGTGAACCCTGCTGAGACCAAGGCCAGGAATCGGGAGAACTCCCGCCGGGAATAACGGGATTCCCCGGCGATATCAACAGGAAAAGCATCCTTCCAATGAGACCTAGTGTCCGGGCTCCGCCCGGGCACTAGGTGGGGAGCATGAGGGGGACGCAGAACGAGCGAAGCGAGCGGGCGGTCCCCCTCGTTCATGTCAGCCATCAGAAGTCTCCTTCGATCAACAATGCAGCATCCAGATGAAGGGGAAGTTCCGGGTCGGGAACCATCACAGCGGTTCGGGTTTTGACCTTCAGCGCGCCGACAAGGAACTCGCGAACGGGCTTGGATCTGCGCATCTCGGTGACCTGGTGCTTGGGCACGTAGAGCAGCGCCTGGCTGGGACACACGGTGGCGCACATGGGTTTCAGTCCCTCGCTGGTGCGGTCGTAGCAGAGGTCGCACTTGAGCATCTGCTCCATGCCGCTGAAGACGATGGGCACACCGAAGGGGCAACTCAACTCGCAGTTCTCGCACCCGATGCAGCGGGGCTTCTGCGAACTGTGCACCACGCCGTCATCGGTCCGCTTGATGGCATCTGCAGGGCAGACCTGCGCGCAGATAGGATCCTCGCAGTGCATGCACACCGTGGGAACGGTCTGCGGCGATTCCATCCGGTCCATGTCGTCCAGGTGGATCATGGGCCGGCCTTTGTGGGTGCCACACTCAGCGCAGGCGCCCACGCAAGCGCGGCATCCGATGCAGCGCTGGGGATCGATGAAAAAGCCGTGCTCGTCCGAAACCATCAAAACACCTGCTCGGGGAGGTTCGCCTGATCGGTCCGGGCCCCGAAAGCCATGCGCCGGAGTTCCGCCAGCTCAACGGGGAAGCGGTCCTTGGTGGTCCTGGCGATGCGGACGGAACTAACTTTGAATTCGGGAATCTTGCTCAACGGGTCAAGATGCCTGGGCGTGAGGCGGTTGGCACTCAGCTCTCCGGGCCAGTGGTAGGGGATGAACACCGTGTCCGGGCGGATGGTCTTGACCACCCTGGCGGGCAGCACCAGGGAACCCCGGCGGGACGTGATCTCCACAGCGTCGCCTTCTTCGATGCCATGCACCGCGGCGAGGCGCGGATGGATCTCCAGGTAGGGATGCGGGCACTGTTCCACCAGGAATCCGATGCGCCGGGTCTGGGTTCCGCTGAGGTACTGGTAGACCACCCGGCCCGTGGTAAGCCAAATGGGATAGTCGTCATCCACCACTTCCATGGGTGGCCGCCAGCGGGTCGGAATGAACTTGGCCTTGCCGTCCGGGTGGAAGAATTTCCCGCCTTCGAAAAGCCGCGGCGTGCCCGGGTGGTCCAGCTCCGGGCAAGGCCAGAACACACCCATGTTCTTCTCGATCTTTTCGTAGGTGATGCCGAAATAATCCGCGGTGCCACCTTTGGAGGCGACGCGCAGTTCGTTGAAGATCGCTTCGGGACTCGTGAAGTGGCCGAACCATTTTTCTTTGCCGAGGCGCTGGGCGATCTCGACCAGGATCTTCCAGTCGGCCCGGGCATCTCCGGGCGGTTCCACGGCCTTGTTGATCCGGATGACGCGGCCTTCCGCCGAAGTCGTGGTGCCCTCGTCCTCTTCATGCAAAGCGGCGGGAAGCACAACATCGGCGTGCTGAGCGGTCTCGCTCAGGAAGAAATCCAGGTTCACGTAGAACTCAAGTTTGTCCAGCGCGGCCCGGGTGAATTCGGTGTCCGGCAGGCTCACCAGCGGATTGAAGCAGAGGCTGAGCAGACCCTTGATTTCGCCCGCATGGATGGCGTTCATGATCTCCTGGGCGGTGAGTCCTTTCCCTGGCAACTCCTCGTCGGTGCAGTTCCAGACTTCGCAGATGTACTTGCGGTGCTCCGGGTTTTCGATATCCCGATTGCCGGGCAGCTGGTCGCACTTGTGGCCATGCTCACGCCCGCCCTGCCCATTGCCTTGGCCTGTGATGGTCGCATACCCGCAGTTGGGTTTCCCGATGCGGCCGGTGGCCAGAACCATGTTGATGCAACCGAGCACATTCTCCACGCCCTTGCTCTGGTGCTCAATGCCGCGGGCGTGCAGCAGGAAACTTGTCTTTGCTTCCCCCCACATCTTCGCGGCCTTCTCGATGGCGGCGACGGGAAGGCCCGTCAGCCTTGAGGTCCACTCCGGTGTGCAGTCTTTCACTTCCTCCAGGGCTTGTTCGAAGCCCGTGGTGTGGGCCTTCACGAACTCCCAGTCAATGAGATCCCATTTATGCAGCAGGTGCAGAACGCCGTTGGTCAGCGCGCAGTCGCTGCCGGGCTTCAGGGGCAACACCAGATCCGCGGTGCGGGCCAGAGGCGTGATGCGTGGGTCCACCACGATGAGCTTCGCCCCGCGGTCCCGAGCCCGCCAGATGTAGTCCGTGGTGATGGGGGCGCATTCGGCCACGTTGGCGCCGGTCACCCAAATGATGTCGGCTCCCACGATGTCCACCCAGGAATTGGCGGCGCGGTCCACTCCGAAAGCCTTCTTGTTCCCCACTCCCGCGCTCACCATGCAAAGGCGGCCGTTATAGTCGAGGTTTTTTGTCTGCAGGCCCAGCCGCGCGAACTTTCCGGCCAGGTAGCTCTTTTCGTTGGTAAGGGAGACGCCGGAGAGCACAGCGAAGGCATCCTTCCCGTACTCCACCTGGATCCGCTCGATTTCGTTGACGGTGTGCGCCATGGCTGCTTCCCAATCCACTTCAGCGAAGCCATGATCTGTGCGCATCAAAGCCGAAGTCAGACGATCTGGGTGGTTGCCCTGGAGGTACCTCTTGACGCCCTTCGGGCAGAGCTTTCCCTCGTTGAAGGGAAATTCTGTCCAGGGCTCGAACCCGATCACGCGGTTGTCCTTGACCTTGAGCTGGATCCCGCACTGTTGGCCGCAGAAGCAGCAGTGGGTCTTCACGAGCTTGTCCGGCTCGAGATCTGCATCCCACCCCCCCGGGGGGGCCAAGTTCAGGTGGGGGCCGTAGGTGTCCCTCAGTTCCGCCAGGGATCTGGGAGTGGTGCTCATGGCTGGCTCCGGAAGGTCTGCTGATCAGGGATGGGATCCACAGGCACGGGTATTTCCGAGAAGGGGTCGAAGGCCCCGCCGAGCCTCATTCCCTGGGCTTTCGCCAGAAGTCTGCGTTTGCACTTCGGGCAAAGATCCAGGTGATGCACGCCCTCCGAATGCCTGGCCGCTTCCAGGCCCAGCTTGCCGAAGAGCACTTCGAGATCTCTGCGCTGGTTGGCCCTGATGAAAGGGATCCCGCAGGTCTTGCAGGCCCGGCGTCCTTCCGCCTCTCCCGAAGCCTTGTAGAAGGCCACGCCCAACTGGGCTGGCCGCTGCATGATGTGGAACAGCTTGCCAAAGGGCAGGCTCAGCAGCATGAGGATCACCATCAGTTCGTGCAGGTAGGCGAGCGTTCCGAAATTGCGCCCTTGCAAGGCCTTTTCGGACACCGTGAGCAGGATTCCGGTGATGGAAACGGAGATCAGGACAAGGAGTGGGAGGATGTCCAGGTCGAAGCGCTGGGTCGCGATGTCGCCCTCGTCCTGACGGCGGCGGATGAAAGCCAGCACGCATCCGGTGATCACCATCAGCGCCGCGAGGTCCAGGACATGGAAGGCCAAGAAGCCAATGAAGCTTTGGACCGGGAAGCTGCCGGTGCTGAAGCCGAAGAGCCAGGCTTGATAGCGATCCTGGTTGAGACCATCGGAAGTGAAGCGAATCCATCCAAAGACCAGTGGGAAGGTCACCGCAAAAGCCAGCAGGCAGCCCCAGGCGATCAGCGCGTGGGCTCCCCAACGCTTGATGGAGCGCTGTCCGATGAACCTTTGGAGGAAAATCTGGTCGAGGGCCAGAAGGCCCATCTTCGGTATCAAAATGATCGCCTTCGGGCTGGCGAGCCTTTTCAGCAGGTCGCGGAAATACATCCAGGTCGCGGGGCGTTCGACCCACGTCCAATACCGGTAGGCCACCCCGAAGCAGGCGAACACCGAAGCCAGAAGATAGCCCAGCAAGGCCGGGTCCAGCCACCTTCCGCCCCTGCTTCCCAAGGCTATGCAGCCGCATAAAATAAGGGTGGTGAGGGCGGAGCGGAAGAGGGGCCGAGGTTCCAGGTCGAGGGAAGAGAAGAACAGCATCGGCAGGCTCCGAAATCGGGGCGAAGGGAAGTTTCAGCAGAATCTGTGCTCCGAAACCTTCCCGGGATGGCTCAGCCCTGTCCGCGACGCAGGGCCTGGGGAGATTGTAGATGAGTCCGTCGCATTTTTGTGAGCTGCAGATCTCTGAGGGTGTTGGAGGTCATGGAGGCTTCCACCTGGGCCTTCACCGCGGACCAGGCCTCATGCATGGGGCAGGGATTGTCGCAATCGCAGGCGGGGAAGCCCATGATGCAGGCGTCCAGCGAGCCCTGCCCTTCCATGGCGACCAGCACTTCCCCCACCGTGATGTGGTGGGAGGGCCGCGCCAGCCGGAAGCCACCTTTAGGGCCCCGCACGGATTCAAGTATTTCGGCCCGGGCCAGTCTCTGCAGAATCTTGGCAAGGTAAGGCGGCGGGAGCTTTAGTTGCCCCGAAAGATCCTTCGCCATCATGAAAGAGCCATCCTCCGGCATGTGGGCAAGAGCTTGAAGAGCGTAACCACTGGCAACGGTGAAAAGCATTTCAGTCCTTATTATCCGTAATCAATATACACAGATTCAACCAAAAGTTTTCCATAATAACTGAACCCTGTGACGGTCTTCACAAGTCCTTCAATGAAAGCACCAGGGCGAAGGCGCTGATGGTGCAGACCAGCGACTCGCGCAGGCCCAAGGCTTTTGCATCGGGTACGCCAAGTTCGAGTTTGGGCTCCAGCAGGACCCGCAGCAGCAGCATCCCCATCCAAAGTGGCCAAAGCCAGCGCAGGCCCAAGGCCAGCTGCATGGCGAGCGCGACGAGGCCCGCGACTCCATGGACCATAAGCGCGGCACCAAGGGATGCTTTTCCCCCACGCCGAAGGGCAAGGCGTGCGCGAAGGTAGGCCACGGGTGCTGCCAGACTCAGGAAACTCCCCACCCCGAGGGCCCCCGCCAATGACCATGGCCCTTCCCCCGCGCGAATCATCGCTGTACCCAGGAGTGCCGGCAGGACGATTGAGGTCCACTCGGCCGTCAGGCTCCGCGCACCCCCATTCAGATCCACCCATAAAAGCCAGGCCCCGAGGGGCACTGCCGGCAGCAGCACCGGAAGGAAGTCGAGTCTGGGCCCCCGCAGCGCCAAAACAAGCCCCGTGGCTCCCATCAGGGAATAGAACAGCAACCAATTGCGATCGAAGGGCGAGAGCAACCGGCCACGAACCACACGGCGCAAAGGAACCCGGCCCAGGAATCCGGCCAAGCCCGCCATGAACAGGCCCAGACCCGGCAGGCTGGGCCGCAGGGCCAAGGCCGAGACTGTGGGCAGGAACAGAAATGCCCAAGAGCCATGTTCAGGGGGAAGAAGTCGCGGTCTGGTGGTCTGCATAGGTAGGTCGTGGCATCTCACTTGGACCGAGGAGGGATTCCAAAGCCCGGAGCAGTTCTTGACGATAGAAGGCCTTGGTGCGGGCGTCAGCCACAAAAGGCGTCATCATCACACTGCGCAGGACCAATAAATGCGACTGGCTGCGCCATTCCTTGGCGGGAATCCCCAGGCGGGCCAGGAAAGGCAGCGGAGCATGGCCATGAATCCGGTGGCTCAGCTGGGTGGAAGCCAAGGAAAAATCCCCCGAGCGGTCGGTGCGGAAGCGGGCGAGCACTTCTTCATTCACCGCATTCACACGATGCAACGTGTTGGCCTTGCAAGGGGCGAAGGCATAAAGCAATACGTCCAGATCCGGCGAATCAAAGACATGGCATCCGTAGTCGCCAAACAATCGGCCATCCAGCAACTCGGCCAATCCGCGGGCGGAACGGAAGGATTCACTCAGAATCGCTCCGTAGCCCATCTCGTTCAACGGCACCGTGCGATGCGCCAGCCAAACCGCGCTGGCGGCGGCACCGGGCTTGCTGCCCTCCAGGATGTAGCTGCCCAGATGATCTTCCTCGCCGGGATTGATGTAAGCCGCATGTTGGGTGGTGAGCGTGCGCATATCGCCATCCCGAAGCACCAGGGCTCCGGCGGGATAGGGGATGAATCCCAGTTTGTGGGGATCGATGGTGATGGATTCCGCACGGGACATGGCTTCGAAGGCCGCGTGGACTTCCTTCCGCATGGGGCACACCAGATCCTCGTCGCCGACATCGCGGAAGGAACCATCCGCACGGCGGAAAATGGCCCGCGCGTAGCCGCCATAGGCCGCATCCAGGTGGACAAAGAACCAACGCCCATGCGTTTTTGCGTAATGCTCCCGGAGATCGAGAAGACCATCCACCGGATCCACGCCGCCGCCCTCCGTGGTGCCCACGATTCCAACCACCGCGAGCACCGGATGGTTTTCCTTGGCGAGTTTCTCAAGCATGTGCTCGAGGGCGCCCAAGTCCAGGCGCAGCGATGAATCCACGGGCACCGGAAGCAATTGATCCTCGCCGATACCCAGCAGGTTCGCGGCCTTGTTCCAGGAATAGTGGGCCGTGGCCGGAACCAGCACGCGGAACGCACCGCCGCGCCGCACGGTGCAAGCATTCGGCGGCAGGGTGCGATGCAGGGCCAGCAAAGCCTCGGTTCGCAGCCGTCCAAGCAGCTGATCAGGCATCCTCACACTCAGCGGCCGGCCCGCTGCGTCCTTCCATTCCCCGGTCGGTTTTCCCCTTGGGAGTCGCAACGGTGCCAAGGCGAGATTGCGCAGAATCCAAAGGGCCTCGATATTGGCCACCGTGCCGCCGGAGCAGAGATGGCCCCAGGCGCGGTCAGGATCGAAACCCATCAATTCTGTAAGATCCCGGGCCACTTCACGCTCCAAGGCGCTGGTGACGGGGCTGCCCTCGCTGGCCACATTGTTCGGGTTGTAGAGCATGGCCGCAAGAAAGCCCACCTGGGCGGGAATCAGGGTGTCCGCCATCATGTGGCCCAGGTACCTTGGCGAATGGCTGGGAACCGAGCCCTTCAATCGCCCGAGCAGGCGCCTCTGCGCTGCTTCCACGCTGGCCTGGGTCGCCACGAATTCCGGCTTGAGCTGGCGAAAGGGATCCACCGCATCCGGATCATCAGGGAAAAAACCCCGCCTCCAATGAACGTGATCCCGCACGGCATCCAGCAGCAGCCGCTCCAGGAATTCAGCATTCTGGCCCTGGGGACCCAGAAACAGGGCATGAGGATCAACACGCATGGTCAGCTCGCAAAGTTATTGAATCGTCGGCCCCTGGTCAGGTGGGCAAAGGCGAATGGGTTCATTGTGCAGAATCTTAATATTTCCAAGCATCTCGAGTGCTCTCCTCCCACTTGTGCGATGGTCCGGGTGCTAAGTCAAGACCACTTGGGGTTAAGGTGACGAACCTCACAGCCCAGGCACCTAAACAGTTCCGGTGTGCTTTAAGGAATCAGCCCAATCTATTGGTGCATCAATCCGAGGGAGAAATGCCCTGCAAATGTTGCCGGTCCTGTAAAAGAGATGGAGTGGTCTGAATGACCTCCTGCTTACACCTCGCATGCAAAACTCAAGGGCGTTTTCAGCTCGTTTCCGTACCGAAAAATCTGGCGGGAGGAGTTATCCTGACTATTCTGGTTGTCAATCAACTTGGCCATCCGGGTTGGAATTTACATCAAACACACACCTACCTTTCTGGAATGACCGTGACCTATATCGAATGGAAGGAGGAATACGAGACGGGACTGCTGGGCTACGACGCCCAGCACAAAACCTTGTTTCGCTTGGCGAACCGCATTCACGACTGTCTCGAAAAACAGGTTCCCGGCTCCGATCTGGAGCTCAGCTCTGTTTTTGGCGCCTTTCTGGAGATGACGCGGACGCATGTCCGCACCGAGGACGAACTCATGGCATGGCACCATTTCGAGTCCGGCAAGGATCACGAAGAAGCACACCATCATTTCATCGAGGGGCTGGAGGCCATCGCGAATTCATCGGTCGAAGGTCTCAGCCAGCGGGAACGGTTGAGCGAAATCCTGCTTAAGTTCAAGAGCCACTTTGAAGCCGAAAATGAACAAGCCTTCCTGGGCCTTTTACGGCGCAGCAACTTCCCATCCGCAGGTTGAGTACCCTCTTCGAAATACCGAAATCATGACCGGGTCCGAATTTCCCCAGCGCGTTCCAATCAAGGTCATCGGTCGCTTGGAAGAGCTGAAAGCCGAGATGGTGGCGGAATTGATCGGAGCCCACCTGGGGCTGCAGCTGGATGGCGATGAACAGCACCAGGCCAATTGCAAAGGGGCCTTTATCAGTTACACGTTCTGGGTCACTTTGCCCCACGCCGCAGCCGAAAAACCCCTGCGGGAAGCCATTGCAAAACTGCCCGGACACGTGATGCAGCTTTAAGGAAGGGCTGTGGGCCGTGGGCAGTGGGCGGTAGGCCAAGAACTGTTGCGCTGCGGTGCGGCATTTTGTTACCCACAGCCTACCGCCCAAAGCCCACCGCCGTTTTTTACGGTCTGAGCGTGCCCATCATGCGGGGATAGGGGATGGTTTCCCGAACGTGCGGCAGTTTGCAGATCCAGGCCACGGCGCGTTCCAGCCCCATGCCGAAACCCGCGTGCTGCACGCCGCCGAAGCGACGTACGTCCAGGTACCACTCATAGTCTGCGAGGTTCAGGCCGTGGAGCTCGATCTGGGCGAGCAGATAGTCGATGTCGGAAGAACGTTCCCCGCCTCCGATGACTTCGCCATACCCCTCGGGGGCCAGAAGATCAGCACCCAGAGCCAGATCTGGCGCTTGCGGATCAAAAGCCATGTAGAAGGCTTTGAAGCTTTTCGGGAATCGGTGCACCCACAGAGGACGATCGGTGGCATTCATCAGGATCGTTTCATCGTCGTTGCCGAAATCCTCGCCCCAGTTGATGTCGCTGCCCAGCTCTTTGAGCTTGGCCACGCTGTCCGTGTAGCTCATACGGCCGAAGGATCCGTTCAACGCGGTCTCAAGCGGGGCGGTGTCGCGTTCAAGGATCTTCAGCTCTTCCGGCCGGCCTTCGAGCACGCGCTGGAGGATGAATTTCACCATGCGCTCGCCGAGCTGCATAACGTCTTCGAGTCCGGCGAAGGCCATCTCCGGCTCCACCATCCAGAACTCGGTGAGGTGGCGGCGCGTCTTGCTTTTTTCGGCGCGGAAGGTGGGGCCGAAGCAATAGACCTTACCGAAAGCCGGCACGCCCGGCTCCTGGTAGAGCTGGCCACTCTGGCTCAGGAAGGCCGTGCCTTCGTGGAAGTAGTCGGTCTCGAAGAGCGAGCTGGTGCCCTCGCAGGAACTGGGCGTGAGGATGGGGGCATCCAGCAGCGTGAACCCGTCGGTGTCGAAAAAGTCGCGGATGGCTTTCACGATGGTGTGGCGCACGCGGATGATGGCCCACTGGCGTTTTGAACGCAGCCAAAGGGTTCGATGGTCCATCAGGAATTCGATCCCGTGGTCCTTCGGCGTGATGGGGAAGTCCACGGATGGCGCGAGGAGCCGCAGCGACTTCACCAGGATTTCCGGTTCGCCCGTTTTCGGATGCTGCTGCACGATGCCTGTGAGCGATATGGCCGATTCCTGGGTGAGCTTGCCGGCGGTTTCATAGCTTTCCGGATCAGCCTCACTGGCGCCCACCACGCACTGCACGAAACCTGAGCCGTCCCGCAGCTCGATGAAGCGGGTCTTGGATGTGCGCGCATTGCGCACCCAGCCACGCAGGGCGACTTCCTGGCCGATACAGGATTTCAGATGGCGGACTTCGGTAAGCGTGGCGGGCAAGGGGACTCCGGTACGGAATCTTCCATTGTGCCGTGTGCAGGCCCCAGGCCCAAATGCGAAGCGGCCCGCTCACGGGCCGCTTCTGGTTCCCTGATCCTTGTCAGAACGGGATATCGTCGTCGTAGCCACTCGATGGCGGCGGTGGGGCCATGTCATCGAAATCCTGGCCGCCACCGGAATGGGCGCCCACACCCGCGCCTACGCCCGCGGTCGAAGCACCGGAATTGGCCCGCTGGTAGCCGCCTTCACGCTGGCCACCGCCTTCATCCATGCGACCCAGCATCACGAAATGATCGCAGCGGATTTCGGTCATGTATTTCTTGACGCCAGCCTGGTCTGTGTATTCGCGGTACTGGATGCGGCCTTCCACCAGAATCTGCTTGCCCTTGCGGAGGAATTTCTCGGCGACTTCGGCCTGTTTGCCCCAAACGACAATGTTGTGCCATTCGGTTTTGCTCTGTTTTTCTCCCTGGGGATTCTTCCAGGTCTCAGTGGTGGCAACCGAGAACCGAGCCACGGGCTGGCCTGAGGGTGTCACCTTGAGTTCGGGATCCTTCCCAAGATTCCCGATCAGCATTACTTTGTTCAAAGATCCAGACATGCTTCCTCCTCGGCGGAGCTCTCCGCCGTTCAAACCCGATTCTCAGGAAATCTGAGGGGGTGTAGGGTGCTAATGATCCTCTCAGGAGTAAATGTGTCAAGCATCCTCATCACCTGCCGAAACAAACAGCTGGCCATGCGGAATTATGTGCCGGCCATCCACGTGGCTGGATGGCATAAGCCCATTCATCTGGTTTCGCCCGATGACCCGACGCCCAACCTCGATGGTGTGGCCGGACTGCTGCTTTCGGGTGGCGGTGATATCAACCCGAAGTATTGGGACGAGGAAGTGCATCCCAAAGCCCAGTTGGATGATGGACGCGACGAGATGGAATTGGCGCTCATCAAGGCCGCGTGGGAAAAAGGCATTCCCATCCTGGGCATCTGCAGGGGTGAGCAGATCCTGAATGTGGCGCTGGGAGGTTCCATGGTGCAGGACATTCCGGACCATTTCGGCTGCGAACCCTCCCTCCATCAGCACGGCTCGTCCGACATTCCCGAAGTGCGGCACAACGTGTCCGTCACGCACAATTCCAGGCTGTTCCAATTGCTGGGGGCCGCGTCGGTCCCGGTGAACAGCCGGCACCACCAGGCCGTTCGAGAATTGGCGCCGGATCTCCGGGCCGTGGCCTTCCATCCTGAAACGCTCAAGGATGGCAAGCCCCTGGTGGAAGGCATCGAAGCCAAGGACATGGATCGCTGGGCGGTAGGGGTCCAATGGCATCCGGAAAATCTGGTGAGCCTGGGCAACCCCGCAGGGTCCTCTGCCCGACGCCTTTTCCATGGCTTCGTGGCGGCGGTGCAGGACTTTTCCTACGCCAAGGCGAGCCACGAGGCTGGAGCCAAGGCATGAACGACACCGTCCATTTTGAAATCCGGGACCGCATCGGCATCCTCACGCTCAACCGGCCAGACAAACTGAACGCCCTCATTCCAGAGATGGCCGAGGGTTTCATGGAAGCCCTGGTGAAGTCCGCGGAGCCCGGCGTAAAGGCCTTGCTGCTGCGAGGCAACGGCCGCGCCTTCTGCGCGGGTGGCGATATCGGCTGGATGTTGAATGGACTTAGTGAAGGCCGCATTGAAGAGATGAAAGTCCTGCTCACCTTGGGCGCGAAGGTTGCCCATGGCCTCAAGAACTTGCCCAAGCCCGTGATCGCCGTGATCCAAGGCCCAGCGGCGGGCGCGGGCATGAGCCTGGCGCTCAGTGCCGACATCCGCATCGCCACTCCGGATGCGGCCTTCAGCATGGCCTTCGTGAAGATCGGTCTGCATCCCGATTGGGGCGGAAGCGTGATGCTCAACATGCTCGTGAATCCTGCCCAAGCCCTTGAATTGATGTTCAATGGAGAAGCCATCGATGCAAAGCGGGCCTATGCTCTCGGCCTGGTGAACCAGATCGTGGATGCTGAAGTGCTAGAGGACGTTCTCCGGTTCATGTGCGTGCGCCTGGCCCATGGCCCCAGCGAAGCCTTCGCGCGCATCAAGCAGAGTTCGCTCCGCAACACAGGCCACACACCCGGAAGCCTGCTGGCTCTGCTGGAAGAAGAAGGCCGCGAGATGGCCGCCACCATGCAAAGTCCCGATGCCCGCGAGGGGCTGACGGCCTTTCTGGAGAAGCGGATACCCAAATTCGCATGAGCAGCCCCTTCCACATGTCCAAAGCGCGAGTGGAGACCCTGGTGGACGGGGTCTTCGCCATCGCCATGACGCTCCTCATCCTGGAGGTCAAGGTCCCAGAACTCGTGAATCCGAAGTCTGTGCCTGAGTTGCTGGGATCCCTGCATCACGCGCTGCCCACCGCCATCGCCTACTTCCTGAGCTTCTTCATGCTCGGCCTCTTCTGGGTCTGGCATCATCGCCCGCAATAGGGGCCTCCTGCGCGGGGATATTGAACCCCCGGAAATCCGCACTGCCCACAAGCGGAACCTGATGGGGCTTGCCATCTTCATCGTGGGCGCGATTCCAGCCGCCCTGCCCTTCGGCCTGGTTTCAACCGTCTTGGTCGCCAGCTGCGCCGCGCTTGCATTCACCGTTTACAAGCGGGCCTGAGGCGGTGCCATGACACCTACGCAGCTTCCTGCATTCTGGGTTTCCAAGGCACGCCTGGAGATCCTGAAAGGGGCCCGACACCGAAGGTTTTTGTGACCACTTTCCGCCGCAGCCTCTTCATGTCCCTGATCTTCCTGACGATGGCGAGCCTTTGGCTGCGCTGGCAGAAACCCAGTTTGCTCATTCATGGGCACAGTGTCCTGAGATGGTTGGCCTTCTCGGCCCTTGCGTGTCTGGGACTCCGCATCCTGGCGATGGTTTTTGAAGCAGGAACGAAAAAACTGCCTTGGACGAGGCTGCTCATTCCATCGGTGATCCTGGTCGAAGGTATTGGGCTGGCCTGGAGTGGCGGCGTATCGCCGGGTTGGCAGCAACTTCGTTTCCTCACCGCCGCCATGCTGGAATTAGCCTTGCTGGGATTCGCCATCCACCTCTGGCGGAAACGCAAACACGATTCCAATTTGCTGCCGGAGGATGAGCTGGCCCTTCCCTTCTCCGCCTTTCTTCCTCATGTGACGGCCCGCCTGGCGGCACTGGAACTGGTACTCGTCGGCAGCGCGCTGCGTTTCATCGCAGGCGGGCATCGACTCCCCGACCCGGAAGGCCACACCTATACGAAGCGTTGCCTACTTCGTGCGCTACTGGTGGCCCTGCCTGTGCTGCTCCTGGCAGATCTGGTCGCACTGGAATTCCTCCTCCGGAATTGGCCGAAGCTGCGCTGGTCCGTCCACCTTGGCGATGCCTATGCGATCCTTTGGTTCACGGGCCTATGGGCTTCCTTCCGCGCAAGACCCCACCAGGTTTCAGAGCACGCCGTGGTGCTGCATCACGGCATCCTGGGCCGCCTTGAATTGCGGAAGGACCAGATCTTAGATATCACTACGCCACCTACCTTCAAAGATGATTGGGCGCGCCTGGCCGACAACCGCAAGGTCATTCAGCTTCAAGCCCCGGGCCCGCCATTGCTGGATATCCAGCTCTCGGAGCCCCTGAGCCCCATGGGGTTCCTTGGCCTTCGCAAGCCCAAATCACGAGTGCGGATCGCGGTGGATGATCCCGGGGCCTTCCGGGCAGCACTGGGACAGGTCTGAAAAAATTCCAAGTGTCCTGGACAAATCAACTGGCCGCGCTCAAAGTCCAAGTGCAACGTTCTTCCGAAGGAATGTTTGCAGAGAAAACTCTACGCACATCTGATTTGCGAGGAACGGGCCAGGATCCAAGTGAAGCTGGAGTTGGGGTTCAAGCCCGACTGGTCGGCACCAGTGGATGGCCAGGGCCAGGAGTTCCTCCTGCACCAACCCCTGCTTCTTCATGGGGTCGAAACTGGAGGAGGCCCAACGCAGCGGACTGCTTTCGCCATGGACTCGATGCTGTGGACTTCCTGGCCCCACGCATCTTCGCCGCCTTCCGCGTGGTCCAGTTCCGGGATCGCTGGATGCAGAGGTGCCTCCTGCGAGCCGCGTAAAATTCCTGCCCGATGCGCTGATCCAAAGTTCCACAGCCTCAACGACCGAAATTCCGCATCAGGGCGCACGGCGCCCCAAGGAGGTTAGCCATGACCCGACCCCTTCATCCCAAGACGTTCGACCCCCGCAATCACGATCCCTGGCGCCACCCCTCATTACGCAGCGCCCTCCACGCCGTGCTTCTGGCAAGCATGCTGGCCAGCTTTGGTTGTCACACCTGGCGAAGCACGGTACCCACGACATTGGGTCAGAAGGAAAGACCCGCAGGCCGCAACGACGTCCGCCTGACTTTCGCTGAGGGCACGGTAGTGCTGGCGAGCGGCCATTGGAGCCTGGACTACCCCCGCATCTGGGGCCGGGTGGAGAGTTTCAAGGGCTTCGGCAAGGCGATGCCTGGTGAAGCAATGCCCGGCCATCCCGCCGAAGATCGTTCCTTTGATCTGGAAAAGGCACAGATCGCGGAAGTCCACGCATTTTCCTACCCCAAGACCATCGGGCTTAGTATGGGAATCCCGGTGGCCTTAATGCTGGCAGTGCTCGCCACGAAGAGTGCGTCCTGCCCCATCGTGCAAATTGATCGAGGCGATGGATTCGATACAGTCGGCGAGGGCTACCCCGGCGCAGTCTTTCGCTGTCTGAGGCGGGAGGACCTGCTCGCCCTTCCCGAGGTGGCTTCGGGCCCGCTATCCCTGCGCTTGCTCAACCTAGCAGAAGAAATCCAGTACACCGATGTGGCCGAAGTCTGGGCCGTGGATCACGGGCCGGCGGATCGCGTGCTGGCGACGGCCGAGGCTGGAGTGGTGCGCGTGGGATTGCCCTTGGAGCCATGTGATGTGCGGGATCTCGCAGCTCGGGATGTCCTGGCCCAGGTGCGCTCGAAGGATGGGCTGGTCTGGCAGACAGAGTTGGCTAATGTGAGCGGCGAGGGATCAGGACCACTGAGGGAAAGCCTCACGGCGACTTTCACGCCGGGTGGCCAGCGTCCTGTGCTGGAAGCCAGCCTGGAGAACACCCGCTGGACCGAGGTCGTGTTGGGCCGCTACTTCGCTCTCATGGGAGACCGCTTTGATGAATTCATGAAGAAGGGCAATGAGGGTGACCCCAAGGCCATCCTGGCCTGGCGAGACCGCGAGGGCGTGGACCTGCGGGTGGAGGTGGAACGTGCCGGCCGATTCGAAACGGTGGCCATCGTGCCCGCCACCGGAGCGGTGGAACTACGGCATATGGCCATTCTGTTGCCCAGCGGCCTGGGACCTGGCCCCGTGAAAGTTCGTCTCAGCGGCGCCACTGGTTTCTGGCGGGTGGATCACCTCGCCCTGTCCCAGGCCCTCGATGGCGAACCCATCATCCATCAAATCAAGCCCACCCGCGCGGTGGATGGGGAACGGAACGACCAGCTCACTCTGCTCGCCGCCAAGGATGGGCGCTTCCACGCGTTGCCCCACATTGGTGATCGTGTGGATATCAGTTTCACCCTCCCCGCCCTGGAAGGCGGACGCTCTCGGACCTGCTTCCTGCGAACATTCGGCTACTACAACCCGCTTCCTCCGGCCTATCCGAACAAGTCCCTGGTGAAGCTAAAGACCATCCGGGACGAACCCGGCGCCCTTGCCCGCTTCGGCCTCGACTTCTATCAGCAGAACATTGCCCGGTTGCACGGTGGAGGCGCCAAATGATCGCCGAGGCCAGCGCGCGGCCGCTGGTGGATTTGCAGAGCATTCCGGGTGATTCACGGGTTTCAAGGTCTTCACCGGTGGTGTCTGGAATGGCCTTCCACATCTATCGCGCCCGGCTTTGGGCCCGGGTGGCCTGGCTGGCATTTCGACAGGCACGCACTCCCCGCGCGGCCTTGGCGGATCTGGTTCGCCTGGTACGCACCCTTTCCGATTTTCGTGCCGGACGCTGGCTGTCGAAAGTCGTGCGCATGGGTCCAAGTGTTGCGTTTGATCTCTATTCGCCACCTTTCCCCTCTCCCGCCTTCGACCGCTTCGTCGAGGGGGAATTGCAGCGCCTCCGGCCCTCGGATGAAGCCTTCACACCCTTGCAGGTGGGCTTCCTCGCCATCACCAAGAAATGCGGTCTGCACTGCGAGCATTGCTTCGAATGGGAGGCCGTGAACGGACCTGAGGCTTTGGATCTGAACACCTTGAAGGCCTTGTTGCGCCGTATTCGTGGATTGGGCGCTACCCAGGTATTCCTATCGGGTGGCGAACCCCTGAGCCGTGGGCCAGAATTGGTGCAATTGGTGGCCTCAGCCCCAGCTGATCTGGAAAGCTGGGTCATCACCGCGGGGCAAGGTCTGCATCGCGCTTTGGCCAAGGAGCTGAAGAACGCTGGGCTCCGGGGTCTCGTGATCAGCCTCGACCATTGGGATCCAGAGCGGCACGATGCCTTCAGGGGGCGAATCGGCACGTTCGGTCGGGCAGTAGATGCGGCTCATATCGCGCGGGAATCCGGTTTGGAAATCGCCCTCAGCCTCTGCCCCACGCGAGTGTTCCTTTCCCGGGAGGAGAACCTGTGGCGCTACGCCGAACTGGCCCTTGATCTCGGCGCGGGTTTCGTGCAGGTTGTAGAGCCCAAGGCCGCGGGCCATTTCAAGAATCAGGATGTCGAACTGGATGAACCGGCCCTGGCCCGCCTGGAAGTCTTCTACCAAGCGAGCCAGTTCGATCCCCGATCCAGGGATCTGCCCGTCTTCTCCATGCCCGATCTCATGAGCCGTCGCCTCGGCTGCCTAGGCAGAGGCCAGCGTTACCTCTACATGGACACCGATGGCAGCATCCACGCATGTCCCTTCTGCAGAGGAGACGCGGGCAGCATTCTCACCGAGGACTTAGGTGTCCTCGTGGAACGCCTCAGGTTCAGCGCTTGTCCTGCTGAAACCTGCTCACTGCGGGCCCAGGAAGCCTGCACGCCTCATCCCAGGTCCTTGCCGCAGTACCTGCAGACCTTCGCCGCGGCCTTGATCGTCTCCGCGCAATAGGGGCAGACCTTGGTGGGGCCTCCGTTTGGATCTTCCCTAGGTGGCTTGTCCTGGGCGGTTTCGATGAGTTCCTTGATGCGCCTTGCATCGGATTTGGTATGCCCATGGCTCGCGATGGGGTCGCTACCTCCGGTGCTTTCGATGAGGATGTCGCTCCACATCAGTCCAGTCTCGATGCGCACCGAGGCGACGCGCTGAAGATTAATGCTCATCTCGTTTACGGTGAACCAGCGGCGCAACCGCCTGACCACCGCGGTATCCGTGATTTCAATGACCGTGGGAAACAGAAAATTCCCTTTCGTGAAACGACTGGCCTTGAATGATTCGATTGCCATTTTTTTCTCCTATGAAATTCATGTCGCGGGAATGAAGTGGCCCGCCCCATAGTCCTGGATGCGCGCGATCAGTGCCCGAATGTTTGGGTCCTTCGGCTGGACCAGTGCCAACTTATTCGCCTCGCCAAGAAGTCGATTGAAAGCGGCTTCATCCCAGGCCCTGCGGGCCCGAAGCTCTTCCAGCCGGCACGCCAGCAGCCCTTTTCGTGGCCAGACCTGATCGGGCTTTTCGCGTCGCCCCTGCTCGAAATAGTTTCGAGCGGATGCCAGCTCCGAAGCTGGATCCAGTTTCTGCTTGAGCTTCCAGCGGGCCCGTAGCAGGGAGGCCTGCCCGAGACTTGGCAAGGCGAACACCAGGAAGGTGTTTTTCTGTTTGGCGGTGCGAGCCAGTTCCTCGGCATGATCCAGTTCAATGCCGGGATCCTCGCCGTGCTCCTGCATGAATTCAGCGCGCAGGACCACAATGTCCGCGAGGTTCGTCCGTGCGAAAGAATAATCCGGTGCCAGGCGCTGTGATTGCTCGAAGAGGTCTGAAGCCGCCTGTAGCGTGGAGGCGGGGTCCTGGCCTCGCATCAACTGGGCCTGGGCTTTCACTCCAAGCACCCAGATATGGTCCGAGAGGACCTGTCCTGAAGGCTTCAGCCGAACGCTTTCCTGGAATTGTCGTTCCGCCACCTCCACAACAGCATCCGGGTTTTCCCCGCTGCGCAATTCAAAGAAAGCCTGGGTGGTGTAGCAGTTGCCCATGCGCTGATGAAGCGTCGCGGCTTGCTCCGGGTGCTGCAAGGCACGTTGGAGAGCTTCCACTGCATTCTTGAGCGATGGACGCGGATCCTGGCCCGCCACCTCCAATAGCTGGGCTTGGCGCCACCAAAGATGCGCAAGCGTGCTGAGCACCTCGTTCGACTCTGGATTCAGGGTCAGCGCCAGGTTGGCCGCCTTGATCCCTGCTTCTGAATACGGAAGCGAATCCTGTTTCCAGCCCTCCACCTGACCCGCCCAGAAAAGGTAGATCGAAGCCAGACTGCCGTAGGCCTCCCAGCTGCGGGGGCGGATGCGCAAGGCTTCATCACACGCAGTTTTGGCCCACTCCAGGTCGCCAGGTTTCCCGGTTGAGGAAGTCAGGCGCAGGTGGATGACCGCTGCTCTGCGTCGGGCCTCCATCTCATAAACCGCGGGCGCACTACGGCCCACCGCCTTGGCCTTCGCAATGTCGGCTTCGGCCTCGGCCAGCAAGCGTTCCGCCTCCTGGAAATTCCGCGCGGCGATGGGTGCGGCCGCCCGGGCAAACCGCACCTCCGCATCGAGCAGATAGGACTGGTAGAGCCAAGGCTGGACTTCCCGCGCTTTTCTGGAAAAATCCAGAGCCTCAAGGTAATGGCCTTCCGTGAGCGCCAATTCGGCGGCGGCCAAAACCGGGAGGCCCCTACCGCCTGTGTTGGCGCGGCGGAGCAGATCAAGTGCGGGAAGCCGCAGGCTGTCCTCCAATTCCTTGCGGCGATCCTCCCGGTCGGGACCCGTGACGGAAGCCAACGCAGCCCGGTAAAGCCCTGCCTTGGCAAGACCCAAGGCTTCAGCCACTTCAATCGTGCGATAGCCCGCATCCCAGGACCTGCTCAATTCAGCATGGGCGGCTTCCAGATCTCCCAAGGCCAGGTGCGCTCGACCCAAGGCCAATCGGCCTGGACCCTCGGCATCTGGTCCCTGTCTGTTGATTTCTATTTCAAGGCGGTTCAGCTCCCGGCGCGCTTCGTCTTCCGTTGGCTGGACATTCTGGGCCGGCAATGCATACACCCTGGCCAACAGCGATTCAAGGCGCTCGGATTCATGGGAAAAACGACCGGCAGCCCGAGCCTGGGCTTTGCTCCGCACCACCGCCGCCCCACTGAATCCGCCCACAAGGAGCAGTGTCGCGGCAGAAGCCCCCACCACGCTGGAAAGCAGACGATGGCGTTGCACCCACTTTTTCATCCGCCCCGTGCGCGACAGCGGCCGTGCGGAAATAGGTTCGCCATTCAGATAGCGATACAGGTCATCGCCCATTGCTTTTGCTGAGTCGTAGCGATCAACGACATTCTTTTCCAGCGCCTTGAGGATGATGGTTTCCAGATCCCTAGGCAGGTCCGGAATCAGTGTTCGCGGCCTCGGAGGTTCCGTTTCCGTGGCCTTGCGCAGGATTTCCAGGGGCTGATCGCCTTCGAAAGGCGCCCGGCCGCAAAGGAATTCAAAACAGGTCACACCCAACGCGTAGACATCCGAGCGGCGGTCCAGGGGTTGTCCCCGCGCCTGTTCGGGACTCATGTATTGCGGGGTTCCAACCGTCTGGCCCGCCTGGGTCAGGTCTGTGCCTTCGGGCATCCAGGCCAATCCAAAATCCAGCACCAGCGGCTGCCACTCCCCTTCAGGCGTTTTTTCAACCATCACATTTCCAGGTTTCAGGTCGCGATGGATGATGCCAAGCCGATGGGCAGCGTGCACACCTTCGCACACCTGCGCCATGATCCGGACTTTCTCCTCCAACCGGAACTTGCCAGGTGCCTCTTTAAGCGTGGTGCCGTTGACATACTGCATGGCGATGAACGGCAGCCCCTCCGCTTCGCCCATGGCGAACACCTTGGCCACGTAGGGATGCTCGACACGAGCCTGGGCTCTGGCTTCATTGAAGAATCGATCCTGATTTTGCCCCCCGGTATGCTGCAGAATTTTGAGGGCAACCGACCGGGCGAGCATGGGATCCATGGCTTTATAGACCCTGCCCATGCCGCCTTCGCCAAGGATGTTCAGCAAACGGTAGGGGCCCCAGGGCTCACCTTCAGGAATTCCCGACAGTTTTGCCCAAAGCCGCTGTTCTCCGGACTGGACCTGTGAAATACCAGAGGGCGAGACGCTGGGAGAAATGGAATCTTGGCACGGTAATCCGTCCTGGGTCATGTCTTGCCAGATCCTAAGCTCCCGGCGCGCGTCTTCCTCCAAAATTTTTAATTGCGATGGGTTCAACCGCTGTTCATTCACCAGCCTCGCGAGAGCCTCATCCGGGCTCCACTCCAATTCCTTGCGCAGCGCTTCATCGTCCTCGCCCAAGCGCAGCCAACCCCGCCGGAAAGCAAGGTAAAGCATGCGGTCTTCAAGCAGATGTCTGATCATGTCCGTGCTGATTCAGCCTAGCGGAAGTAGGAGGCGGATTCCTGGGTTGGCATTTTCGATTGGCGATTTTCGATTGACGATTCAGGCGCTGCAGCGGCGAAGCAGCTGGATTCTTGACCCTTGACTCTCGACTCTAGACTCTCGACCAAGACTCAGGATGCAGCTCCTCCATCCATGACTTCCCTCAGTACCTCCAGCCAGGCTTTAAGTACGAATGCGGTGGCGCCCCAAAGCGGTGCCTGCGGCAATTCCAGCCGGGGAATTTCAAGTGCGAGGCCCTGCCGATCCAATATCTCGGTGGCCCAGGGCGCATCCAGCAGGGGATGCAAAGGCAACAAAAGCGCATCGTGGATTTCGCTGCTCAATTCCCAGGAAGGCTCCGGCGCCTCCCATCGGAAGAGGACAGGGGTGAAGCGGGTATGCGCCTTGGCCACACCATCCGGAAAACAACCCATCTCCCACAGGTGATCCCGAACGCCCAATTCTTCAAACAGCTCCCGCCGGGCCGTCCATCTCAGATCGCGATCTCCGGGCTCCGCCATGCCACCTGGAAAAGCGATCTCACCGGGATGCTGAGGCGCGCTGAATCCCCTCTGGACCAGCAGGATTTTCCTTGCGCCGGTTTCGTCCCCCCAGAGCACCACCGCCACCGCGGCGCGGCGCGGCCCTTCGGGAATGCGGGCACTGATCTTGTGGGGGTCAGGCCAGGATTGCGGCAGCACCAGGCTCCGCTCGATGACCCGCCAGGGTATCGCTGGCGCGGTTTGCGGCGGCGTCCACACGCCACCCGGCATATCGGCTTCAGACAACCTTGCCAAAAACGCTCCCTCGCACGCGCTCAGCGGTGTAAACGCCCCGTACGCGGCGCAAGGTGGACAGGAGCTCCACCAGGTGGACCCGATCCTTCACCCGCAGCGCGATATGGAACAGCCCGCCGCCCAGTTCCGTGGCATTTCCCTGAAAGCGCTGAATATTGATGTTCAAGCGCTGGATGGCTTCGCTGATCGCCAACACCATGCCAGGCCGGTCTTCCGTGGTGAGCACGATTTCCGTTTCGTATTCCGATTGTCCCTGCTTGCCCCAACCCACGTTCACCCGGCGTGCGGAGTGCAGGGTCGAGGCATTGAATTGTGGGCAATTGGCATGATGGATCGCCACCCCCCGGCCCCGGGTCACGTAACCCAGCACTTCATCACCCCAGATGGGCTTGCAGCATTGGGCCAGGTGATAGAGCACGCCGATGGTGTCATCCACCAGGATTTCTTCCACGCCCACCTTCGCGGGCTTGGGGGTCCGCGCCCGCTGGGGCGCAGGCAGGAGCGGTTCCAGCAGGCGGTGGGGCGTGAGCCGGCCGAATCCCACGGATGCATAAAATGCATCCCAGCTCGGCTGATTCAATTCTTCCAGCCGCTTTTCCAGGACTCCTTTCACCTCAGGCTGGTCGAGATGGATGCCCGCCGCATGCGCATCGCGCTCGAGCCTTTCCTTGCCCATCTGGACAGCATGGTTCCGTTCTTCTTCGCGGATGAAGCTCTGGATCCGGCTCTTGGCGCTGGCGCTCTTCACGATGGCCAGCCAGTCCCGCGAGGGCTTGTGGTCCGGCCGGGTCAGGATCTCCACCCGGTCGCCATTCACCAGGATGTGCTTCAGCGGCACCATGCGGCCGTTGACTTTGGCGCCCACGCAGTGGTGGCCGACCTGGGTATGGATGGCGTAGGCGAAGTCGATGGGAGTCACGCCCTCGGGCAGGCTCTTCACATCCCCTTTGGGCGTGAAGACCTGGATGCGCCGGAAACTCAGCTCGCCTTTCAGGCTGGCCACGAGTTCGCGGCTGTCGCTGGAGTCCTGATGCAGCTGCACCATGCGGCGCAGGAAAGCCACCTGGTTGATCTCCATGCGATTGGCGATGCGGCCTTCCTTGTAGGTCCAGTGGGACGCGATGCCTGATTCGGCGTGGTCGTGCATTTCCGGCGTGCGGATCTGGACTTCAAAGGCGTCGCCCGAGGGCATCACCACCGAGGTATGGATGCTTTGGTAGCCGTTGTCCTTCGGCAGGCTGATGTAGTCCTTGAAGCGTCCCGGAATCGGCTTGTACAGCGCGTGGACGAGGCCCATGGCGGTATAGCAGGAGGCGCGGTCGGGGCAGATGATGCGGTAGGCCAGCCAATCGTGGATTTCCTCCAGCCCCTTTTCCTGGGCGCCCATCTTTTTCCATACGCCGAAAAGATGCTTGGACCGGCCGTAGACCGTGGCCGCGATGCCCTGGGATTTGAGCGCGGTATCGAGCGTGTTCTGGATTTCAGTGGTCAGCGCGGCGCTCTTGAGCCGTTTGGCTTCCACCGCCGAATTCAATTCCGCATAGCGCTCGGGCTCAAGATTGGCAAAGGCAAGATCCTCCAGCTGGCTGCGGACATTCCACATGCCGAGCCGATTTGCCAGGGGCGCATAGAGTTCCAGGGTTTCCCTGGCGATGCGGCGGCGTTTTTCCTCGCGCATCACCGAAATGGTCTGCATATTATGCAGGCGGTCCGCCAGCTTCACCAGCAGCACGCGGACATCCTTTCCCATGGCCACCAGCAATTTGCGGACATTCTCGGCGTTCAGTAAGTGCCGGTCCGTGAAGTCCAGCTTGCTCATCTTGGTGAGGCCGTCCACGATTTCGGCGACCTCCTCCCCGAATTCCGCCTTGACCTGGTTCAGGGTCATCAAGGTGTCTTCCACGGTGTCGTGGAGCATCCCGCAGGCCACGCTCACAGCGTCGAGCCGCCATTCCGCCAGGCTCAGGGAAACCGCCAGGGGGTGGAAGAAGTAGGGCTCGCCACTCTGCCGCAGCTGGGTCCGATGGCTCGTCCGTCCCACCTTGAAGGCCTTGTCCAGCAAGGCCAGGTCGCCATCTGGATGGTGGGTCAGGAAGGCTTCTTTCACTTTTGAATAGGCCCCCTCCAGCGTGAGGCAGGAATCGGGTCCGCAGGCGATGCTCAGATTGTTCAGCTCATTGGTATCGCTGAATTCGTCCGCAGCCGTTCCCTCCCCCTCCCTGAGGACCAGATCCTGAGGAACCGCGCCGTCGGCCATGTCTCAGTTTCAGTTAGTCCGCCCCGAAACGCCAGGGACTAGGGTATAGATCTCCAAATCCTGCAGGGAATAGGGTGGATTATTGATTTGGGATTTTCGATTATCGCTTGCAGCTAAATTGGCGGTGGGAGCGAGATTCCGGTGCCCGACGCGCCATGGCTGGGGCCGGCCCTTTTCCCTGTGCGCGCATGCGCGCTCCGGGGGGCCTACCGCCCCGCCATTGGCGATTCGAATCCCGCTCCCACCGATTTTGAGCGGGCTTCGCCCGGATAAATTGGCGGTGGGAGCGAGATTCGAACTCGCGGACGGTTGCCCGTCGTCGGTTTTCAAGACCGGTGCCTTAAACCGCTCGGCCATCCCACCCTTCCTTCATCATGAAGGCCAGGACCCCCACCGCGCAAGAATCCTTGCCGAGCCAAGCATCCAAAGGTAAGGTTGAAAGTCCAGGAGAGTTGCCAGAGTGGCCGAATGGGTTCGCCTGCTAAGCGAAAGTATCGGGTAAACCGGTACCGGGGGTTCGAATCCCCCACTCTCCGCCAAAAGGCCGCCGAAAGGCGGC
>JANXQX010000311.1 GCA_025353305.1 Holophagaceae bacterium
CGAGCGCCGGGTGGGCTACCCCGTCGCCAAGAGCACCATCTACCGCATGTTGGCCCGCCACGATTGGCGGAAGATCGCTCCTCGCCCCAGGCATCCGAAGGCAGACCCGGCGGCGCAGGCCGCCTTTAAAAAAACTCGCAAACGAAGTGCAGGGAGAGGTTGAGCGGCAATCCAGGGAAGATCGTCAGGTCCGCCTGATGTTCCAGGACGAGGGGCGTTTTGGGCTGTTGGGAGATCCACGCCGGTGCTGGGCGCCACGAGGTATCCGACCCGTGGTGGGTGCGCGATTGGTGCGCGAGTACACCTACGCCTTTTCCGCCGTCAGCCCGCATGACGGCGTCATGGACAGCCTCGTGCTGCCGTTCGTAAACGCGGAAACCATGTCGTTGTTCCTGGCCCTGGTGGCTGAGCGCCACCCGGACGAATTCATCGTCATGGTTATGGATCAGGCTGGGTGGCACATCGCCGGGGACTTGGTGGTGCCGCACAACATGCGGATCCTGTTCCTGCCACCCTACAGTCCCGAGTTGAATCCGGCTGAACACATCTGGAAAGCATTACGAGAGAACTGGTTCGCCAACACCGTGTTCAAGGGCATGGGCGCGGTGATGAGCACACTCTGCCAGGGCATCCGCGCCATGGAGGCCGACCCCGTCCGAACCCGAAAATTGACCGGCTTTGATTGGATAACTTCTATTTCATTGAACGCGAAATAGTATGAAGGGGCGGATGCCGAGCCCGAGGGTGACGCCCCCAGCCACGACGATCGGCCCCGCCGGCCCCGGCCTCCTCGCCGGTCCTAAGCGTCCAACTCATGCATGAAGAAGAGGCCCAGTTCGGGCCTCTTCTCATATGGGGGAAAGCACAAAAAAATATTTGCCGGTGATAAACGGTGACCCCCCGGCAAGAGTCATCGGGGCCGCCCCGCTGCCAGCGCCACCCCTACGGGTTCCCGGTCCATTCCGCCTGAACCGGTTTCCATCCCTCGAACTCGGATGGACGAAGTCCGTACCGGGGGTAGGTCCCTTCATTCAGATTCCTCAATTCCTGCGAGACCACCACCTGGAATCGGAGCCGGTCCTCGGTGGGAACCGCGGATGTCAGGTAGTCCGCGATGCCCTTTTGAACCTCCGGCACGGATCTGCTGGCGCGCACGATCTGCCGGACCGCCTCCCGCAGTTGCGCACGGTAGCGGAGCCGGAAGGGATCGGGTTCGCCCATGGATTTCCGGATCGCCTGGTACCGTTCGCTGGACCGCTGGTAGGCCCAGAGGTACACATCTCGCAGCGCCTCCACCCTGCGGTTTTCGTAAATCGCCAGAGTGCTCGCCAGATAAGCCTCCCTTGGCACATCCGAGAAGGAGAGTGGCTGGAGGTTGTGCTTCAACAGAGGCAGGTTGGCCGCCAGTCGCGATGTGCGCTTGTTCGCATCCGCGAAGGGCTGCAGGTAGGGGAGGTGAACCAAAAGGAAGAACGATTGCTCGAAGGGATCCTGGATCGTATGGACCGTGAGGAGCAGCTGCTCGAAGATCTCCTCGATGAGCTGTGGCACCGCGAGCGGCACGTACACGCTGTCGCTGATGCTCACCGGCGATTGGCGCAGGCGCCCCTCATCCGCCGGATCGGGCAGCAGGTTGTCCGAGAGCATTCCGTGCAGCGCCCGCACGGTACCTGGCGACAGCGTGAGTTCCCCCGCACCTTCCACCAGGTATTCGATGGCCTGCTTGTGGTTCAGGATCATCTGGGTTTCCTGTGCGCTCTTGCCTTCCGGGGCCCCCCCCGCCTTGAAGAGGCGTTCCGTATCCAGCAGTGAGTAAGTGTTCCCTTCGAGGCGGCTCGAGTTCCAGGACAGATCAATGAGCAGCCGTTCCAGCATCTGCCGCGCGTACGTGCCCGCCGGGGCCTCCGCTTCGGGCGTGTGGCCCAGGGCATGCAGTCGCGTTCGATACGCCTCGCCCAGGTAGAAGGTTTCATTGGGGCGGTAGGCATCAAGGAAGGGCCGCTCATATGTGCAGGGCGGGCGCTGGTCCCGGGGCCGATCCACCAAGGCCAGGACCTGGGCGCCCTCGGGGGAGTGTTCCCACACCGCCACCCGGATATCGGTGGGTGCGGCCGGTGCCATGGCCCCCATCACATAGCGCGTCCCCCGCGTGATCCCCACCTTCTGGATCCGCTGCCGCCGCTCCAGCGACTCCAGCCTGCGCCGGAAGCGCCAAGGTTCTTCCTCCTCCAGGCCCACGGCTTTCTGGAGCGCCTCTCGGGTCAGTCCCTCGCTGTGTCCGGCCAGCGTGGCCAGGATGGCGGCTTCCAGGTCGCGGGAGGCCTTTCGGATGGACATGGGAAGCTCCGGATTTGTTTGAAACAGTTTGAAACAGTTTGAAACTGATTGAAACAATACTCGTGTCTGAATTCTGTCGCTCAACTGGGAATAAAGGACTTGACCACGAAAATGACCCTGCCCTTTCCAGGCTCGTGACCTGACTGAAGATCCGCGAAGGTCGGGAATCAGGGCCGAGGGCACCGTGCCTACCGCCGCCGGATCCTGCTGGGCCCTTCCTACCGGGCCGACATGTGGGCGGAACTCGAGGCGACTCCTTCGCTGCCCGCCGCCGAGCTGGCGCGACGCACCTACGGATCCTTCGCCACGGCCTGGCATGTGAAGCACGACTGGCAAGTTCTCGCCGATGCCCAGGCCACCTAGGGATGCGTCCGTGGCACCACTTTGCCAGGAAGGCATGATCAAGAGCATCGGTTAGCCTTGAGGGAAGGAGCCCGTCTACGATGAAAGTGCTCGTCATTGGATCCTCCGGTTTCATGGGCCAGGCGCTGGTCTACAGGCTGCTGGAAGAAGGCCACGAGGTGGAGGCCTGGGACCGGCGGGAAGGCGAGGCCAGGCCCGGCCTCACCCTGCGAACGGTCGATCTGCTGGGCCCCGCACCCCTGCCCCGGCCCGCAGGAAAGCCCTGGGAGGCGGCCTTCCACTTGGCCGCCCACTCGGTTCCCGGCATCACCTGGACCCGGGAGTTGGTGCTGCAGAACCTCACCATGACCGCCCGGGCCTTCGACCACCTGGCCGAACACGCGCCCGGCTGCCGGGCGATCTTCGCCTCCAGTGCCTTCGTGTACGCCCCGACGCCCGATCCCGTGCGCGAGGACGCCCCCCTGGGTTCCAGCCACCCCTACGCCCTTTCCAAGCAACTCGGTGAGGCCTGGGCCCTCAGCCATCGGAACGAGCTCCGGGTCTTCGTGGTCCGCCCCTTCAACCAGGTGGGCCCGGGGATGCCCCAGGGCCTGCTGGTGCCGGACCTGCTGGCCCGGATCCACTCGGGCGAGTCGCCCATACTGATGAGGGGGCGCAACGACCTTCGCGACTTCCTCGATTGGCGAGACGCCCTGGATGCCTACCTGACCCTGCTCACGGTGGACGCCCCCAGTGGCCGCATCTGGAATCTGTGTTCAGGAAAGGCCACCCCCGTAGCAGAGCTGGTCCACGCCGTCCTGGCTGCCCTACATCTGCCCGTGGACGTCCGCTTCGCGGATCCTGCTCAGCAGGCCCTGGTGGGCGATCCGACCCGGCTGATGGGGGACACGGGCTGGCGCCCTCGGCGCAGCCTGCAGGATACGGTCGCGGCCATCATTGAAGAATCCAACCGACCTGATGGCCCCTCTTCCGACCCGTAGGTTGGGGATTTGAGACCCATCGATTAAACTAATTTCTTTGTGTTTGTTCGGAGCCACCATGACGAAAACAGCCTTGATCACCGGTATCACCGGCCAGGACGGCAGCTACCTGGCGGAGCTGCTGCTCGCCAAGGGCTACCAGGTTCATGGCATCGTGCGCCGCTCCAGCCTCTTCAACACGGATCGCATCGACCACCTGCACGTGGGCGAGACCCCGAACCCGGACTTCCATCTGCACTACGGCGACCTGTCGGACGCGGGCGCGCTGCGCAATGTGCTGGACGAGGTCCAGCCCGATGAGGTCTACAACCTGGGCGCCCAGAGCCACGTCCGGGTGAGCTTCGACCAGCCCGAGTACACGGTGGACGTGGTGGGCGTGGGCGTCATCCGGTTGCTGGAGGCCATCCGCAGCTTCATGAAGCACAGTGGCAAGAAGATCCGCTTCTACCAGGCCGGCAGCTCCGAGATGTTCGGCAGCGCCAAGCCCCGGCAGCACGAAGGCACCCGCTTCGAGCCCCGCAGTCCCTATGCCTGCGCCAAGGTCTATGCCCACTACCAGGTGATCAACCATCGGGAAAGCTACGGCCTCTTCGCCTGCAATGGCATCCTCTTTAACCACGAAAGCCCTCGCCGCGGCGAGACCTTCGTCACCCGCAAGATCACCCGGGCCGCCACGCGCATCAAGCTGGGCCTGCAGGAGAAGCTGTGGCTGGGCAACCTCGACGCCAAGCGGGACTGGGGCTTCGCGGGCGACTACGTGGAGGCCATGTGGCGCATGCTCCAGCAGGACGCGCCGGACGACTACGCGGTGGCCACCGGCGAGAGCATCAGCATCCGCGACTTCCTGGGCCTCACCTTCGGCCGCCTCGACCTGGACTGGCAGCAGCACGTGGAGATCGACCCCCGCTATTTCCGGCCCGCCGAGGTGGATCACCTCGAAGGCGACCCCGGCAAGAGCCGCAAGCTGCTGGGCTGGGAGCCCAAGACCGACATCCGCACCCTGGCCGCCATGATGGTGGATTCCGACCTCAAGCTGGCCCAGAAGGAGCTGGTGCTCCGCGAGGCCGGCCATGCCGAGGCACCCCGGGCGGGATACCGATGAGCCCGCCTCGCCCGATCCATATCCTCCATGCAGCGAAGATCTACCCACCACCCTTTGGTGGCATTGAGACTGTGCTTGAAAAGCTGACTCAGGGGATTTCTGATTACGACCCAACCGCTCAGTTGGACGTCTTGGCGACTCACCCCGCTCCCCCTTCCCACCAGGATTTTCGGAATGGGCGGATTAAAATCGATCGAATTAGATCCATTGCGCAGATCGCCCGCACACCAATTGCCCTTGGCTACACCAAGGCCCTTAGGAAGAGCCAAGCCGACTTGTTTCATTTTCATTTCCCATATCCCTGGGCGGAATTGTCTTATTTGATTTCGGGGGTCAAAAGACCGTACGTTGTCTCCTACCATTCAGACGTGGTCAGGCAGAAGAACCTATTAAAGCTCTGGGAACCGTTCATGCAGCGATTTTTAGATGGTGCTGCAAGGGTAGTTGTAGCCAGCCCTCACATAATTAAAGATTCTTTAGTTCTACAAAAACTGGCGCCAAATAAAATCAGCATTATTCCTTATGGCATTGAAACTGATACTTTTATCCCCACTAACGAGTCCATAAAGGCATCAGAAGAGCTTAGGATTCGCTTGGCAGGGAATGGTCCATTGATCTTCTTTTTGGGTCGCCTCGTATACTACAAGGGCGTCGAAGTTCTCATCGAAGCCATGCAGACTCTTGATGCTCATCTTGTTATCGGAGGAGAGGGGCCTCTTCGAAACGACCTCCAATCGGCAGTACATGCTGCCGGTCTGGAGGCCAAAATCACATTTGCCGGAAGCATTCCATCCGAGGCCCTCCCTCTCTACTACCAGGCCTCCGATCTATTCGTACTCCCCTCAACGGATACATCCGAGGCTTTTGGCATGGTCATGCTTGAAGCACACGCGAGCGGAATACCCGTAATCTGCACCAATCTTCCAACTGGTATGGTGTTCGTTAATCAACACGAGAAGACAGGACTCTGCGTCCCACCTCGCGATCCCAGAGCTCTGTCGGAGGCCATCCAAGTCTTGATTTCTAACCCGGATCTACGAAAATCTATGGGCGCATTCGCTCAAACGCGTGCCATCCACGACTTTGATACGCGCATTATGAGTCAGCGGTACCATCAGCTGTACCGTGACATTTTGTCGACATCCCAAAATGGGAGTGGCGCCTGTGCCTGAATTGGAATCATCGTCGGCGCAAGTTATGCAGCACGAAATTAAGCTAGGTTCGGTTGGCGTCGTTGTCTTGAACTTCAAGAAACCGATTCTATCTGTAGCGTGCATTAGAAGTTTGCTGATGCAAGCCTACCCAGATTTAGCAATCTTGATTGTTGACAACGCTTCCAATGACGGATCTGTGGATCTATTTCGGTCCGAATTTCCAGGAATCCCTCTTATTGAATCCAAGTCAAATCTTGGCTATGCCGGTGGTAACAATCTGGGCATCAATCGATTTTTGAAGGAAGCCAAAGAGTTTATTTGGGTGCTGAACAACGACACAGTTGCCCCACCGGATACTCTGCAGCACTTGGTGAAGGCCCTGCATGCCAACCCGCAATGGGGCGCAGCCGGGTCGCACATTAAGGCCATCGATAAACCTCTATCGACCATACAATTGGGAGGTGGAAGGATTTCGCTCCGGTCAGGCTTAAATAGAGCCATCGTAAATTCGGCAGATCTTCCTGGCCTCAATTACCTAACTGGCTGCAGCCTTCTGATTCGCACCCAAGCCTTGCGTGAAGTCGGTTTGATGGACGAGAACTACTTTCACTATTGGGAAGATGTCGATATCTCCTTTCGAATGCGAAATGGAAATTGGACACTTGGATATGTACCGGATTCAATCATCTACCACCATGATGGGGGCACCTTAGCTACTAATTCCCCTCGAGCCGCCTTTTTTTTCAGCAGGAGCATTGTTCGCTTCTGTCTAAGGAATTTATGCCATCGATTTACACCTATCCTTATTTCGACTGTCTTGAGAATCAGCAAAGCGCTGGTACATCTGCGTTTCGACATCGCTCTAGCTGTGCTTCGAGGAGTGTATCAAGGAATCCGGCACTATCCTCGAGCCTATAAGAATGAATAGCGGTCGCTCCGGCGTTGTTTCATTTCGTTACGAATAAAAGGAATTTTATGAATCCCATTTTCGTGAACCTACGCTGCATGCAAAGACGCCTGACAGGTGTCCAACGCTATACCCAAGAAACCACCTCCCGACTGAAACTGCCATGGAAGGGGCTCTCACCAAGGCATACCTTAGGACATGTTGCAGGTCCGCTATGGGACCAAGTGATCCTTCCAGTGAAGGCCAAATCGGGATTACTCTGGAGCCCAGCCAATACCGGCCCGATCATGCACCCTCAGCACATCGTAACTATCCATGATCTGGCGGTCCTGAAGAAGGAACCTTGGTTTTCCCAGGCCTTCCAACAATATTATTCTTTTGTCATTCCGAAATTGGTACAAAACGCTAAATATATAATCACAGATTCCAATTTCATTCGCTCGGAGATCCTCTCTAAGTTTGATGTAGAGGAGAATAGAGTTGAAGTATGTCCCTGCGGGGTAGATGGAAAATTTTTCGTAGAATCGACTCCAAATACAGATAAACCTTATCTTCTTACTGTCAGTAGCATGGATCCCAGAAAGAATCTTCCACGCCTTTTCCATGCTTGGGAAAAAGTTCACCATCGTTTTCCAGATTTGGAATTAAGAGTAGTCGGTGGCAATTCATCCATTTTCAAGGGGATTGACTTTTCACGAGTCAAAGGAAGTAATATCCAGTTCCTTGGCAATATTTCTGATGCAGCACTCCTTGATCAATATCGGGCAGCCACGGCCTTCCTCTATCCTTCTCTTTATGAAGGCTTCGGCCTTCCAGTGATCGAAGCGATGGCTGCCGGACTGCCGGTGTTAACATCAGAAAATTCATCCATGTCAGAGGTTACAGGTAAGTGCGCGATTCTAGTGGATCCATTTTCGGAAGAATCGATTATAGCTGGGATCATCCACCTAGTTGAGTCAACAAACCTACGTCTATCTCTTAGCATTTCTGGGAAGGAAATCGCGCACGAATTTTCGTGGGACCGCACCGCGAGAGCTGTATCTAGTGTTTTAATCAAGCACACAAGATAATCAAGTTTTCTCCATCTCAACGGAACAAATTAGGTTCTGCTTGCTCAGCCAAAACATGATTCCAGATAGTGAAGACAAAAGATATGGATTAGAAAAACTAGCTAGAATCCACCCTCCAAAAATCAATGCCCATCCATTATTTAAATTTCTGAATGTTTTTTTTCTAACGCTAAAACCATTCATCACGACAAATGTTAATGCAATGGTTCCAAACACCCCAAACTGAACAATAAGGGCCAACATTTGTGCTTCATACATCCATGGGTTAAATTCATTTCTAACAATTTCATACGTATAACCACCAAGTCCAGTCCCCCATATCGGATGTCGAAAGAATTCAGAAATAAGACCTCTATATTGTAAGACCCTAAGTTGATCCCCATAAACAACCTCTGAACCTTCAGAATTATATCGTGTAAAGATAGATGCCATCAAATCTTGTCCAAATAAGACGATTAAACTCAGCCCAATTGCACTTATAATAATCACCTTTAATAATTTTTGCCTACCCATATAATGAGCCATAAATCCATACCCAGCAATAACCGCGACCCATATCATTAAATACCTGCTCATGGTCGATACAATCCCTAAAAAAATAACCACCCCCATCAGGTGTTTCATCCACTTATACTTAAAGATTTCAATGGGTGAATACCAAAGTATTCCTAACGCAAATATTCCTATAATCTCATTCGGCAGTTGAAGACGAACAACTCCTTCTCCTATGTTTACAGGAGGGGCCGTATCCGGCCCTAGCATGCTCACCATTTGCTCTGAAAAAAAGCCAATATCTAAATGCCCCGTCACCAGAAGTGTTATCACATAAAATTTTACGACAAAAAAGACTAGGGCCCCGACAACCACTGCTCGATATACATCTTTTTTGTTTACCCAGTTCAAGTAAATCGAAAATCTAAGTACTGCATAAACAATATATGCACTCAGTATGGCCTTTACTTGCCCCGTGACATGATCCAAATGGAATCCATGCAAAAGGCCAACCAACATAAAACATATAATGATTGCAATGAAAACAATAGATTTCAGAATAAATGGGACTATTTCATCTAGGCTAATTCTTTTTATACAACAGGTGGCAGCTCCTATAATGATTACCAATAGAACCGAAGAAAGCATCTTCAGATTAACACCCCAAAGAATAATTGAAGGTTCTACCAATATCAATACAAATAAAAACAGAACCCCTTTCAAAAGATCCCGAAGGTTGAATGACAAATTGCCCATATCAAGCTCTCAATTCAAACGAATAAAATAAGGAAAAGATATAGAGAGTAGGCGGATCCTAAAATTACTGCGGTTATTTGAACGACTCACAATCATTTAGCAAGGTTTTTGCCGTTTTTTACAAATTCACCTATGGTAAGTCTTGAAAGAAGTTCAGAATCTCTGGCTTTGATAAATAGGGCAGTGTCTCCAATCCTTGCCGAAGCGTCTAAGCCTAGTCCTGAATGTCGATCTACGCAATTTCCATGGCATGTGCCTCAACCTGGAATTGACAGGATAGGCCATTGACCAAGGTGATTTCTTTTCAATGACACGCCTCCGCCCAATAGGTGCAATCCTCAACAGTAAGTGTAGCAAAAGCGGGGTCTCAACCCCTACCCCGGTACCATCGCCTAGTTGAACGGCATCGATCCATGAGGTATCCATACCCCCTCCGCGGAACGATGAGGATAACCAAGAATTTAAGAAGCTCCTTGAGGTTTTCGGCGTTAGGAGTCAATTCGGTCCTGGCAGGGCATGTCAGCAAACTGGTAATCATTTCCCACTTTCCTAATTGCCCTGAGTTCGAGCGCAGCGCAGCGCAACAGGCGCGCCACCGGCCGCCGACTTTGTGAACTTGGGCTGCTTGCAATTCCGCCCAGGATTCGTCCTCCCTATGGAAATCAGGTTCGCCGGTATAGGTAGCGGGTTCGTGAACATCGGGGATGCGGTCCACCAACCGCTTAAGGTAGGTATTCCAGCCCGGCCCCACGTGCTGCTCCTCCACTATACCCTTTTGCGTCGCGGCGGCGGCGGCACGGAAGTATGGATCGCGTATGAATTTATCTAAATCTAGGTGGTAGTCATCCATGGACCCAGCAGTACCATTCATGCCTGGGTATGGGTCGATACCCAGGATGGTGGAAATCAGCATTGGCGCGCGGACCACTGGCGTGCCCAGGAGAGCTGAATCCAGGCTTGCAGTACCCGAGCCGATAGGAAACCCTTCTAGGTAAATGTCTGCTGCTCGGTAGTAACCCTGGATCCCCTGGATAACCCCCAGGACACGAATCGAGCCCTGGCTCTGCTGTATCACCTTTTGCCAAGCAGGCTCGTCAGCAGAGGGGCCAATGACGAGAATCAGCGCGTCAGGATTGCGTCGGGCTGTCTCCAGCATCGCCTCGGGAAAATCCAGGTCTCCAAAGGCCTTGAACTTGTAAGAGGTGCCAACAGAAAGTAACAAGACCTTGTCCCCGGGAAGACCCAGGCGCTCCCGGCAGGCGCTCCGACCCGGAAGTCTCCCGGGGGCTTGGAGAGGGATCGGGAGCAGGGTCGATCGCCGGGCCCCCCGGCGTCGAAGCGAAAGATCCTGGCCCACAGACCGGAAGTCGGCCACCACGTCCGTCACCGCAACCCCCAACCAAAACACATGATCGGCATGGTTGAGCAGGACCACGGGGGGGCCACCTGCCTCGGCGAAGGCAACGGTGGCGATGGGGTCGTAGGGATGGGTGTGGAGCACCACCACATCTGCGCAGGTCCTGACGAGACTCCTCAGGGCCAAGGCTCGGCCAATTGGGTCCAGATGGCTGGGCAGTGCTAGGCATCGGCCCCCTCCGGACTCGGCGGCCTCTATCAACCACTCTGGGCAAGGGTTATCACTCTGGTCCAGCAGGACGACCGAGTGCCGATCGCCGGAGGTATTACGGGCATTGTGAATCCATTTCTCGACCAAACGGGTGTGGCCACCCACTGGAAGGGCCGTGGTCAGCACGTGCACCCAGTGTTTCTGACCGGGAAGTCGACCTGGGAGGTCCGGGACAACGGCACCGCCGGCATGCCGGGAACCGATGGAAAGGAGCAATTGTTCGAGCTCAGGATGAGCGTAGAACCCTGGGTGGAACCCGTAGGTCAATCGGCCTGCCACATTGGCCCAAGCCATGGCGGCTGGGTCCCGAAAATCCTCCGCAGCGCGGCAAGCCAGCGCTAAGGCCCAGTCGAAGCATTTTTTATTTTCAGTTAATTGCATTGAAGCCTAGTCCCATGCCTGTTCGATACTCGCCCAACATTGCGCCTTCCACTTAAATCCCAGATGGCTTTCGCCCAGGCAGTAGCGAGGCCAACCCAGTTCCCTTCACGGACAGAACCACGAATATTCCCCCAAGCCCGACTAGGGAACCAGCGCTCCACCACCTAACCGTCAAGTCGTCCCAAGTCATGGCGGATAGGACTACGACCAAGGTAAGCCCGCCTAAAAACCTCAGGATTTCTCCCCGCTGCCAGGCGAACCCATGCCTGTGCCAAACGTAGTACACCATCACGGGAAGATACACCACGTAAAGGACCATAAAAAGCAGGCCGAGCCCCTGGATCCCACCACCTGAAAGGAGCCACACCCAGGCTGTCACCACCGTGGCCAGCGAGAAAAGGACGTCCGTCCAGAAAAACCACTTCATGTCACTGAAGGCCAACATGGGGAATGCCAACACCCAGGAGACCCCCTTGAACAGGTCCCCGATGAGCATCCAGCGCATGACCTTTAGGGCTGGCAGGAGCGAGGAGCTGAACATCCCCCGGATGACCCAGGGCTTGAACACCACTACAAGGGATACCAACACGGGCATGGCAAGTAGGCAAAGGCGGAGATAGTCCCGTACGAGAGAGCATCTGGCATCTGGTTCCTTGAGACGACTGAGGCTCGGCATGTAGTACGTTCCCAATGACCCCAGCACCAGGGTCACGTAGCTCATGCTCAGGGTCCAAGCGGTCCAGAATTGCCCCGCCTCAGCTAAGCCCATCTTCTTGGCCACCAGCCAACTTTGAAAGAACTGGGTGCCCGTGGTGACGATGCCAGTAATGAGCAGGACGGCGGACATATGGAAGAAACTGGCACGGTCGGAACTGTTGATCTCTAAACCCCTCATGGAGGGTAGCCAACCGGCCTTCCACGCGGAGCGGATCGCCGCGAGGGTTACAACTGCTGCGGGCCCGGCCAACATGAGGACGAATCCGAAAGCGTGCCCACCACGGATGAGCCAGATCATGGGGAAGACCAGAGCCAAAACGGTCAGCGGCCCCAGGACCTGGGACTTCACCAATTCGTTGATCATTCGGTGACCGTTAAGGAGGCCCATCACATAGGCCTGGATCACCAGGATCACCATGGCCAGTGCCAGCCAGCGAAGCATAGGAACCGATTGGTTGTGTGGAATCAGTAGGGGCGCCAGCCAGGGCGCCCCTGCCCAAAGAACAATGGCCACGCCCCCTGCCAAAAGCGCGAAGATACAAAATATGCTCCTGGAAAAACGGATCTGATCATCCCGACTCGACCGGCTGGCGATGCCCTGTACCAAGGCGGTCTGTCCGTTGAAGGACCCCACCAGAGTGAGATTCTGCAGGAGTTGGCGCAGCAGCCCGAAGATGCCAACACCCGCCGCCCCCAGGGTGAGGGCCATTACCTTGCCTGCGACCACCCATGCCAGAAGCCCCGCCAGGGTCGCAAACCCAATCTTGGAGCCCGCCTTGAGGATGTCACGCATGGGTGCGGGAAGCGCTATATGTGGCCTTCCTTTCGAGGATGGAGAGGATGGCCATCAACGGCTCAAGATCTGTTGAATGCTGGTGATCACGTAGTCCAGTTGAGCGTTGTCAAGGTGCGGGCCCATGGGCAGGCTCAGGTGGGTCCGGGCTGCCTTCTCGGTGATGGGGAACCGGCCCCACTGGCAATCGGAGGCATAGGCTTCGCTTAGGTGAGGTGGGACGGGATAGTGGATTAGGGTCTCGACCCCGGATTCTCGGAGCTTTGCCTGCAAGTGTTCCCTATCCTCTGCGTCGACGACGAACAGGTGCCAAGAGGTCTCCATGGCTGGCGGGACCTTGGGCAGGGAGAGTCCGGGAACGGCCTGGAGTTCCTCCAGGTACCGCTGTGCCAGATACCCGCGACGCGCATTCCATTTGTCCAGGTGTAGGAGCTTCACCCGGAGAATAGCGGCCTGAACCTCGTCCAACCTTGAGTTATGTCCCTTAACCTCATTCTGGTACTTCACCCGGCTGCCGTAGTTCCGCAGAACACGCACCCGATCCGCTAGTTCCGGATCATTGGTCGTCACCGCCCCACCATCCCCGAAACAGCCCAGGTTCTTCCCGGGATAAAAACTCCAGGACGCGATATCGCCATGGGCGCCAATCCGGCGGCCTTTGTAGCGAGCCCCGTGGGCCTGGGCGGCATCCTCCAACACGCGGAGACCGTGTTTCCGGGCGATCTCCAGGATGGGATCCAGGTCGGCGGACTGGCCGTAGAGATGCACGGGCAGGATCACCTTGGTCCGTGGGGTGATGGCTGCTTCGATCCGTTCCGGGTCGATGTTCCATACGCCGGGGACTGGCTCCACAGGAACTGGGGTGGCACCGACATACGAAACGGCCAGCCAGGTGGCAATGTAGGTGTTGGCCGGGACCACCACTTCGTCGCCAGGGCCAACCCCTAATGCTCGAAGCGAAAGGACTAGTCCCTCCAATCCGTTGGCAAGTCCTACGCAATATTTTGCCTCGGTATAAGCTGCATACTCGGTCTCAAAACTCTCGAGATCCTTCCCAAGAAGGTACCAACCACTTTCGAGCACTCGAGATACAGCTTCGTCTAATTGAGATTTAAGCTCCCTATAGGTCGCACCCACATCCAAAAACGGGACTTTTTCATTCATTGTTTTTAACCTCTGCTAGATACAGCTCGTAATCTCGAATATAGCTCTCGGGCCTGTAAACATCGCTGGCAAGAACCAGATACACGGTGTTTGGATCAAAATTACCTTCGGAAGCCCAGATCATGGGGGGAATATGTAGGCCAATCCAAGGGCGATTCAGGTGGACTGTGCGCTGACGATTGCCATCATCCAATTGCACATCCAGGCTACCTGAGAGACAGATGATGAACTGGTGGAGGTCGTAGTGTGCGTGAGCACCCCTATCCTCGCCGCTGGGAATGTCATAGATGTAGAAGATTCGCTTGATGTCGAAGGGCACATGATGCCCCCCCTCCATAAAGGTCAAGTTCCCCCTTTGATCCTTGATCTTGGGAAGGTCGATCATGCGGCAGTCGTCGATGCTCATAAGATAAGTCCAGGGCAAGTTGCGAAATCGCGTTCAATTGGCAATTAACTTCTGGCGGATTTTTTTCTGTCGCGAGGAGTACAAGGCGTCCTCAGAGATTATGACTTTAGTCGGCGCCTTGAATGGGGCAAGGGCAGCCATACAGGCCTTGCGAATCCGAACTTTGAGGCTAACAGCGTCCTCGGGAAGCGCCACGGTGACCTTGGCCACAACGATCTGGCCTAGCAGCGGGTGGCGTTCGCCATAGACAGCCACGTCCAGAATATTCTCCAAAGAAAGGATAACATCCTCAATCTCCGTGGGATACACCTTCTGCCCTCCCACGTTGATGATGTCGGTGACCCGGCCAAGGATACGGAAGTATTCTCCATCCACTTCCACCCGATCCTGGGTATTAAACCAACCTTCCGAATCAAATTCAGAAGGGGCGTTAAGATACCCAACCATGGCATATTTAGATTTAATCCAGAGAATGTCGTCTACAACCTTGGTCTTGAAGCCTTCGCCTCCGATACGGACCCAGAGCGAGCCATCGGGACGGGACTGGGACCGTAGAACGCCCACTTCCGAAAGGCCATAGGTCTGCTGGAACTCCACCTGAGGAAAAGCCTGCCGGAGCCGATCCAGTGTCGTCTGGGGCATGACTTCGGTGCCGTACGTGATCCGCTTCAGGGACCCTAGGTCGTACTCGCGATGGAGATTGGAGGCCATCAGCATGGTGAGGAAGGAAGGCGTGGTGGGCAGCAGTTCCACTTTGTAATTCTGGATGGCTTCGCAGATGCTCGCGGCCGAACGGTTCCGGACGGTGACCACATGGCCAAGGCTCGACGTAATCGCCAGAATGGTATTGATGCCACCAAAGTGATCGAGCATCAGGAATGGAATGGCTGTCACGGCCTGACGGGCCTTGCGGAACTTGTCAGCCACGCGATTAAAGTCATGCAGAATCCCCTTGGGTTTGCCGGTGGAGCCGGAGGAGAAGAGGACGAGGCCCGGTGCGCCCGTCTTGAGGAAGTCTGCCAGTAGCACGTTATCCGTGGGAATCCGCCGCTCTAGAATGCCGACCTGGATATCCTCGGAATCGAATTCAGCGAACCAGTCGCAGCCGGAGACGGCCAGGGCCGTGGAGAGTTCGATGACGGAATCCCGGGACAAGGGAATGATGATGTTTCGGTTCCTCGCCAGAGCCAGGATGAGGCAGACAACCTCGGGTGAGTAATCGCCGAGGATGACGACGGTCTCGCCGGGCTGAATGCCCTGGTTCCGAATGCGGGCGGCGAAGGCATCCACCTTTGCCAAGACCTCGCCGTACGAGACCTGCCTTCCCTCGTGGGTGAAGGCCGGATTCTCGGGGAGCGTCGCGAAGCGCTCAAGCAGCCATTCCATTCAGCGACCTTTCAGCAGATCCCCGAGGACCAACTTGATGAGCGCGTACGAGGTGATGTTGGCGGCTTCCTCGTCGGGGATCGAGACGCCGAATTCTTCTTCCAAGGCCAGCACGAGGTTCATGTGCTTCAGGGAATCCCAGGCCGCAATGGTGTCATTGCTGGAATCAGGGCCGATCGCACCTGGGTCCACCTTGAGGATGGAACCCATCACCTGCTTGAGAAGAACTTCATCCACCATTGATAACCTCGATCCAGGGTTTTTGGGGGGGGGTAAACGTGTTGATTTCAATTTGGTAGCGACGGACACCGCTCGGCATTTCTTCCACCAGAGGCAACCCAAGCCCATCGAAGAATGAAGCCACCTGGGCGTTCTTGGCGGTGGGAATAAATTCTGCAGCGAGGCTTCGGCAGCCCTTTCGAAGGGCGTCTTCCAGCATGGAGCCCCATATGGCGCTTTCGACGCCCCGTCCGATGACCCGGCAACTCATGAGAAAGGCATCCACCCGGGCCAATGCCCCCTCCCAATGCATGATCAGAATCCCTGTCAGTCCCGCCTCGCCGAACCGGTCACTGACACTCAGGGCGTAGACGGTCCGGTCAGGACTCTCCATCATCCTCTGAATCTCCGCCTCGGTGTAGCGACGGGTCGTCAGATTGAACTGATTGGATTTCAAGGTGAGTTCGCTGATACGCGGGATCTGCACTCGGTCATTCCGGGTCAGAGACACCTTAAGCCCCAGGGAGGCCAAGTAGTCCTCCTGGGATTGCGAACCCGCCTTCAGCTCCTCGGCCTTGGCCCGCTGACGGTACTGCTCGGTCTTGGAACGGCTTTCTCGGGAAACTCCCCCCGCGAGGAAGAGTTCCTTGATCTCCTGAAACAGCGCGGGGTAATCCGAAAGCTTTGCTGGCACCTGGAAGGTGCGAACCAAGGGGAGTTGGGTTCTCACCGCCTCGCATTCGAAGGGTGAATCATCGAGGAATACCACACTATCAAGGCCCAGGTTCAGTTCATTGGCAATGTCCCGGAGATTGCTCGCTTTGTCGTTCCAGTTGACCTTCTGGAGGACGAAGTGCCGCTCCTGCAGGACAGCGTGAGGATGATGGGCCAGCACCTCTGCTACATCTTCAGGATTGTTCTTGCTACAGAGGCATAGAAGGATCCCGTTCTGCTCTAAGGCAGCCACTTCGTGCTGCACCCGCCAGTAAATATTCCCGGGATGATCAAAGGGCCCGAGCTTGATGCCCCCCAGCAAATCCTCGCCGATGACCCCACCCCAGAGCGTGTTATCGCAATCCAACACCAGAACTTTGTGGAATCGGCTTCCGAAGCCGCGTGAGCAGGCGACCACGCGATGGGCCAGATCATTAAAGAAGGCTGTGGTGTACGGGGCCTTGGCGCTGAAGTAGAAGCGCGGATCAAAGGCATGGGCCTGTCCCACCCGGCAAATGCTTTCTCCCGTTTCGATCCAGCGGATATTTGAAAACGGGGCGGCCTCTTCGCGAAGGGCCTGGTTGAAACGGGCGAGCACCTCGTCCACCTGATCCCCGCCTAACCCCACGGGGGGGTTCATGCGATGGAGGCTGCACAGAAATAGGGTCTTCAGGCCAGATGCACGCTGGAAAACGAGACGATGGCGGGCACGGAACTCTGCTTCCTTCGCTTCGAGGATAGCGATGGGCAAATGGGCAGCCTGGGCCTCAAAGGCGGGTAGGAGATTGTCGAAGAAGGGGAGCAACAGCATCTGATCGATGGCTGCGGCCTGAAAGCGGTCGACATCACCGACTGGATCATCAAAGTTGCCCTGCATCACACGCAGGCGCACACCTTGAAGCAAGGCCTGCTTACGGAGAAACACCCCCAGGAGTTCGATCGTCACGTTAGAGGAAAGACCGATGGCCGATTCACGAAAGCCACCATCCGAGAGTTCCAGCTCATCCAGAGCCCGTTGGATCTGGCTGAGGGTCGCGGAAGGGTTGGCGAGGACCGCCATGGGATCAAGGAGGGCTAATCCACTCATGGCATGAAGATCCCGCCGTTGACACCAAGTGTCTGCCCCGTGACGAAGGCACCCTCATCCGAGACGAGGTAGGCCACAGCTGCCGCGATGTCCGTGGGCTGGGCCAGACGACGAAGAGGAGTCTGCCTGGCCACCATCAACTGCACTTTCTCAGGGATATCTCCAATAAGCGGAGTCTCGGTCATCCCAGGCGCCACACAATTCACCGTGATGCCCGAGGGGCCAAATTCGGCCGCCACATAACGGGACATCATTGCAAGACCCGCCTTGGCCACCGCATAGCCCGTCCAGTTCGGAGAGGGATGCCCCTCCACCACTTGGGAAGTGATATTGACGATGCGCCCGTAGCGCTGGGTGGCCATCACCGGGAGGCAGGCCTTCACCAGGAGGAAGGCCCCCTTGAGTTGCACATCCAGATGACGTTGAAAATCGGCCCATTCCATTCCAATGAAGGGCTTTGGGTTGATGTGGGATGAAGCATTGTTCACCAACACACCCACTCCGCCAAAGATCCGGACAGCTTCGGCGCATAGTTTTCCAGCCCCTTCGGGCGTAGAGACATCGGCCTGGACGGCGATCGCACGGCCGTTGGCGGCCTCGATCTCAGCGACAACCTCAAGAGCCCGATCCTTCTTTCCCAAATAATTCACGACGACACCGAATCCATCCTGAGCCAGTCGGAGGCAGATCGACCGTCCGATGCCACCTGAACCACCCGTCACGATCACAACCCGGGGTCTTCCTCCCGATGGTTCAGGAGCCACCGGGTGCTTGCCGGCAAGCACCTTGACCTTGCCGACCCCGATGAGAACCGTTTGTTGATTCTGATTCACGATCCGCGTCTCCAACTCAAGGAGCCGTTCTCGATCATGTTTCTTAAGGACGGTGCAAGATACGGTGAGTTCGTCGCCAAGGCGCACAGGTAGCAGGAACTCCATGTTCTGAGTCACCCACAGGGCCCCTGGCCCGGGAAGTTTGGTTCCAATCACCGTGGAGATGAAGGATGCTCCCAGCATGCCGTGGACCACAATGTCTTTGAATGGAGTGCCCTCAGCAAAGCCCCTATCCACATGTAGCGGATTATCGTCACCTGTCATCTCAACAAACTTCTTGATGTCCGCTTCGGTGATCACCTTGACCAGCTGCTGTCGATCACCGATCTTGATCGTTTCGAAATCCGCGAAGCTACTCATCGATGGCCCCCCAGTCGAGGCATATCCCATCGCCAGACGCTGGCTGCGAAGTTGAACCCGGCCCCCACAGCGGCCAGCGCCACATGATCCCCAGACTTGATATGGCCCTTGGCTACCGCCTCGCTAAGAGCGATGGGGAGAGAGGCAGCTCCCGTGTTGCCAATCTCTTCAACATTGGTGTAGGTCAAGGAGGGATCAAAGCCCATCTTCTTCATGATGTACTCGATGAGACGAAAATTCGCCTGATGGAAGACGAGGAAATCGAGGCCCTTGGGGTCGATGCCCGCCTTACTGCAGGCCCGTCGGATGGTCGGCGGAAGGTGCGTGATGGCCTGCTTCCACGTGGCCAGGCCATTCATCTCCATGAGGTCCACGGCAGGATCGAAGGCGCGCCCATTCATGGGGAAGCTCGATCCCCCGCCACGCAGGCGCACCGCTTCAAAATTGGAACTATCCGTAAAGAAGGCTGACGCGAGAATGCCCTTGTCCGGTTCACAGCGTCCGAGGACAGCGGCCCCTGCCCCATCGCTGAGGTAGATGGCCGTGTTCACATCCTTCCGATCGATGTAGCGGCTGCAGAATTCGACGCCCACGACCACGGCGTAGCGGACGCTCTCATCCACCTTCATCCGGTCTGAGGCCGCCGTGAGGCCCGCCACAAAACCACTACAATTCGCCTGGAGATCGAAGATCTGCGCCTGGGTAGCCTTGAGATCCCGCTGGACCTTCGCAGACAGGGGAGGAAAGAGGTAATCCCCGGAAAAAGTACAGGCGATGATCAGATCCACCTGGTCGGCAGAGATCCCTGCCATCTCAATGGCCTGCGCCACCGCACGAGTCGCATAGTCCGAAGCCGAATCCTCAGGGGAAGCGATGCGGCGCCTCTTGATCCCTGTCTTCTCGATGATCCATTCGGGGGTGACGGGAAGGTTCCGGCAGAGGGTCTCATTATCCTCAAAGCCCGCTGGCAGGGTGTGTCCTACACCAATAATGGAGATTCCGGGGAAGGACATCGTCACTGCTCCCGCAAGGGCGCTTCGAGGATGTCCAGGAAATCCAGCAGTGGAACATTGTTCCGCCGGATGCTTTCGAAGGTCGCGCAATCCCCATGGCCGGGGAGTACAAGGGCGGTGCCGGGAAGCTGGTTCCATAGGGCCAATAGGGTGGCTTTCAGCATCTCGGAATCCTCCCCCGGCAATCTGGAGAGACCCACCCCATAGCTGTACAGGGTGTCACCCGTGAAGAGGGCCTGCCCATAGTGAAGGATGCAGCTCCCCGGTGTATGCCCGGGTGTGGCGAGGACACGCAATTCCTGCTCGCCTAGGATCATGGCCAAGCCTTCCGCCTCGTCCACGCGGGGCTGTTTCATGGTGAGGGGGATCTTGAAGGCCATCATAAGGAAGTTGGACCCCCTCAGCGTCTTGAGATCAGCCCGGTGGAGATGGCAAGTGGCACCGTACTTCTCCTGAAAGAAGGCCGCGCTGCCCGCATGATCGAAGTGCCCATGCGTGCAAAAGATATGACGAGGCTCCAGGTTGAGCCCCTTGAGGGCGGCGTCGATCATCTCTGGATTCGTCCCGGGATCCACCAGAAAACAAACACCCGGCCCCCCAGTGGCGCAGATGTAAGTATTTGATGGAAAGATCCGGTTGACGACCCGCCAGATGCGGTCGCCGACTTGGCATGTAGAATTTAGATTCTCCAATTTAATGCACTCCCCCGAGGTAAAGGGTCTGGGCGGTAAGGTAGGAACTCCGGTCCGATGCGAAGAAATCGAGAACGTTGAGAATATCGTCGTCCTGGGCGAATCGCGAGATGGGAAGCCCATCGATGACATCTTGGATCTTGTCCTGTGGTAATTGGCTGAGCATATCTGTCGCGATGGCCGAGATGGCAAGAGTGTTGACAGTGACATGGAAGGGTGCGAATTCCTTGGCCATGATATTGCCCATGGTCATGAGCCCGGCCTTGCAGGCTGCGTACATTGAATCACCCATGGGTTCGAGGCTCACCGCCATGGAGCTAATATTAATGATTCGCCCCCACTTTTCCTTCCGCATCAGCTTCGCCGCTTCCCGTGAGATGAGAAAAGGACCCAATAGATTTGTATCCACCATGTTTTTTGCCGCACCGGCGGCCATGATGAGAGCGTACTGGGATGTGAGTACCGCGGCGTTGTTTACCAGAATATGGAGGGTGGGGAATTCCCGGCGCAGAGCCAAGAAGGTCTTCTGAATCTCATTAGGTTCTGCGATATCCACCTGAAAGTGACGGTAGCGTTCATGGGTGAGGGTCGCCTCTCCCCTGGCGAAGCCGATAACCGTGGCTCCCTCCTTTAGGAAGTGCTCACAGATGAGTCGCCCCACCCCCCGTCGGCTACCAGTAACTAGGGCAACCCGACCGAGAAAGGCTTCACCCGTCATGGACACTACGCCTTCTTGCCGGTCAGATGGAGAATGTATGCGGAGAGAGTCCGCACATCCGTGAATGGTGATATTTCTTGGTTAAGAGCCTGGTCATCCGTAAGACTGATGGCCTCACCCATCGCATCGGATACAGCCATCTCCACATCAGCGATCACGGAGACAAGAGCTAGCGAGTCCAAAAGAGAGGAGCCACCGAAGAGGATGGTATCGATGCCCACGGGCACCTGATTCGCGCCGTCCCGCTCTGTGTTGAGGTTTGTCAGCGCCTGGAAAATGATTGCCAGGATGGATTCTTGGGTGAGGGCCATGGAGTCTTCCTTTCAATGCGGGTTACAGCTAGGACTTAACGTCGATCCGACCTCGTCCGGCGGCAATCAGGGCGCGCATCCGGGGCAATGTGATACGTCGGTATTCATCTTCCAGCAGGCCCATGCAGATGGCATCCTGGAAATGATTATTAATGAAATAATGATTCCGGAGGCGCCCCTCCTCCTTCATGCCGAGGTAGGTCTGCCATTTGTAGATGGCTATGTTATCAGAGGCGATGGTTCCGTGGACCCGAGAAAGCTTCAGGGCATCGAAGGCGAATTCGTACAGAAGCTTCATCGCTTCCACCGCAACAGGAATCCCTCGGGTCGCATCCTCTTCACCGATGAGAAAGCGGCCTGGTTCCGCCCTTCGGTTGGAGAGATCCACGGCCACGAGGGAGAGCATGCCAACCGCTTTTCCCCCCTGAAGTTCGATGATGAAGTTGTATTCGGAGTTCGGCCGGGAGGCGATCCACGCCCTCTGGGATTCAAGGTTTCCCGCCCCTTGGTTTAGATTGAGCGCGCGCTCACCCTTGCGCCAATGAAACGTCATCTCGGCGTCTTCTGGAGTAAGTGCCCGAAGGTTGACAAATTCACCGCTCAGGACGGGTTGCGTCAGCATGTGCATCCTTTTCTAAGTAACCACGAATGCCGCGGCGAGAGGGACCGGAAGCCCAGGGGCAGCGGGACTGTAGGCGGCTCCTAGCCAGGATTGCTCCAAGGTGAAACCTGCGGTGACTAGCTGTTGCATGACCTCCTCGGGTTTCCGGTAGAGGAAAATATGATCAGCATTAGGGGCGTCCAAAGCAGCGGTAATGAAGGCTTTGCCCCCGGGGGGCAAACCAGTTCGGAGAGCCCGGAGGAAGGTTAATGGATCCTCGAGATGTTCCAGCACCTCTACGCAGACGAGGAACTCCACTGGATCTATAGGGTCCGAGACGACATCCCTTAGTTCCACTTCGTAACGATGAGAGAGATCGAAAGCTTGGAGGTGGTTCTCCGTAAAGGTCTTCGATGAAGGGCTGATGTCGTAGCCTTTTCCACACAAATCGGGGAGCCGCTGCAGGAGGATGCGGGAATAAAGCCCCGTCCCGATACCTACTTCTGCAAAGAAAGTGGCACCCTTATCAAGAAGAGGATCGACGAAGGCTGACTCGAAAAAACGCAATTGCCGATAGTGGTGGGGCCAGAAGTAGTGAGAGAGCAAAAGACCTGGCAAATATTGATTCATCATGAAATCGGAATTAAAGTACACCTCTTCAGATGCTTCTTTATGCGTTTTTTGAGGATATATTGGTTCAATCTCGAATTGTTTTTGTCGGCGCAAGGCGTCAAAGGCAAACGCGGCATACCCCTTGAGGGCGAGTTCCAATGCACTATCAGAAGGAAAGAGACGCCGCAACGTCTCCTCGCAGGCATCCACCCAGGATTGACCGAAAGCAATGGCGGCACGATCTATGATGTCTTTAGAGAATCGATGCCGTTCCCGGAGCAATTGGCGGAGTCGCTCTAGACTGGGTGTGTGTTTTTCACTTATTAAATAATTTTGCCGCATAAAAGTTTCTTTCCATTGTATATTTCCGATGAATTGCTGACCTAACGAGATGCCTGCCCAGCGGTACCCTTTAGATACCAAACGACCGTCTCTTCGGATGCCTGGGCGTAGGAGAAGGAAGGGGCCCAGCCCAACTCCCGCTTAATCTTTCCAGCATCAATGGCATAGCGCCGATCGTGCCCGGCGCGATCCTGGACGAAGGTCTTCAGTTTCCTGCTGGTACCTCCGAGGCGTCCCAGGTGCTGGTCCACCAGGTCGCAGAGCAGGTCCACCAGGGCGAGGTTGGTCTGCTCGTTATCGCCGCCCACGCAGTAGGTCTCGCCGGACACGCCCTTCAGCATGACGGTCTCCAGGGCGGCGCAGTGATCCTCGACGTAGAGCCAATCGCGCACGTTGAGGCCATCCCCGTAGATGGGAATGGGTTCACCCTTGGCCATGCGGGTGATGGCCAGGGGGATGAGCTTCTCGGGGTGCTGCCGTGGGCCGTAGTTGTTGGAGCAGTTGGTGGTGACGGTGTTCAACCCGTAGGTGTGGTGGTAGGCCCGCACGAGGTGGTCGCTGCCGGCCTTGCTCGCGCTGTAGGGGCTGTTGGGGGCGTAGGCCATCTCCTCGTGGAACTTGCCCGTGTCCCCCAGGGAGCCGTAGACCTCGTCCGTGCTGATGTGCAGGAAGCGGCAGTCCTGCTGCCCGGCCCAGGCCTGCCGGGCGGCCTCCAGCATGGTGAAGGTGCCCATCACGTTGGTCTGGATGAAGGCGGCGGGGCCGGTGATGCTGCGGTCCACGTGGCTTTCCGCCGCAAGGTGGAAGACCTTGGTGACCTGGTTCTTCTCGATCAGATGACGCGCCAACTCCAGATTCTGGATATCGCCCACCACGAGCTCCACGCCCTCGAGGCCTTCGATCTGCTTGGGATCGGCCGCGTAGGTCAGCTTGTCGAGCACCACGATGCGGTCGTCCGGGTGGTTGCGGTGCCAGCGGTGGACCAGGTTGCTGCCGATGAACCCGGCGCCGCCGGTGATGAGGATGGTTTCAGACACTGGGATTCACCACGGAGACACGGAGGACACGGGAGGAAAACACGGAGAAGGACTCTGAGAAAAGAAAAGCATGGAACCACAGATGAACACAGATGAACACAGATGAAAAAGGAAGGGGATGGGGAGGGTGGGGCTGGGTTGGCGGATGGACCGGGCCTCAGTGATAGGCCTTGTCATGATCCGGTTCCACGTAACGCAAGGTCAGGGTGTCCCCTTTGACTGTTGCCAGGGCACGGGCGGATCGGGTGACGCGTAAGGAATACAGCGGTGATCCGTCCGGAGCCTGGAGGTTATGCAGTTTCTCCAGAGGCACGCCTTGGTGTTGCAGAAGCTCACCGAGCGTGAGCCTCCCGGCGACTTCAACCAGCTTGAGGATGCCTTTCCTGATGGGCAGTTCTTGGAGCAGGGCGGACGCTAGGAACCCGGGTTTGAGCTCCAGCTTCATTGAGCCAGCTTCCGCAGGAACGCCTGTCCTTCAGCACTGTCAAGGTGGATGCTGGGCTCCTCGAAGGTACGGGCCAGCGCCGCCTGAACCTCGGGACGCCAGGCCCAAAGCTGATGCTCGGGAACAGCCACCATCGGCACGAGGCGAAACGTCCCGTCCTCTTGGGGTTCCAGATTGACGGGTTGCCCGGCCTTGAAGTTGGCGGGCAAGGTGACGCGACGACGGGCATCTGGAATGAGGAGCATGGGGAAACCTCCACACCGATTATACCCTCATGGGGCAAGAGGGCAACAGGGAAGGTTCGTGCTCATGCAGATTCCGGAAGGGTAACCACGCGCTCCCGGGCCAGTTCCGCCGAATAGTACAGGGCCGCGTGGATATCCTCAGGGGCAAGGCTCGGATAACTGGTGATGATGTCCGCCGCGCTCAACCCTGCCGCCAAGTTGTCCAGGACCACCGCCACGGGGATGCGGGTGCCGCGGATGCAGGCCTGGCCATGGCAGACGGCCGGGTCTGTCGCAATACGATCGCGCCAATGGGTCATGAAGGGCCTCCTTCCGGTTTATTCAAGGATAAAGAAAGACAAGCATGTGGCACCTGGGCAATCAGGATTCAGGAGCCGAGGGGAACGCTGATACTCCCGCCCAGAAGGGCCACGACCTCGCCCCATTCCAGGCGGGTCGCTTCGGTGTAGCGGCCTGCCTCCAGGCGAAGAAGTTTCCCGAGGCGCTCCAAGGGATCCACGATCAGGTATTCGGGGACTCCAGCGGCTTCGTAGAGCCACCACTTGCGGGTCATGTCCTTGGAGGCGGTGCTGGGGCTCAGGATCTCCACCACCAGATCAGGTGCCCCTTCGATGCCCCGCTCGGATTTTTTGGCGGGGTCGCAGACCACCACGAGATCGGGCTGAACCACGCCACCTTCAAGGTAGACATCGACCGGGGCAGTGAAGACCTCGCACTCGCCGCCACCATTCCTGCGCTGGGCTTCTTTCAAGGCGACCAGGATCCCGGAGGCCAGGTTCACGCTGACGCGCTGGTGCTCGAGGCTGGGTGCGGGCGTCATTCCATAGGTGGGATAGGCGATCCCGTGGATCAATTCCCAATGGCCATCCCAGGTTTTCCAATCCTCAAGGGTGTAACCGGGGTGCCGCAGTTCAGGTTGGCTCATGGACGCTCCTCCGGATCCGGGACGGTGGCCCCATCCCCAGACAGTATGGAGGCGCATTCTGGATCCCGCACCACCTCCGCCAGGGCGGCTTGCCAGTGGGGCATGAGGTCGGGGCCCAGGCTGCGGCGATGGTTGGCATCCAGCACGGAATAGGCGGGGCGGTGGGCCGGGGTGGGGTAGTCAGCGGTGGTACAGGGGCTGAGATCCGCCGCCGTGCGGGTGCCTTCAAAGATGGCCTGCGCGAACCCATGCCAGGTGGTTTCGCCCTGGCAGGTGGCGTGGACGAGGCCCTGCCAGTTCTGTTCGGCGGCCACCTTGAGCTGGCGGGCCAGGGCCCGGCAAGTGGTGGGGGCGCCGCGCTGGTCGTCCACCACGCGCAGGGCCCGGCCCTGGGCGGCGGCGTTGAGCATGGTGTTCAGGAAATTCTTGCCCCAGGCGTCGTAGAGCCAGCTGGTGCGGGCGATCAGGTGCCGGGAGCAGCGGGCGGCCTGGCGCTCGCCCTCGAGCTTGGTGCGGCCATAGACCGACACCGGGTTCGTGGGATCGTCCTCGCGGTAGGGCCGTGTGCCCGTGCCATCGAAGACGTAATCCGTGCTGATCTGGATAAGCAGGGCGCCCTGGGCCTCGCAGGCATCCGCCAACCAGCCCACGGCGGTGCCATTGATGCGCAGGGCCAGCTCGGCTTCGGCTTCGCAGCGGTCCACCTGGGTGAAGGCACCACAGTTGATCACCACCTCGGGGCGGACCTCGGCAACCACCGAGTGAATGGCCTCTCGTCGGCTGAGGTCCAGCACGGATTCCTCAGGAAAGACCAGCTCATGGTCGGTCCAAACGAGGCGAATGGCATGGGCCAGCTGCCCGGAGCCACCAGCGACCAAGACCCTCATCGTTGGTTCCCCTTGCCATGCGAAGCCAACGGATAAACTGAACCACTGAAGAATTTCAGAGGTCTATTCCCGGCA
>JANXQX010000318.1 GCA_025353305.1 Holophagaceae bacterium
ATGTGCTTGGTGAGCATGGTCAGGTGTCCGCCGGAGACCGCACGGATTTCCACCTCCTTGGCCACGCGTTTCCAATCGTACTTGGGGCGTTCTTCGCGGGCCTCATCGGCTGAATAGAGGACGCTGAGGCGGCCAGGGTAGGGCTGGGGGAAATAGTCCACGCAAGCCTTCCAGTAGAGCTGCAGAAGAGCCTGCCGGCGATGTTCCAGCGAAAGGGGGCTAACATCCACCACAGATGCACTGTTGACGACGGGGGTCGGGAGCGCCGCAAGGCCTGGAGAAATCAATACCAAGGCGTCGACCTGTTCACCCCGCTGAATGAGCCGCCTTGCCATGTCGAAGGCGACGAGGGCCCCGTTGCAGTGACCGCCGAGGCGATAGGGGCCGTGAGGCTGGAACTCGAGCAGGGCCTTGAGTTGATCGGTAGCCATCTCCCCGATGGTGGGCGGGACGAGCGGCCCCGCCAGGCCGTGGGGTGGGAGTGTGTAGAATCCCTGGTCCCGCCCAATATGCCGAGCCAGATTGACGCAGTAAAAGCCGCCTCCGTTGAAATCGCCATGCAGGTAGAAGAAGCGCCCTTCGGGTGCGCCTTTCTGCACCTCCACGACCCGCGGCCGGCCAATGGAGCCGTTCTCGGCGATGAGCGCAGCGGCCAATTGTTCAATGGTGGCTCCGGCCAATAAAATTTCCGGCGAAATTTCCGCGCCCAGCAGGGCTTCGGCCTCCATGAGCATGTCCGCGGCCAGGAGGGAGTCCCCTCCCAACTCGAAAAAATTGTCCAGGATACCCACCGGACGCAGGCCCAAACTGTCTTCCCAGAGTTCCACCAGCAGGACTTGAAGGGGATCTTCCGGGGGTTTGTAGACCCCCCGGATCTTGGTGCCCAGGTCCGCGGGGCCTGGGGCAGGAACTCCAGGCGGTTTGGGGGGGGTGTCCATGAATGGCCTCGATCAAATGAATGTTTTGGACTCAGGGTAAAGGTCAATTGTTCCATAAGGGGGACCTGTTCGGCACTTATTAACGGGCCTCGGGGTGTCGCTGGCCTGATGCTGGATTACCAATATGGCGGGATCGCAGACTGCTGCGCGGACGCACCTCTGATGGCTGAATTAGGGGTCGGACAGGACAGCTATTTGATGGCTTCCAAATTAAGGCTCATCAGGGTTCCTTTCTCCTTATCCATGTGCGGGATATAGGCCTGGGAGTAATCGTCCACGTGGGCATGTTCGGTAGTGCGCCAATCCCAGGACCTCACTTCCTTGAATCCGGCTTTCAAAAGCAGAACGGTCAAAAAGTGCTGGTCGAAGACCATTTTATGAAAATCGTATTCGTTGCGCTGGCCTCCGCAGATGAGGCCGACAAGGCCATTCAGCCCATCCTCGATGCCACGCTCGTAGTAGAGGTTGGCACAGGCCGCAAAGTCCGGGACCGCCAACCTCAGGACCCCACCGGGTTTTAAAATTCGAAGCCACTCCTTCAGAACCGCTTCGACTTCATTCCGGCCGAAATGCTCCAACAGGTGGCAAGCGTAGATGAGGGATACCGAATCATCCGTGATGAACGGAAGGCGCTCCACCGGGGCCACGTGATCCACATGGGGCCAAGCCTCGATGTCAATATGGATGAACCCAGGGATATGCCGAGAGCCTGGCCCCAGGTGGAGTTTGATGTTTTCAGTCATATCAAAACGCAGTCGTGGCGAAGCCGTGCTTGAGATTCCATTTCTCTACTATAGCCTCGAAGATCGGGGAGATTTTCTTCGCGAAGGCCACTGAATCCAGGAATGGAGGCTTGGCAGCCATGCCTGCCTGGATGCGTTGCCCGATCGCCAATCGATAGTCAGCATCGGAACCCAGCTTGACTGCGAGCTCCACGTAGTCATCTGGATCCCTGGCGATCAGCTCTTCCAAACCCAACTCCCGGAGGAATGCCGAGGCTTGAGCGAAGCGATGGGTGCGCCCGTCCATCGCCACAATCGGGATACCGACCTCCAGAGGATCCTGGAGCGAGGTCGCGCCTGAATAGGGAAACGAATCCAGGTAGATATCGGCAGAACGAAGCAATTCTAGTACGTCCCCGGAGCTGGGCAATGTAGCCACGGAAATCAGGCGGCTTTTGTCAACGCCATGGGCATGAAAAAGCCTTTTCAGGCTCTCGAACAACTCTCCCGATGCGTAAGCTGTCCCCCAACCGGGGCTGAAAGGGTAAATCAACAGCCGCGATCCTGGGGTGGCAGCCAGAATTTTCACCCAGGACTCACGCAGTTCGGGCAAAAGCTTATAGAAATTGGCCCCGGAAGCGAAGACCACCGCGCTTCCTGGAATGCCTAGAGAGGCTCGGTCCAGTGGCAACCCGGATGGCCGGGGGCGGTCGCTGAAACTGAAGCAGACGGCGGAGCCTTCCATCCGAACCAGTTCCTCACTGTAGTCGTTCTCCGCTGAAGCATCTGGTTCAGCCAACGTGCCAGCGATGAATACGTCCATCTCGGGCAAGCCGGTGCTGAAGGGCGAGCAGATCGATGAAACCTGCACCCTGGCTAATCGTTCGGTACCCATTACGGTGAGGGCGCTAATTGAGCAGGACATGTTCGTCCCGTAAAACAGGAGATCCAAATCGTAATCTCGAATCGCCCTAGCGGATTCCTCCAAATCATCGGAAAGGACTACCGCGCGGTCCGCTCTGGAAGCGCAGTATTCCGCTAATGGATCTTGGGTGGTTTTCATCGCGAGCAGGGTGATGTCAAAGCGGGAGCGATCTAGATGCTCGAATATGGGCAGGGTGGCGCAAGTTTCAGCGCCATGTTCAAAGTGGGGCCTCAGGACCCCTAGTCGAATCCTCCCTTTCGCGGCCGCTGGCCCGAAGGAAGGTGGAGGAAGAATTGAACGCGAGGGCGGGTAGAGGCTTTGAAACAGGCAGCCGCGTTTTTCGATGATGGGGCGTGGGTTTCCTTGCTGAAAATAAAAAGGCACGAAGTCCAGATGGAGGAGGCAATGGGCAGCGATCATATCCGCTTTTTTCGGGTCGCTCACTTGGATGGACTTCAGGGCTGAAGCCACGACGTTGTCCAGATGGGCGCAGTGGCGCTCAACATCTCCAGGCCAAGTGAAATAATTCCTGCGTAGGAGCAAGTAAGTCATTGCCGGATCCATCAGCCATTCGGGGAGGCTACTGAAGTCGAAGGCCGTCCCCAGGCGATCCGCAGGTTTTAGACACATGGCTGCAAGCAGCGCCCGGAGGCCTTCAGGTTCCGAAAACCCTTTAGCAAGGTCCGCCTCTATCTGCCCAAGGGTTTGGATGTCCTCTGGTGTGGAGGGTTGATTGCTGATCGCACTCTGGATCAATAATCGGGTGGCTTCGCCCAGAGCTCCGCTGAATCGGAACTCAAGGGCCGAAACTTCAGTCGCCATCCATCGTTCAGCGGCTTCACGACGCAGCCGCAGTGCGGAGTTCTGGGCTTGTGGCCCTAGTGCGAATATCTGCTTGATCTTCTCCAGCAATTGAAATTCCCCAGACGATTGCAGGGGTGTGGAGAAGGCCATCGAGTTGGAATCGAAAGTCATGGCGTTGGGCATTCCTAAAAGGCGTTTCAGCTTGAATTTGAGCCGGGTCAGTCGAGGAGCATCGATTCGCCTTTGCGTCCTGAATGCTTGGCCGCATCATATTGAGGAAGAACGCGTCGGGATATTGCATCATAACCGGAAACGCTGCAATCCCATTGGCGACGCTGCTTCCCAGCGAGGGAAGGCCTGCAAGCCGGGACTGGGATATTCTTAAATCCCGATAGCCCACGATGTATTCGGTTGTTTGGAGGATCGCTGTGTTCAGTCTGATCGAAATGCTTGGCGCTGCGTGTCCTACACTCCAGGTGATCGATGTGGGCGCAATGTGGTTTGGGCTTGACAATCTCGCGCATAAGGCGCTTTTAAAAGGCGACATCGCCAGGGTCATCGGATTTGAGCCAGTGCAGGCTGAGTGCGAAAAGCTGAATGCCATGAATATGAGGCATCATTCCTACCTGCCTTATTTTATTGGTGACGGCACCGAGCGAACCTTTTACCTCACCAACCATTCGATGACCTCATCGTTATATCCGCCCAACGAAAGACTGCTCAGGCGCTTCAATCAATTGCACGAATTCACCACCACCATCAAGACCGATCGAGTGCAGACAAAACGGCTGGATGACATCGCAGAGATCACCCGAGTGGATTTCATCAAGTGTGATGTCCAGGGGGGCGATCTTGACGTGCTCAAGGGGGCGGAACGCCACCTCGCGAAGACTCTTGTGGTGCAGGTTGAAGTGGAATTCGTGCCGCTCTATGAGGGGCAGCCTCTCTTCGCGGAAATAGACATCTATCTCAGGGGCCTGGGATTCATCCTGCATACATTCAATGATATGACCGGTCGTGCGATGAAACCGTTGATCGTCAACGGGGCCCTCGACAAAGCCGTACGCCAGGTGATGTGGGCGGATGCCATCTTCATCAAGGACTTTGAACGCTTCGATGGTCTCGGCGGCGAGGATCTGCTCAAAATGGCAGTGATTCTGCATGAGGTCTACGGCTCTTATGATCTCGTCCAGTTCGCCCTTTATCACTACGATCTCAAGACCCAGGCCGGCATCTGGCCGAAGTACATGAAGCAACTCACCGGGCAGATTCCGATGGAGACACCCGCTGTGTGATGGACCTGGTCATGCCCGATCGATTCCAATCTCGAACTAGCCCTGGAAGGCCCCGCCCACCGCTCTTCTCATGATTTTATAAGAGTTCTACGTGACCCCGCCACCCTCCGGAAAACCTGATGAAAATATAGCTATTCCAACCTATGAAACGCTGACCGCGCATGCAATCCATGCGTTGGACTATGGCAATTTCCCACGAGCTGAAATGGTCATCCGGATGGGGCTTGAGTTCTGGCCTGATGATGCGGATCTGTTCAACCTCTTAGGAGCTGTTGCATTCCAGATCGGTTGCATCCCTGAAGCCCGCGACCTGTTCGCAAAGGCTGTAGCTTTAGCACCGGATTGGCCGATGCCTGCGGCCAACTTGCGCGCCATGGGGGCGCTTGGTTCACCATTCCAGCCTGTAACCAGGCCAGGCACTGGGCAACGTTTCCTCGTGATCAAAGCGTGGGGCTGTGGTTTCTGGTCGGATGTGGATCATGTGCTCGGTCAATTATTGTTGGCCGAGATTACCGGCCGCGCCCCTGCAATCGATTGGGGAAAAGGCAGCCGTTTTTCACCACGGGATGGACGCGATGCCTGGACGCTCTTTTTTCAACCGGTCTCTTCTGTCTCCGTCTTCGATCTGCTCCCAATGGCGGTGAGCGGAGATTCGGTTTTTCCTCCGAAGTGGACCGGTGCAATGCTTGGACGAAAGGAGATCAACCGTTTCAGCGGGGAAGGGTCGCGTCTCTCGGGGCTTGCTTTGCTCAACCGGCCAGAATCCATCGTTGTCAGCGATTACCACACCAGCGTCAAGACTCTATCGTTTTGGATCCCCAAAGATCATCACCTTCATGGAAGAACGGTGCCCGACATCTATCGGTACCTATGCGAGACCTATCTTCGACCTGAAGCATCCATCGCCATCGAGGTTGAGCGGTTCCGGACGGTGCATTTCCCGAACCGCCGGACTTTGGCAGTGCATGTCCGAGGGACGGACAAGGCAGCAGAAATGAGTTCTTTGGCGGAATTGAACCAGCGGGCTCTGTTGGAGGCTCGCAAGTTCGCGGACGAAACCGGCGCCGATGCCATCTTCCTTGCAACTGATGAAAGTGCCGTGGTATCTAGCTTTCATGAGGTGTTTGGCGAAAGGCTCATCACGACACAAGCGACTCGCACCAGTGGTTCCATCGGCCTACATTCGCGCTCTGATTTGCGTGGCGATGCCTTGGGTCGAGAAGTTTTAATCGACACATTGTTGATGTCGTCAGCCGACGCCTTTTTGGGCAATGGCCGCAGCAACGTTTCGGCAATGGTCGAGCATCTGAAGGACTGGCCGGAAGGATGCCTCCAGTTGATGGAGAAAAGCATTCATTACGAATTGAATACTTTTCTGACACCGCCTTGATCCACCATTAAATAGGGTTAAAGTCACCTCCTCTTCATGGACAGCCTGAAGTCCTGCGATACTAGCCGCTCCGTTCCATCCATCCACCGACTCCAGATGAAGCCCACCGGACATGCAATGCCTCAGATCTCCTTCATCACTACCTGCATGGGACGGCTCGACCACCTGCGGCAGAGCCTGCCGACCTGGCTGGTCCAACCCGATAGTGAAGTGGTGGTGGTGGACTACTCCTGCCCACAGCAGAGTGGGGAGTGGGTGGAGCGCACCCGCCCCGACGTGAAAGTGGTCCGGGTACCGAATGAGCCCTACTTCAACCTGTCCAGGGCGCGGAATGCCGGGGCTGGGGCCGCATCCGGGCGATGGCTTTGCATGGTGGACGCTGATGTACTGATGGCGCCGGATTTTACCGCCGCACTAAGACACCTGCTGGACACGGGGTACTTTTTCAGGGTGGAGCAGGGAGCGCGTCACGATCAGGCCGGCACGACCCTAATTTCCCGTGACGCTTTCAATGCCGTCGGCGGCTATGACGAGGTCATTGAAGGATGGGGTGCCGAAGACCACGACATCTACCTCCGCTTGCAGCACGAAGGACAGCGCCGGGCCCATTTCCCGGCGCGCCTGCTCTCCTCAATCCCCCATGGAGACGACCTGCGCACCCAGCATGCCGCCATCAGGAACCGCCTCCTGGGTTGGAATGTGAACCGCCTCTACATCGAAGGGAAGATGACATTGATGAGGCTGCTGGGTTCCCCCCCTGCCCTTGAGACAAGGCGATCTTTATATGCCCTGGTCCGCCGGGCGGTAATGGAAAATGCTGGAAAAAAGGAGGTCCGCGTGGAGCTTTCCCTGGGCCCAGGTCCTCGGGCCACCCACGCGAACGTGGAATATAGCGTGGTGCTGATCCTGAAGAATCCTGCGGCGGGTTGATCCATCGATTTGGGGGTGAAGATCCGTCGGTGCTTACATGACTCCTGATCCGGTCTCGATCGTATCAGCAGGTTCCAGTGCCTCTCCGCTGAACGTCCGTTTGAACCAGGCGAGCAATTTGCCAAAGCTCCAGTCGTCCAGGATCTCGTAGAAGACCGGCACGATGATGAGGGTGAGCATTGTGGAAGTGACGATTCCGCCCACCACCGCGCGGGCCATGGGCGCCCGCATTTCCGCGCCCGCGCCCAGCGCCAGGAACAGGGGCAGCATGCCGCCGATCATGGCGAAAGTGGTCATGAGAATGGGTCGGAGCCGCGTGATGCCCGCCTTGATGAGCGCGTCGGTGCGGGCCATCCCTTCCTTCTGCAACTGGATGGCGTAGTCCACCAGCAGGATGGCATTTTTCGTCACCAGGCCCATGAGCAGGATCTGGCCGATGCTCGTCATCATGCTCATGGTGTCGCCGGTGATGAGCAGCATCATGACCATGCCGACCATGGAGAGCGGCAGGCTCAGCATGATGGTGATGGGCAGCTTGAAACTCTCGAATTGCGAAGCCAGCACGAAGTAGATGAAGAAGATTGCCAGCAGCAGCGAGGTTCCCATGTACCCGGCGGTTTCCTTGGAATCCCGCGCCTGGCCGAGTATCTCGACCTTCACGCCCTCGGGCATCTGGCCGGATTTCTTGAACTCCGCGATTTTCCTGACGACGCCATCGCTAACTTCCTGCAACGTGTTGCCTTCGAAATTGCAGGAGACTTCGACTTCTTCCTGCAGGTCGTGGCGCTGGATCTTGGCGGGCGCGATGGACTCTTCGAAGCGAACGATCTGATCCAGGCGCACCAGGGGATGTTTGCCTCCGCCGATATCCTTGGTGCTTTCCACCGACATGGCCGAAAGCTGGGTGGCCAGCCGCCGTCCCTGGTCCGACAGGCGCACCCGCACATCCCGTTGCTCCCCACGCTCGTCTTCGTATTTGGCGACCACCTGCCCATCCACCAAGGGCCGGACCATCTGCGCCACCAGGGCCGGCGAAACACCCAGGTCACTTGCGATCTTCCTATCCACCACGAGCTTCAACTCAGGCTTGCCGGAGTCCTGGCTGGTCCATATATCCACCGCGCCGGGAACACTGATGAGCGCCTTTTTGACGAGCGGCGCGGCCTGCGTCACAGCAGCGCGATCCAGGCCTTCCACCGCCAGCATGATGGGCCGCTGGTTGCCAAAATCACTCACGGCACTGACCGAGGTTTCCACACCGGCCACTCCACGGAACGCCTCCCTCAAATGACGCCGGATCCATACATGATTGGGCCGTTTACCGTCTTTCAATTTCACATAGAGGCCGCCGGTGTTGATGGTGCCGCCCAGCCCGGTGCCGATGGTGCTGTAGGCCTGCTCCACACCCGGTGTGGCGGTGATGATGGCCTCCAATTCCATGGCCTTCTTTTTCGTGGCTTCCATGCTGGAGCCCGGCTCCGTCTTGAAGGTTATTTGCAGATCGCCGCGATCGAAATCGGGCATGAAGTTGTTGCCCAGGAGACCCGCCAGGCCCATGGCCAAAAGGAAGCTGCCGAACCCGATTCCAATCACGGTCTTGCGATGGGCCAGGCTCCACGTGATGACTTTCTTGTAGAACTGCTCCCAGCCGTCCAGCACGCGCCCAAATGCTTCCACCGCCCGCATGATGGGGTTGCGGCCCTGGTAATGCACATGCCCATCGGCACTCTTTTCGTGCTCTGGATCCGGCCACACGGAACTGAGCATGGGGTCCAGGGTGAAACTCACGAAAAGGCTCACGGCCACGGCAAACGCGACGGTGATGCCGAATGGGAAAAAGAACTTCCCTACGATGCCGCCCATGAAGGCCACGGGCACGAAGACGGCAAGGATGGACATGGTGGTGGCGATGACCGCGGGTCCGATCTCGGCGGTGCCTTCCCGCGCCGCTGTGACGTGGTCCTTGCCCATTTCCGCGTGGCGGGTGATGTTCTCGCGCACGACGATGGCATCGTCGATCAGAATGCCGATGGCGAGGCTCAGGCCCATCAGCGTCATGGTGTTCAGGGTGAAGTTCAGGGCCCTCATGATGATGAAGGTGGAGATCACGGACACCGGCAGCGTGAGACTGGTGATGAGCGTCGAGCGCCAGGATTTCAGGAAGAAGAACACGATGATCACCGTGAGCAGACCGCCCAGGTAGATGCTGATGTTCACGTCCTCCACGGACTGGTGAATGAAACGCGCGTTGTCGCGGGCCTTCACCACACCGATGCCCAACTTTACAAGCTCAGGATTCATCACATCCAGGGCCTTGTCCACGTTGGCCACCATGGCCACGGTGTTGCCACCGGTCTGGCGCTGGAGTTCCAGGGCCACCACATCCTGGCCGTTGAACCTGGCCAGGCTGCGCTTCTCCTTGAATCCATCCACGATGGTGGCGACCTCCCACAACTCAACGGGGCGGCCCTGCTTGTTGCCCACGATGACATGGCGGAAGTCATCCACGGATTTCGCCTTGGCGTCCACCTTCACGGCCACTTCCCGCGTGGCCTGCAGCAGGTTTCCCGAAGGCATGTCCTTGGTGTCGTTGCTCAAGGCCGCCATCACCTTGGGCAGCGAGAGGCCGATGGCTTCGAGCTGGGCAGGATCAACCTCCACCTGGATCTCCCGAGTGCTGCCACCAACCACGTCCACCCTGCCCACGCCGTTCACGTTCTCCAGACGGCGTTTGAGAAAATCCTCGGCCACCCGGGTGAGCTCCCGGTTGCCCATGCCCGTGTGCTGGCCGTCAGGGCCCACCACCAGCGAGACCACCGGCAATTGGGCCGGATCGAATTTGGAGATGACCGGTTCCTCCATGGTGCTGGGGAGATCACGCCTGATCTGGGCGATGCGCGTGCGCACATCATCCAACGCCTTGTCCACATCGCGACCCAACTGGAACTGGATCATCAAAGTGCCCACGGACTCCTGACTGGTGCTGGATATTTCCTTGATCTGTTCGATGGGGTTGACCGCTTCCTCGATCTTCTTCACCACATCCTGCTTCACGGCCTCAGGCGAAGCGCCGGGGTACACGATGGAAACGGTGATGACGGGAATGTCGATATTCGGGAACTGGTCAATGCCAAGGTTTTTCACGCTGAAAAGACCCAGGACCACCAGCGCGAGCATGATGCAAACCGTCGTCACCGGCCTGCGGATGGAGAAATCCGAAAGAAACATGGATCACTTCCTTTCGGGCAGTGGGGCAGGTTTTGCGGCGGGGCCAAGCGCGGGTTTTGGCGCGGCATCGGCTCCACCCGGGACGATCCTGATTCTGCTGCCGTCCCTCACAAGATCCTGGCCCGTGGCCACCACTTTTGCCCCCACAGGAACTCCATCGATGGGACGGAACCCGTCCTGCTCTGGCCCTACAAACACACTTCGCTTTTTTGCGACACCGTCTTCCACCACATACAAGTCGCCATTTTGGCCTTCGACTTTGATGAGCGAGGCCGGAAGGGAGGGTCGCTGAGTCTGGCCGTTCCCCAGGATCAGGCCTTCCACGAACACACCGCTTTTCAGCTGGCTGTCGGTATTGGGAACCTCGATCCGCACATGCAGGTTGCGACCGTCCGGCGAAAGCACAGGGCTCACCTGGGTCAATGTCCCCGTGAAGGGCTGCTGAAATCCAGGGACGCGGAAACGCACACTCTGACCAGGTTTGACAAGGGCCATGGCATTGGCGGGAAGATCCGCGTGGATCTCCAGTTTGCGATTGTCCACCACATCGAACACACCCTGCCCGGCCATGAGCACATCCCCAGCCTGCACCAACCGGCGGGCCACCTGGCCATCAAAGGGTGCCAGTATGCGGGCCTTTTTCATCCGCACCTTGGCCATGCCCGCCTGGCTTTCAGCGGCCTGCACCGCCGCGGCGGCAGCGTTGTTGGCAGTCTCAGCCACCTGCGCCGCCTGCCGCGTGATGCTGCGCTTTTCAAGCAACATCTCGGCTCTGGCCGCGTCCCGCTTGGCCTGCAGGGCCTGGGCCTGGGCCTGGGCCAGTTGGGCCTCGGCAGCCTGCGCGGCCAGGGAGAGATCATCCTCATCCTGGGTTGAAAGCACGGCCCCGGCCCTAACGGTGTCACCTTCCTGGACCAGAACGCGTGTCACGCGGCCCGGCACCTCCGCCTTCAGTTCCGCGCGATTCATCGCCAGCAGGTTGCCGGTGAACGGAATGCTGGGGCTGAAGGCGCGGTTCTCCACCGAGGTGACGGTGACGGGCACGATCCCCTCTGCCTTCACCTGGCTCTGGTGGCTCAGTTCCGCATTGCGTTGGCCGCGGTGGTAGGTGGCTGCGCCGGCGATGACAACCACGACCGCGACGCCTATGAAAAGTGCTTTCTGTTGCATATCCAACTCCAGTAGACGAGTTCGGTTCATCAAATTTCAGAATTTCAAAGTGGAGGGAGGCCAAGGCTGCGCCGTTCATCGAACAGCGCCGACCAGACACCCAACTGCGCGCGGACCCGTGCGCTTTCCATCTGCCGCTCGGTGCGTTCGGCTTGCAGAAGGTCCAACGAGGTGATGAGTCCCTGATCGAAGGATTCACGGCTCACGCGAAGCGCCTCTTTCCCCGCGTCGTGAGCCTTGGTGGCGGCTTCGAGCAGCGCGATGGACTTTTGGATTTCCCGTCGGGCCGTCTGTTGTTGCACCTGGATCTGGCGTTCAAGATCCATTTTCTGCTGCCGCACCTGCTCCAGCACTGCCCGGTTCTGGGCCCGCTTGCCGGAGCTGCGCAGGCCGTCAAAAATCGGCACTTTCAATGTCAGGCTCAACCTCCAGGTTTCGTAGGGTTCATGAAACAGGTTGTCCGTCTTCCCGGCCTGCCATCCGTAGTTGGCGTTCAAATCCAGTTTCGGTTTCATGTCCGAGGACAGGATGCGGTCATTGATGCCGATGGCTTTCTCCTGCTGCTCCAACTGCGTAAGCTCGCTGCGGGACACGCCCTGCAAGTCCTTCGGGATCTCCAGCGCGGACATCCTTTCCAGCTGCAATGGGGTGCGCGGATCCAGGCCCAGTTGCCCATCCAGAACTTCGAGCGAACGCGCGAAATCGGCCTTGGCTTGCAGCACATCGGGGATGACGCCTTGCAATTCCGCCTGGGCCCGCAACAGGTCCAATTGGGTGGCACTTTGAGCGTCCAGTTTGGATTTCACATCTTCAAGAAACCGCTCAGAGGTCTTCATGCGGACGGCCACCACATCCAACTGGGCCTCGGCTCCAAGCACTGCGAGGTAGGCCTTGGCGACGCCATGCAGAGTGTCCAGTTCAGCCGTGGTGTAGGCCGCTTGGGCTTCCCGCTCGCCGACCTTCGCCACCTCCACCGCGCTGTTCAATTTCCCGAAATAAAAGATCGGCTGGGTGAGGGTGAACTGCGTGGTGTAGAAACTGCGTGGGGAGACGAGGCTGTTCTTGTCGAGATTGAACTGCGCCAGCGTGTCTCCGAAACTGCTGTTGAGGATCGAGACATCCCGGTTGCGCGTGAAATCCGCGGTGGCGTTGAATTGGGGCAGTGCGTCGGCGCGGGTGGCCGTGATCAGTCCGCGGCGCTCGTCCACACGGGCAGAGGCAGCCTTCAATAGCGCGTTCTGCTCCTTGGCGCGAGCGAGCGCCCCTTTCAAGTCGAAGGTCAGCGGGGCCTGGACGGGTACTTCGGCAACATAGGCCGGGGGCATGGGCAGCATGTCAGACTCCTTGCGGCGCGACGCCGAGAGCGCGCAGGGTGTGATCGGTGAGAAAGCGGCTGAGGCTCGCAGGATCGGGTGGAAAGGCTGAGCCTGAATTGAGCTTGATGATTGCGGGGATGAATTTGTAGATCATGGCGCTGCCGTGAATGGCAGCCATGGCAAAAAGGGTTTCCGTTTCTCCCCAGTCCGGCCGTAGGATCCGCACACAGTCCCGGAGATGGGTGAAGTAGGGCAGCATGAAATCCCGGTTGAGCTCCTCAAGAAAGGGTCCACCCACCGCCAGTTCCCGCATGAGCAGGGCGCTCGAGGCCTTCATCAGCGGATCGCAGTCGCTCATCAGCAACTGGTCTACAAACACGCGGATGTGGTCCTGGACTCCCTTCAACGCCAGTTCTTTCGCCAATGAGTGGCTGGAATGCGGGATCGGGGCCAACTGGGCGACCTGGCTGGGGCAACGTTCAAAACCCGCCCGCAACACTGCGAGGTAAAGTCCCTCTTTGCCACCAAAGTGGTAGGCCACCATGGCGCTGTTGGCCTTGGCCTTGGAAGCGATCTCGCGAAGGCCCACGCCATCGAAACCCTTCTCCGCAAAAAGCAGCGTGGCAGCTTCCACAAGCCGCAGCTTGATGTCGTGCGGTAGGTCAGTCATCGGGTGTGGCATCTGGGTCACCAAGTTAATCAATCGAATGATTAGGAATTGTTACGGAATGACAAGTGCCTTTCTGGCCCGGCCGTTACGGGTCCTGTTGCCGAACGAAGGACAGTTTGACCCGAGACGAAATGATTAATCAATCGATTGATTGAGTCAATAAAAAAAATTCGTGCTATTTCTGGATGGCCCCAAGTTCCTGGAGATGCCGATGCTGCTCTTCTACATTTTTTATTACGTGTTCTCGGCCGTAATGGTGTTCCAAGGCCTCAACATCGCTTCCGAAGTGGCTGATCCGCTGGGAACCGTGCCCGAAGAAGTGGGCCAGTCGCCCACTTCAAGCCATGGGTGGGGCAGTTTTCTGGTTTCCTACGGCACCCTTTGCATCGTCATCGCCCTGCTCAGCCATCCCTACGAATACTTCGTCTCCGCCCTGCGCCCCCTCCTGGGAACTGGCATGGTGATCATGGCGCTCTTTGGCGCCTGGGTGGTTTTCAAGGGGCGCACCGTGAAGTATCTGGGCGAGGCTGCAGCGGACATGAGTCCCGAGAGCCATCATTAGACGCAGCTGATTTTCGAATAGTACCTACGCGTAAACCAAGGCCGAGCGGACTTCCATCCTGGCGGCCTTCCATTCTTCCCAGGCCGCCCGCAGTTCCAAGCGGTGTTGAGCCATGGTGGCCTTCCATTCAGCCTTGGCTTTGCGCCATTGTTCGGCCCTGGTGTGACCCATGGCCTTCCACTCAGCCTTCTTGGCTTCCCAGGCTTCGTGCTTTTCCTGGATGGAGGCAAGGGCTGCATCCACCCGCAGCCGGGCGGCGGCAAGGCGCTCCTGCAATGGCGTTGCCACGGCGGGACTGGCGGTGGCCAAACGCTCCCGCAATTGTTTTTCTTCCATTTGCAGGCGGGCTCGTCGCAAGGCCTCAAGACTTACCCGACGCAACTTGCTGACAAGACCCATCCAGGACATAACGCTCAATAGCCATTTCGTGGTGTCCCACTGGTACCACCGCACGCCATTTCGGTAGTCCCACTGCCACATGTGGTGGAAATTATGATAGCCCTCGCCGTAGGTCAGGGGCGCCAGCACCCAGTTGTCGCGAGCGGTATTGGCATCGGTATACGGGCGGCTCCCGAACATATGGGCGGCGGAATTGATGAGAAAGGTCGTGTGGTGGGTCAGCACGATGCGCAAGGAGAGGCCCATCACCAGGTAGGCCCAGAAATGCCCGGTCAGCAGGCCGATGTAGAGGGGGATGCAGGCCACCACGGCGCCGATGAGGAAATGATTTCGATGCTGCCACATCACCAGCGGATCCTTCTGGAGATCCGCCACACCTGGGAGGCTGCTCTCCTTTTCTTCCATGACCCAGATCCAATGGGCGAACCAGAAGCCCTTCTGGATGGTGTAGGGGTCCTTTTCCGTGTCCACGAATTGGTGGTGTAGCCGGTGATCCGAAGCCCACTTCAATGCCGAGTTCTCGAAGCTCGCAGCGCCGAAACATAGCAGCAGAAAACGCACCGGCCAGGTGGCCTGGAAGGCGCGATGGGAAAACAGCCTGTGGTAGCCCGCGCTGATGGCGGTGCCGATGGCGAAAACCATGGCCGCGCAAAGCAGGATTTCACTCCAATGAATCCCCTGGACCGCAACTTTCACAGGGACCAGCACCGCCGCGACGGCGAGCGTGCCCAACAGGAAAGAAACATTGAGAACACTCCAGCGCGAGCGCTTCGGCATGAACGGCTCCTGAACAGCCCGGCCTGTCAGGCAAGGGCATCACTAAGCATAGCCCGCCTTCTGTGCCTACCGCGTGACTTCATCTTCACAACTCTTAACCTCAACATTCCCATTCAAATTGCTATGATCCAGGCAACCAACCGCACACCTGGTTCCAGATAAAGGTACCCATGCGCCTGCTTCGCTCCATATTTTCTGCCATGACACTTGTGGCCTCTGTCCTGGCCGTGGCGCCAACCGTTTCCTGCGGCGGTGGCGGTGGCGGGACCCCGGTCACAACGCCGCCGCCAACCACAGGCTCCATGACCCTCACAGTCAACGGCCTGCCCAGTCCGGTGCCTGCGGCCATCGCCATTTCGGGGCCCGGTAGCTTCAGCCTGAACGCCACCGGGAGCGTCACGATTCCTAATTTAGGTCCTGGCTCATACACCGTAAACGCCTCGAACGTGGTGAGTGGGGGCAGCACGTATCTGGGGTCACCAGCCACACAAGCAGCCATTGTGGTCGCGGGGCAGACGGTCATCGCCACGGTGGCCTATGCAGCCCAGGCTATTTCCGTGAGCGTGAGTCCAACCAACCCGAGGGTCGGGGCGAATGGGACCGTCCAACTCAGCGCGGTGGTTTCCGGGACTTCGAACCAGAATGTCACCTGGTCCGTAGAAGAGGGTGTTTTGGGCGGGAGCATCTCTTCCCAGGGCCTCTACACTGCACCCGCCGCGACCGGGACCTACCATGCACGGGCTACTTCCCTTGCGGGCGACGGCACCAGTTACTCGCGCTCCTCCATCACCGTGAGCGCATTGGGGGGCTTCCATATCTATCCCAACGGCCTGGACGTCGCCCCGGGTGGTACCTGGAGCTTCCAAGCCCTGGACGACGCAACGCTGGTCACCACGGTGACCTGGAGTATCACCGCCACCGCCGGGACCATCACCCAGGCTGGATTGTTCACCGCCAGCGCCACCCTTGGAACCTACACGTTGACAGCCACGAACACAGCCACCCAGCAACAGGCCACCACCTCGGTCCGGATCGTTTCCAACGTCACCTTGAACCTTTACGGATTCGGCGAGGGCAATACGCTTTTCTCATGCGATGGCGCCTTCTTCGGATGGGAGCTGCACCCGGATTCGGGCATTGACCGCACCGTCACCTGGGATGTGGTGGAAGGCGCATTGGGCGGTTCCCTCCTGAACATGGATTGGTATCGCATCTACCTGGGCTCGAACACACCGGGCACCTACCATGTAAGGGCCACGCCCACCGCGGACCCCTCCAAAGTCCAGCAGAGGACGGTGGTGGTCAGCGCCAATCCTGGCGCCGGGGCCTTCCAGCCCACCTCGAACGCACCGGCCACCACGCGGATCGGCCATGGGGCCGCAGCACTCCCGGACGGTCGCGTGGTGATCACCGGGGGATGGGGCGGCAATCCGGGCGGTTACCTGAGCTCGGTCGAGGTCTTCAATCCCGCAAGCAATGCTTTCTCGACATTGGGCAGCACCCTTCTCCTGGCAAGGTCGGCTCCGGTGCTCGTAACGCTGGACGCGAACCGGATCCTTGTCTGCGGCGGGGAAATCGCCTACGACAGCGCATCGAATAGCGGAGAGATCATCCAGGTGGGAGCAGGCACCATCGCCGCGGCCGTCGGGACCATGCGCGTCAAGCGGATGGGACACCAGGTCACGGGGCTCACTACCGGTCCCTACGCCGGGAAATTTCTTATCACGGGTGGCATGGACATGCCCAATTTCTACGGCACCGTGAGCGGTACGGCGGATCTGTTCGATCCATCCACGAACACCTTCAGTTCCCTCCCCCAGAACATGGAACTGGCGAGGGTCAACCACAGCGCCACCCGGCTCAGCGACGGCCGCGTACTCATCGTGGGCGGCTACGACGGGAACTCCGCCTTGTCTTCAGCTGAGATCTTCGATCCGGTCACCGGAACCTTCACCTACACCACGGGCCATCTCGCCGACGCCCGGACCTACCATACAGCGACCCTTCTGGTGGACGGCCGGGTGCTCATCGCCGGGGGAAACACTTACAGCGGAAGCCCGAAGAGCTGCGAGATCTTCGATCCAGCCACCGGGACTTTCACCGCGGGACCCGGCATGCTGGAGGGGCGGTTGAACCACACCGCCACGCGGCTCAACGACGGGAGGGTCCTGGTGACCGGCGGAAATTCCGGGAGCTACCGCTTCCACGGGACCGCCGAGGTTTTCACCCCCGGCTCCAATGGCTGGACCTATTCAGGCCAGATGACGCGGCCGCGGGAACGCCATATCGCCATTCTTTTACCCAATGGCAAGGTTCTGGTCTCCGGAGATCTGGACAACAAGTCCACCCCCGTCGCGGAAACATCGAACTGAAAATGCTTCACGATCGCCTACTGGACCTTCATTTCCTGGGCCATTGGACATCATTCATCGATCTCCTCAGGCTTGACGCTGTCTAGAGAAGGCTTGTCATTTTCAGCCACAGGCCAATAGCTTTGCTCGTACAGGAAGGCGAAAGTCAGGGTGGCGCTGGTGGCCATGATCACCACGACGGCGCCTGCCGCTGGCTTTTCGCCCAACAAGGGGATACAGGAGCGAGCGAGCAGCACGAGGCCGGAAAGAGCCGAGAGCCAGCCACCGGCGCGATGACGAAGCATGAGCGGCACGACCGCCAGCAGCAGTCCTCCCAAGCCCCAAGCCATCCAGAACCCGGTCTCCCACCGAGCC
>JANXQX010000321.1 GCA_025353305.1 Holophagaceae bacterium
TGAAATGGTGCTGGCCACCGGCAAGCATCCCGCGGCCTTGAAGGACGACGTGACCACGCCCGCAGGCTGCACCATCGCCGGCATCCTGGCGCTGGAGGATGGCCGCATCCGCAGCGTGCTCGCCCGCACGGTCGAGCTGGCGTCGAAGGTGGCGGGCGAGCTGGGAAAGTAGAATTCGGTCGCGCTATTTTTGCAGTTCGAGCATGAAATCCCCCGCGGCCAGGGGCACCGTGCCTTGGCCTTTGCGCTTGCTGCCAAGGTCTTCAATCCGGATCACCAGCGGGCCCTTGCCGGCCATTGGCTGGATGGCTGCGGCGGGCATGGCGAAATAGGGGCTTTGTTCGGGCCGCTCGATGTAAAGCAAGGCCAAGCGCTCGCCTCCTTGAGTGACTTCGAAGCTGCCTTTGCCCATCATCCAGGCATGGATGCTGATGCGCCATGAACCATCGGGTTGCGCGCTGAGGCGGCCTTGAATGGCCTGCACGCCAGAACTTCCTTCCGTGGGTTGGACGGCTTTCTCGCGATAGAGGTCCAGCACTGCTTTGGAATAAAGCCGGGTCTCCTCGGCGGGCGCCACGTTGCCTGATTTGTCCATCGCGATCTCGCCCGCGTTGTACGCCATGACCGCCCGCGCCGTGTCGCCGTTGTACCGGTCCATCAGGAAGCGCATGTACTTGGTGCCGGCCAGGAGGTTCTGGTCCACCTTCCATGGATCCGTGATGCCGAAGCGGGCCGCGGTCTGGGGCATGACCTGCATGAGCCCGATGGAGCCATGGGCGCTTAGGGCCTTGGGGTCGTACCGGCTTTCGCATTGGATCATGGCGCGGATGAGATCCGGGTCGAGGCCTTCGGCTTTGGCGGCTTCATCCACCTGCTTGAGCAGGGCCGCGGGCACCAGGATCGCCGGGCCTTTCAAGCCATCTCGGAACGGCGCGACGGCGGCCAAGCAAAGACCCGTCAGCACAAGGACGGCGCCGAAAAGGGCTGGCAGCGAGGGGCGGGAATTGACGCCCAGGAGATGGCGGATGCGGATCATGAGGGGTGCTCCTTGTGCGGGCAGGGCAAGCGAAGCGGAGGCCCTGGAGGGTGGGGGAAGGAAAGAACATTCCACCGGGCGCAGATCATCGAGGCGATCCAGCACGGCGGAGTAGAACAGGGCATCGCCGCAGACCGACACCGCGGCCAGGTCGCAGCAGCGTTCGCGCTCCAGGCGCACGGTGGCGGAAATCCAGCGGGCCAGCGGGTGATGGAAGAGCAGCAATTCGGCGATGGATTGCAGGGCGTTCAGCAGAAAATCGTGGCGGCGGAGATGGGCGAATTCATGGGCCAGCAAGGCCTCGAGATCCCGGGCGTCCATTTGTCCCAGGCAGGCCACCGGAAGCACAACGATGGTGCGCCACAGCCCATAGCTGAACGGCCCGGCGACCGCTTCTGAAATCCGCAACGAGGGAACACGCAAACGCATCCTTCTTGCCAAGTTCCGGCCCAGATCCAACACCCATTCCGGAGCCATTTCCGTGGATTGCCGAAGCCTCTGGAGCCACAGCCACCCGCCCATCAACCGAAATCCCAAGGCGATGACCCCCGCGCCCCAGAGGAGCGCGAGCCAAGGCAGGGCGGGCTTCGACAGCTCGATAACCCTTGCGGGAAAACCGGGCTTCACTCCGGTCAGGCGTGGAGGGGCAGGGTTGGGCTGGATGAAGCGCGGGCCCCTGGCGATCGAGGCAATCCGCCCGCCGCGGTCGACCCGGGCTTGTCTGAAGGTGGAGGCGGGCCAGATGACCGCGAGGGCGAGCGCCCCCAGCGCGAGGTTGTGCCGAAGGCCGGGCGCGGCCCGGTGCAGCAGCGTGAGCAGGCCCCAAAGCGCAAGCGCCACCAGCGCGACCTGCCAGACCGAGTGGAGAAGGGCGAGGCCCAGGTCCGCCGCGAGCCCTTGGAGATCCAGGAATCCCATGGCTATTTCTCCTTCAGCAGTTCACGTAAGGCGGCCTTATCTTCAGGCCGCAGGCGGTGGCCTTGCAGGGCCATCTGAACCAGTTCGCCCGCCGATCCAGCGAAAACCCTGTTCATGAAATCCCCCAGCAGCGCGCGCTGGGTCTTTGATTTGGCCTGGGCGGGCCAGTAGCGGTGCGCCCGCTCGGATGCATCGCGCTCCAGCAGGCCCTTGTCCAGCATGGTCTGCATGAGCTTCAATACCGCGGTGTAGCCCAAGTCGCGCTCCTGGCCCACGCGGGCGTAGACATCCTTCACGCTGCTGGGCCCCAGTTCCCAAAGCACGTGCAGGATGCCAACTTCCGCTTCAGTGGGTTTTGGCGCAGGATTCTGGCTCGTCATGGTCGCTCCTGGTTTTCGGTGGCGTAGGTACGATGATTAATGTACGATAAAAAATGTACATTGCAAGATGTACTTTACAAATTTCCCGTGCTTGGACGTCCAACAACCCGGAAACCGGGCGGGATCCAAACTCGAAAGGCCAGGAGGACTCCAATGAAACCCGCAACCGCAGCATGTTCCCTGGCCCTGGCCTTCTTCTCGATGGCCCCCGCCTTTTCGCAATCTGTGGCCTTCACCTTCGATGACGGGCCACAGCTGAAGGCGATGCCGCGCATGAACCCGCAGGCCCGGAATGCAGCGTTGTTGGCTGCGCTGGAGAAGCACCATGTGAAAGCCGCGTTATTCGTGACGCTTGGGAATGGCGCCGACCGGCCTGAGGGGTTGGCTTTGGCGAAGGCCTGGGGCGATGCGGGCCACGCCATCGGAAACCATACCGTCACGCATCTGGACCTCAACGGCAAGACTACGACGCTGAAGCAGTACCAGGACGAGATCCTGGCCTGCGAAGCGGTCATCCGCACGCTTCCCGGATTCAAGCCATGGTTCCGCTTCACATTCCTGCGGGAAGGCGACACGCCCGAAAAACGCGATGGCATAAAGGCTTTCTTGAAAACGCGGGGAATGCGCAACGCCTACGTTTCCTTGGACACTTCGGATTGGCGCTTGGACTCAGCCCTGGCCAAGGTCTTGAATGAGCATCCAGACGCTGACCTGGCACCCTTTCGAGCCGTCTATCTTGCGCACCTCCGCCAGCGGGCGGAAGCCTACCGCAACCTTTCCCGGCGGCTTTTCGGGCGGGATGTCCCGCAGGTGATGCTGTTGCACCACAACCTCATCAACGCCCTTTTCCTGGACCACGCCATCCAGCTTTTCAAGAGCATGGGATGGACGATCATCGATCCCGAAACGGCCTACCGCGACTTCGTCTACAGCCTCGATCCCCAGCGCCCATCGCCGGGCCAGAGCCTCCTGATTTCCGCTGCCCGCAGCCTTGGCTACCGGCCGGAAAACTGGGAGCGCCTGCTCGACGATGGGGATGAGGAGATCAAGGAGCTCAAGAGAAAAGGGGTGCTTTCCGCGCCGGCTGCTTCAGACTAGGTCAGAACAAACCGTTCGTGCATGAAGGACCAGCGATTAGATGACCTTCCCGATTTACATCCCCTTCGGGCCATGGAAAGTCCACCCGCACATTTTGTTCGAGCCACTTGGTTATTTTTTGGGTGCTCGTCTTTTCTTTATATTACGGCGCCGCTGGGTGGACTCCATCGCATCTGTGAACCGTTTAGGGACTGTCGCAGGGGCATTGGTAGGGGCTGGAATCGGAGCTAAGCTGCTCCACTTCCTTGATGAGCTGCCCCTTCTATTGAATGGACAGGTCACATGGCTACAGCTTCTCTCGGGCAAGTCCATTGTGGGGGGACTGCTGGGCGGACTTATCGGTGTTGAGATTGCCAAATACATTCTGCAAGAGGCCCGCTCAACAGGGGACCTTTTCGTGCTTCCGTTGTGCCTCGGGATAGCTGTCGGGAGGGTTGGATGCTTCCTTACGGGGCTGGATGATCACACGCATGGGATTGTGACGGCCCTCCCTTGGGGAGTTGATTTCGGCGATGGCCTACGACGGCACCCCACGCAAATCTATGAGATCGCATTCTTGACCTTGGTCTCGATCCTGACGCTTGTTCGCCGAACCCGTATGACGAAAAATGGAGACCTTTTTCGCCAGTTCATGATGCTGTACCTCGCCTTCAGGTTCGGTGTGGATTTCATCAAGCCCGACCCTCGCCCCTTGTTGGGGCTATCCGCGATTCAATGGGCTTGCGTGGTAGGTCTCGCATACTACGCCCGTGATCTGCGACGATTGGTGATGCCCACTAGCCAAATCACATGACAGCCCGTGTCCGTCCTTACCTCTTCTATGACACCGCTGTGAGCATTTGTGCCACCTGCTACCGTCGGGTGGAAGCCAAAATCATCATCCAGGACGGCCAAGTCTTCATGCTGAAACGATGCCCGAAGCATGGGCCTGAGCGGGTGCTCATCGCCGATGATGCCGAATACTACCGTCGTTCCCGTGAAGTCTTTCTCAAGCCGCCGGAACAATGCGTCTGCCCGCAAACCCCAGTGAAGTACGGATGTCCTTACGAC
>JANXQX010000339.1 GCA_025353305.1 Holophagaceae bacterium
GGGGGGCGAGCAGCAGATGCTGGCCATCGGTAGGGCCCTCATGGCCAACCCCCGGGTGATGCTGTTGGATGAACCCTCCATGGGCCTGGCGCCGGTCATCGTGCAGGAAGTCTTCCAGACCATCCGCCACTTGAAGGCCCAGGGCATCACGCTGCTCCTGGTGGAACAGTTCGCCCGCAACGCCCTGGAAGTGGCCGACTACGCCTACGTGATGGAACGGGGCCGCATCGCGGTATCGGGCACGCCTGCGGAACTGCGCCGGGATGAGCGGGTGTTGGCGGCCTACCTGGGCTGAGGTCGGTGGACTATAAACAGAAATATTCGACACTCGAGTGTCGTTGATCCCCTTACCGCCAAATTTCCAAAGTGGCAGCCCATAATTTTTTTGTACTGTTCCTTGATATTCTGTCCCTGCGCAGGAATCTATCATTCCTCAATTGGAATATCAGTTTGGCAAGTCGACAATGTTCCTATTATGAAGTCTACCTTCCCAGGGAACCGAACACCTCAAGGCTGTGACTTACCTTGAACTTTCTCGGGAGCGGCTTGGCTGGTATGTCTCCTAGAGCCGTCGGTAATACCTTCTATCGCGCTCTGGGAAAGCAGACCCTTGGGGCCAATCTCACAATATCCAAGCTGATAGGTGACTTGATGGGAAACTGAGATGGTTGATTGTGTTCCTGAGGTAGATATACCTGCCGCAAGAAAATTTTCGACTCGACACACCAACGCATCTAGTTCTATATCCCTCTGAATACCACTTCCTAAATTGATGGAGAATGAATGCTGCCTTCCCGAGTCCAATTGTTGGTTCCCGCTTATATTTCCTTATTGGCGACCGCTCTTTCTGCTGGCGTGCCCTGGGAGGAGGCTCCAGCGTTTAGTGTAAGCCCTAGGGATCTGATCAAGGCGGCAAGTCAACTTCCGATCCAGATCGGTTATGCGCAGCAAGAACTACTGGAGGATTATCGAGTGTCTCTGGATGACATGGGTAGACGCACAGTGCGTTACCGCTACATATTCCGGATCGACCAAGAATCAGCAATTGAAGGCTGGGGAACGGTTTCGGCTGACTACGCTACCTGGCTGGAAGAGAAACCGGTGATCCGAGCACGGGTCATTGCACCCGACGGTAAGGAATACGCCCTGGATCCCGCCACTATTGGGGATTTCAGCCCCGAGCAGAAGAATCCAGAAATGTTTACGGATCGCCGCCACCTCAAGGCACCTCTGCCAAAGCTGGTCAAAGGTGCCATTGCTGAAGTAGAAATTCTTTACCGCGATCAGCGCCCCTTCTCTCGTTCTGGTGCATTAGGCCATTACTCACTTTCTCAGCCTGTGCCGGTGAATCGCAGCCACTTCTCCCTTGAAGTGCCAGTTTCTGCCTCCCTTAAATGGAGGCTCGTGGGCCTGCCGGGAAATCAACCGCAGACCAAGACTCTAAATGAACGCACCTTGCTCACCCTGGAACTAGGCCCAAGTAAGCCGGGGAAGAAGGATGAACCAAACCAAGCTCCAGATCAAAATCCTCATCCCGCCATTTTCTACAGCACTACCCCCACGTGGGAAGCAGTCGCAATAGAGTATGCCGAGATCGTCGAGGCTCAACTGAAGGGGGCTCAGCTCCAGTCTTGGGTGCGTGAGGCTTTGGGAAGTGCCACAGGTCGCATGGAAGTCCTGAAGCGACTCGTAGCTCGAATGCATAAAGACGTTCGCTATACAGGTCTCGAATTCGGTGAAGCTTCAGTCGTACCCCGCACACCGGCAGACACACTGAAACGGGGCTACGGGGACTGCAAGGACAAGTCGGCCATGCTGGTGGCGGTCCTCCGTGAAGCTGGTATTCCGTCGAATTTGGCCCTCCTACAAGTAGGCTCCCAACAGGATGTGGAACCGGATATGCCTGGGTTATCGGCCTTCGACCATGCCATCGTTTACATCCCTGGAACACCTGCCATTTGGATCGATCCCACCGTTCCTGAGGCCCCTGTAGGAGAACTCCCTTCAGCGGATTTGGAACGTCGGGTCTTGGTGATTGGCGCTCATTTTCCAGGCCTTCTTACTACTCCAAGCACTTCGTCGAAGCGAAACGTCTATCGCGAAATCAAGGAGGTATTCCTCGCCAGGGAAGGAACTGGCCGCATTGTCGAAACTACTGAAGCGGATGGGCCCTCCGAGATTCAACTCCGCGGAGGATACATCGGGTCGGATCCGAAACGCACTAGGGAAAACCTCAAGGGGTATGCCGAACGGACATACAAAGCCAAGGACTTGGGGCGCTTGGAATACTCTCATCCAGAAGATCTGAACCTGCCTTTCCGTCTAATTCTGGAGGCCCTGAAGGCGGGCATCGCTAACACAGGAACGTCCGATGCGGCAGTAGCTATGAATGCTTGGCCCCTGGTCAACAGCCTCTCCAACGCTTTGAAAGCGGGACCCACCGATGATTCGGAGGAGGGTGAAACCGAAGCCTCAAAGGAAGCGAAAAAGCCTGACGCAGTGGTTCCGCGGAGAACCGATTTGATGATGTGGGCCCCTTATGCAATGGAGGCAAAGTGGATCATCCATCCACCTACCGGATATGTCCACGATTCGCTGCCACCAAACCAGACCTTGGCCTTTGGTCCGGCAACACTTGTTTTAACCTACAAGGGCAATACGGACGGCACGGTGGAAGCCCATTATCGAATGGAATCCCGCAAGCGACGATGGAACCCCAAGGAAGTCGACCAGGCAAATGCAAGTCTGAAAACCTTTGGGGAATCCAAGATCCCCATGGTGGTGTTTCAGCAGGTGGGTGAGGCTTACCTGGGGGCTGGGCAAACCAAAGAGGCCTTGATGGAATTCCGGAAAGAAAGGGCCGCACTACCGAGTAGTGGGGATCCCCTCGTTCGTCTAGCCCGCGCCCAACTTGCGGCGGGATTGGCCGAAACTGCTCGGGAGTCGCTCAACCAGGCTATCCGACTAGAACCATCCCTCAGCAACGCCTACCAAGTCCAAGGCTGGGTCCTTCAGCACGACTGGATTGGGCGGATGTACAAGCCGGGATGGGACCGCAAGGGCGCTGTAGACGCCTACCGTCGAGCCATTGCGATCGATCCCAAGAACCGGTTTGCCCGGCAGAACTTGGCAATACTCCTTGAGCACAACAGCGATGGCGAACGATACGTTCCGGGAGCGGACCTGGATGAATCCGTCCGTATCTACAAGGCTCTGATCGAAGAGGAGAAGGCGGACAGTCTGCAAGACAACCTCATGGTATGTCTCGCAAAAAAAGGGGAAATGGCTGAAGCCCAGGAGATCGCTCGTATTCGAGAGGCGTCCCCCCGCCGCAATGCTTGGCTGGTTGGCCTTGAGGCCTGTTTGAACGGCCAAGACAAAGCAAAGGCCCTTGGCCGTACTCTTTTCCCTGATCTAGCTACCCGTCGGGCTACTTACCTTGGTGCAGCAGATGTGGCGGTACTTTTCAGGAAGTATGCTGAGGCATCCGCTCTCCTGGACGAAGGGGCTTCGGGCGCTTCGAATATGACCCAAGTGAAGGCCCGAGCAGAAACCCTGGCAAAGGTGAGGCCTTACGAAAGCATGACCCTGGATCTAAAAGACCCTCGGGATGTGGTCAAGTCCATGCTTCTGGCTTCTATGCAGCGAGGGTTAACGACCGAGCGACTCAAAGCGTTTTTGTCAGAGGCTGCAAGCACTCCCGCTCAACTCCAAAAGGCCATTCGTGAACAGCGCAAGTCTGCTGCAACGTTTGAGAAGCAAGGGTTGTCTGTTTCGCTCATGCTTGACCTCACCTTGTCCCTCAGTGATGTCACGGTTGATGGCGACGACCTCAAAGGCTTCACCGTGAAGGCCCAGATGCAGGACCAAAACCCTTCAAAGTTCTTCGTGGCCCGTTTTGGGACAACCTGCCGACTCGTAGGTAATGAACTTCCTGACCTCGCCCGCCAAGCTTTGTGGTATCTCAAGCGAGGTGATTTGGCCCCGGCTTGTGCTTGGCTCGACCAACTAGTAGAAGAAAGTCGGAAACCCGAGGATGGGGATCCCTTGTCTGGGCATGTTGTTCGCCGCTTATGGGAGAAGGGGCGTCATGGGACCGCCGAAGAGGTCCGCTTGGCTGCGGTCTGTACATTGGCGATGGACAAAGACGAGAAGGAAGCAATGGAAGCAGTGCGGGCTGCCTTGAATTCGAAGCTGCCTGAGCTCCAAATGAGCGCTGTGGCCCAAAGCGCGGCTATCGGAGCAGCTCGACGAAAAGATTGGGCGATGCAGGATCAAGCCAGCGCGCGTCTGCTATCTCTCTACCCAAATTCGCTTATTGCTCAGAATGGGCGGGTCGGCAGTCTGATCACATCTGGGAAACTGCAAATGGCACTGCAAACAGTGGAAGCCGCCATCATGAAGTACCCTGATGACCTAAACCTACCAAGCAGAAAACTATATATTTTGAATCGGTTAGGACGATCGACCGAATTCGAAGCACTTATGGCCGACCGAATCGCTCGAGGGAAGGCAAACCCAGGCGATTTCAACAACCTTGCCTGGTGGCATGTTGTTCAGGGAAAAATAGACGCCCAGACACTGGACTATGCCCGCAGGGCAATCATGGGCACAGGGGCGTCTTCGAGTGCAGCCCATCACTCCTTGGCCACGGTTCTCGCAGAATCTGGCCGAACGGCTGAGTCATTGGAATTTTTACTCAAAGCAGTTGGAATGCGAGATGAAGAGGCCCCCAATGGTGCCGACTGGTATCTTTTGGGCCGAATTGCTGAGCAACTCGGGGAAAACCCGGCCGCCGAATCCTACTACCGACGTGTCGAGCCTGATCGTGGCGAATTGGATCAAGGCGAAGACGGATGTCCAGCTTTAGCCAAGCGTCGATTGGAGGTTCTAAAGAAAGGAATTAAGTAATCGTATCAACCTCTCATCCAACCGATGGCAAAGGTCGGGTAAGAAAACCGATCATTTCCAACCGAGACGATATCCGTGACTGACTACGCAAGTTCGCTAAGCGCCGAACTCTGAGTGAATTGACACCCGGCATCGTGGATCAGATCCGCGATGCCGGGGCCTTCTCTCTAGTTCAGGTCGTTGACTGGCTGTTCAAACCAGAAGCTCACAACTCAACGCGTATCTTATAGCTCATCACCCGCCGCTTGCCAGTTTCATCAGGGCTTCCAGCGCGTTGCTGGGGCCGAGGGCCAGGATGTCATCGCCGGCCTGGAAGGTTTCATCGCCTTTGGGATTGAAACGCAGGCCGAGGCCGACGCGGTTGATGC
>JANXQX010000028.1 GCA_025353305.1 Holophagaceae bacterium
GCTCGCCGGGGCCTCCTGGATGGCCGAATATGGCGACCCCGACAAGCCCGAGGAGTGGGACTACATCAAAACCTTCTCGCCCTACCACAACCTGAAAAAGGACGTGAAATACCCGCCCACGATCTTCATGACCTCCACCCGCGATGACCGGGTGCATCCCGGCCATGCCCGCAAGATGATGGCCAGGATGCAGGAACTGGGCGCCGATGTCCGCTATTACGAAAACATCGAGGGCGGTCACGGCGGCGCGGCCAACAATCAGCAGGCCGCCCACATGACCGCCCTGGCCTTCACGTTCCTCTGGCAGCAGTTGAAGTAGATCAGGCGTTCAACGTGTTCATCAGGAAGGCCGTCCGGCCTCCCGCCATTCGCCGCTTTCGAGCACGCCCCGCAACTGATCCACCGCGTCCCACACATCCACGTGGCGTGTGTAAAGCGGTGTGAATCCGAACCGCAGGAGGTCCGGCGGACGGAAGTCGCCGACGACATTCCGGGCAATCAGGGCCCGCATGATCTGCTGGCCACCTTCCGGGTGGGCGAAGGAGACCTGGCTGCCCCGCTGGGCGGCTTCCCGCGGCGTCACCAGGCTGAGGCCGAAGCCCGCGCAGTGGTCCTCAACGAGGTGGATGAAGGCCGCAGTCAGCGCCGTGGATTTTTCGCGCACAGCGGCCAGGCCACCCATGGCTTCGGTGACCAGCAGCGTGTCCACGCCGCATTCCAGGGCCGCCATGGAGAGCACCGGCGGCGTGCCACAAAGGTAGCGTCCGATGCCCGGAGCCGGTTGGTAGTCAGGTGTGAATTCGAAGGGCGCCAGGTGGCCCAGCCAACCAGAAAGGGGCTGCTGGAAGCGGTCCGCGTGGCGCGGGTGGGCCCACACGAAAGCCGGGGCGCCGGGACCGCCGTTCAGGAACTTGTAGCCGCAGCCCACGGCGAAATCCGCGGCCTCCTCGACTGATCCATCGCCCATCAGGTTCACCGGCAACGCCCCCGCGCTGTGGGCCAGGTCCCAGATGGCCAGGGCTCCCGCGTGGTGCGCGGCGCGGGTGAGGGCCGCCATGTCGTGGAGGCGTCCCGTGCGGTAGTTCACCTGGGTGAGTAGCAGCACCGCCACTTCGGCATCGAGCCGGGATGGGATCTCGTCCGCTTCCATCAGCACTAGGCGAAATCCCTTTTCTTGCGCGATGCTTTCCGCGATGTAAAGGTCCGTGGGAAAGTTCGCGCGCTCCGAGAGGATGACCCGGCGATCGGGTCGTTCTTCACCGATGATCCGCAATGCCGCGCTGAGCACCTTGAACAGATTCACGGAAGTGGAATCGGCCACCACCACCTCGCCTGGGCCTGCGCCCACCAACCGGGCGATCTTGTCGCCCACCCGCCGGGGCAGATCCAGCCAGCCCGCCTTGTCCCAGCTCTGGATCAGGCCCTGTCCCCACTCGCGATGGATCACCTGCTGCACCCGGGCGGCGGTGGACTTGGGCATGGCGCCCAGGGAATTGCCGTCCAGGTAGACCACGCCCTCCGGCAGAGCGAAGAGCTCCCTCAGCGGCGCCAGCGGGTCTTGGGCATCAAGGTTCACAAAATCCTGGCGTGCGGTCATCGGGGGCCTTTGCCGGAAGAGGAAGGGATCAAAATGGGGAGTTGGAATCTTCTATCCTCGGCAAGTGAGCTGTGCTGTCAATGAATGGCGCTGGCCCCTGCCGCCGGGCGTGATCCAGCGGTGGGATCATCAGCTTGCCTACTTGGGCCCTCGTACAGGCGCCACGCCTTGACCCAGTCGCCTTTTGATGAGAAGTAGAACGCCCATAACTGGCCCTGCGGCTTACCCGCGGTGCAATCCCGATGCACCAGGAGGATTGGTCGTGCCATATTCGGTTCCCCAGGAGCCAAGGGCACGATGAAAGTGTTGGGTTGTTCGGGATCTTCCATGATCCCGGCGGCCAGTTCGGGCTGGAAGCAGCCAATCGCTCGTCGCATGGATTCGAGGGCCGTTCCTTCGCACGGACTCCATTGGGTGCGACCTATCGCAATCACGAGGACGTGCTTCCCTTGCGGGTCGGTACCAAGGTGGGAGGAAAAGTCGACGGGGCTTTCCGGGTAGCACATGGGTGCTTCAGTTCCCGGCAGAAGCCATTTGACGTCAGCAAGTTTTTTGGAAATTCTCGATGTTTCAACCGGAGTGATGATCAACCAGGAAGGAAGCCAGACCGGGGTGGTCACGATGGCGACACCGCCGAACAGAATCATCCCCGCCCATTCCCCGGAGCGCCCGCTCGTCACCAGGCTGGGGATGGTGACCGGCCGGTGGTCCTGCCCTTTCCAAAGATGCAGCAAGAAATGGGGCTTGGCGTCCTTTCCATCCAGCCAATTCGACACGCGCTTGGCTGGCAGTTCCCAGGTGAAGACCGTTTCCGAAGGATCTGCTTGCCGATGGATTTCGACCGATTCCAGGGGGGCATCCGCCTCCCAGCCAGGCGCTTTCACCACCATCCGGAACTTCCCCGGAGCCGAAGCTTTCACCTTCTGCACCTTCAAATCCGAAACCGGCGCCGAGGGTAGCCGGTACTCCTCATGAAGGATTTGCATGGCCTGCGTTTCAATTTTTTTTCGGCGCTCTTGAAGGACGCTCTGTGGAGATACGCACCCCGTCGCGATCAAACCAGGGAGCACGCACAGGAGCAGATCCAGGGCTCTTTTGCTACTCGTTGCCATCGTGGATCCCTCCCCGGACCCGCATGAGGGAGAATTCGAAGAAGCCCGCCATGGGCGGCGGCAGGGCATAACGCGTCTCCTCCCCATCCTGGATATCCAGCAGCACGGCCCGCTCGGCGAGACCATCGAGCACCTTTTGGGCTTCCCGTTCCGGCAGCTTCCATATGGCTGCCGCGCGGCTGGCAGTGAAGGACTGGATGGGCAGCTGGGCCACCAAGCCCGCTTCACGTTCAGTAACGAGCAATTTCAGGATCCGGAATAGCAGTTCGGATGGTGGCGCGCCCTGGGGAAAGCGGTTCAGCCGCTCGGCGAGCTGGCCGTAGCTCCCGTTTCCACGCTTCAAGATTCGATGGCCCATGGTGCCCCCTACCGCGCGGGAATATCCACCGGCGAAACGTTCCAGATGTCACGGCAATAGTCCCGGATGGACCGGTCGGATGAGAAGTGGCCCATGCGCGCCACGGTCAGGATGGCGCGACGAGCCCAGGCTTCGGAGTCGCAGAAGTCCAAGGCAACGCGCTCTTCTGCTTCAACAAAGGCGCGATAGTCGCTGAGCACCATGTACTCGTCCCAGCCGAGGAGTGAATCGACCAGCGGCGCATACCGCTCGCGGTCGCCTCCGGAAAGGTGGCCCGACCCGATCAGGCCAAGCACAGCCTTCAGCTCCGCGTCCTGCTCCGCCAGTTTCTGTGGGTGGTAGCCCCGCGCCCTGGTCTCGCGGACTTCATCCGCAGTGAGCCCGAACAGGTAGAAATTATCCGCGCCGACGTGCTCACGGATTTCCACGTTCGCGCCATCCAGCGTTCCGATCGTCAAGGCGCCATTCAGGGACAGCTTCATGTTGCCCGTGCCGGACGCTTCCTTTCCAGCCGTGGAAATCTGCACGGAAAGATCGGCCGCGGGGTAGATACGCTCCGCGATTTTCACGTTGAAGTCAGGAATGAACACGACCGAGACCCACTGCCGCGCTACGGGGTCAAGCCGGGCCCATTCCGCGACGTCGTGGATCAGCCGGATCACGAGCTTGGCCATGAAGTAGCCCGGGGCGGCCTTCCCTGCAAATACAAAAGTTCGCCGTGTCGCTGGCAAAACTCCGGCCTGGATCCGCAGGCACGACGTGATGACCTGCAACAGATTCAAAACCTGCCGCTTGTATTCGTGGATCCGCTTCACCTGCACGCTGACGAGCGTTTCCGGGTCCAGCTCGAGCCCCGTGGCAGATTTCACGTGCTCCGCGAGCAGGCGCTTGTTCTCCTGTTTGGCCTTGTGGAAGGCGGCTCTGAACGCGGCATCATCCGCCAGTGGCTCAAGCTTGTGCAACCGATCGAGATCAATCTGCCAGCCGTCACCGATGGCCTCGGTGATCAGCCGGGCCAAACCGGGGTTGGCGAGCGCCAGGAAACGGCGCGGCGTGACACCATTGGTCACGTTCGTGAATCGTTCCGGATACATCTCCGCGAAATCCTTGAGCACGGTCTCGCGCAGCAATCCAGAATGCATTTCAGCGACACCGTTCACCGCATGGCTTCCGACACAGGCGACATGGGCCATCCGGACGGAGCGTTCGCCGTGCTCGCCGATGAGGGACATGCGTTGCACGCGGCCCTCGTCACCGGGGTATTTATCACGCACGGCCGACAGGAAGCGCTGGTTGATCTCGAACACGATCTCCAGGTGGCGCGGCAGGAGGCTCCCGAACAAGGGCAGCCCCCACGTTTCCAGCGCCTCCGGCAGAAGGGTATGGTTCGTATAGCCAAATGACTTCGTCGTGATATCCCAGGCTTCC
>JANXQX010000050.1 GCA_025353305.1 Holophagaceae bacterium
GGAAAGCGCGCCTTGAGCTGGAAGGGCGAACAGGGAAAAAGGTCGTTTCCGGTGGCAATTACCTGCCACCGGCACCGCCCAAAAAGACCTTGCCCGAGAAAAGCGGCCGGACTCCTGAACTCAGAATCCCCAAGAAACCCAAATCGAGAAAGTCCTAGCCATGGCCCGTCCTCCCCAGGAATCCCAACGCTACGAACTCAGTGATGCCGAGAAGCGCGATCTCATCGCGCTGATCCAGGCGGGTAAGCCCCTGCCCGAGAAGTTCCGATTCCTGCTCTTCGCGGACAAGCGGGAGGTAGAACTGGTATGGAACGGCAAGACGCGGGATGTGTGCACGGCCATCCTGCCCTTCCAGACCCTGGAGCACATCGACGAGCCACGAAAGGAAAAGCACGAGGAGAACCAGCTCCTGGGCTTCGATTCCCGGCAGGCCAAGGGCTGGACCAACAAGCTCATCTGGGGCGACAACAAGCTGATCCTCTCCAGCCTCAAATCCGGCGCCCTGCGCCGCCAGATCGAGGAGGCGGGCGGCCTGAAGCTCATCTACATCGACCCGCCCTTCGATGTAGGCGCCGACTTCAGCATGGATATCGAGATTGGCGGCGAGACCTTCCACAAGGAGCCCAACCTCTTGGAACAGATCGCCTACCGGGATACATGGGGGCGCGGCGCGGATAGTTTCATTGCCATGATCTACGAGCGTCTGATCCTGATGCGCGACTTACTCGCAGAGGATGGCAGTTTGTATCTACACATTGGTCCAAATGTTAATCATTTAGTTCGCATGGTAGTCGACGAGGTATTTGGCGGAAATTATTTTGCCAATGAGATTGTATGGCGCCGATCCTTTGGCCATAGTGACTCAAAACGTTACGGCATAATTCATGATTTAATTCTTTTTTATGGCAAGTCTGAGAATCGAATTTGGAATGAAGTATTACAAAAAGCTGATAGTGATTATATTGACACATTTTTCGATCAGTATGATGAAGAACGAGGTGAAAGATATCAGCGTTTGAGTCTTTCGGCGGGCGGACTATCTGGCGGTGGCTATAAATATGAATACAAAGGAGTAACAACGTTATGGCGTTGCCCGATTGAAACATTGAAAAAACACGACGCTGATGGGCGTTTGCATTGGCCTAAGAAGGTGGGTGGCGTTCCGCGGCTTAAAAAATATGAAAGCGAACATGAAGGCGTTCCTCTCCAAGATTTATGGACGGATATTAGCAAAATCCATAATCAATCTTCTGAATTAACCGGATACTCAACTCAGAAGCCAAAGGAATTACTAGAAAGAATAATCAAAGTATCTTCAAATCCTGGAGACCTGGTTGCCGATTTTTTCTGCGGATCGGGCACTACCGCCGCGGTGGCCGAAAAGTTGGGTCGAAAGTGGATCGCCACGGACCTCGGCAAGTTCGGAATCCATACCACGCGAAAGCGGCTCATCCAGGTACAGCGGGAATTGAAGTCCTCCGGCCAAGAATTTCGCGCCTTCGAAGTGCTGAATCTTGGGCGGTATGAGCGGCAGGCCTACCTGAACGTGGGTGGCAATCTCAGCAAGAAACGGAAGGAAGAGGCCCTGGCCCGCAAAGAACGAGAGTTCCGGGAACTGATCCTTCGCGCCTACAAGGCCCAGCCCCTGGAGAACGAGACTTTCTTCCACGGCAAAAACGCGGGACGCCTCGTGGTCGTCGGCCCCATCAACCTACCCGTGGGCCGACTCTTTGTGGAGGAGGTCATCACGGAATGCCGCAAGCGCGGGGCTACCCGCGTTGATGTGCTGGCCTTCGAGTTCGAGATGGGGCTCTTCCCTGCGGTGCTGGAGGAAGCGAAACAGAAGGGTATCGACATCGCGCCCAAGACCATTCCGCCGGAAGTCTTCGATAAGCGCGCTGTGGACAAGGGCCAGGTGCGCTTTGCGGATATCAGCTACGTGGAAGCCACACCGCGCTACGACAAGAGCCACAAGCTGAGCGTGGCCATTGAACTGACGGATTTCTCGGTCTACCACAGCCAGGGCCTTGAAGATTCCCTGGCCGCCGAGTTGAAAGAGGGTAAGAGCGAGGTCATCTGCAGCAATGGCCAGCTCGTCAAAGTGAGCAAGGACAAACAGGGCGTGGTCACCAAGGACGTGCTCACCAAGCAATGGACCGATTGGGTGGACTACTGGGCCGTAGATTTCGACTACGAGAGCCGAAAGGAGATCATCAAGCGGCCCATCACGCTTGGGCTGGATGTGAATGAGGGTGGGTTGAGACCCGCAGAAGGCCAGGAACTGGAGTTCGAGGAATACTGGACCGGCAGCTACATCTTCGAGAACCAATGGCAGAGCTTCCGCACCCGCAAGGACCGGAACCTGGAACTGACCACAGCCGTTCAGACCTACGACATACCGGGACGCTACGTCGTGGCAGTGAAAGTCATCGACATCTTCGGCAACGACACAATGACGCTAGTGCCGGTAAATGTTGGGTAGGGGGTCTAAGAGCTTTGGGATAGTGTGTGCTCAAACGCTACGAGTAGCAGCTCCTGCCTCTTCGTCAGCCCATCTTGAGGGATGGCATCCACTCCAGCTTTGAGGATTCCGACTGGGATGAATCTTTCGATTTGCTGCAACTGGAATTGTACAAGCGGGCGGGAGAAATGATCCCCAAACGTTTGAGTCAACCCCACGGAGGCAAGGGCTTCAAGAATTGTGAAAGCACCGCCGGACTGCACGACACCAGCTACCCACTCACGGGCAACTCGTCCATCAGTCCAGTCCAACCATAGATTTAGCAGTCGGCCGAGGTGGGGATTCTGGCTCAAGAGATTTGCAGAGCCAGCAGCAGAAATCTTCTCAGCACACTTCGCTTGGAACCGTCCCAATTCGTTCTCACTGATGATGTAGGTCTCGCTTCCTTGATCCTGACTCCGCTTCTGCCAAGCCACCAAGGAACAGGGCATTGCGATTCCAACTGTGGAATCAATGGCGTTTTCTAGGACTTCCTCACGGCGGTTAGTATTCGTCTCCTGGCTAATGAACCAGTTGAGAAGAAAGAGTGCTTCATTGAATGCACCAATGCGAATTGTTTTGGATTCGCTTGGTAAGAACTCTCCGATGTCGAAGAAGGCCGTTACGAAGGGTGCCACTGCATTCACTTCTAGCAAGGACTTGAATTGATGGAGGCGACTCACAACTACCGGAATTATTCCTCGTTCGTGAAATGAGAGGAGAGCGCGAACCAGGGCATCCCGGTCTCCTACAATCGCAAGCAATGAATCAAATTCAGCTTTGCTGATGTCGCCGTGTGGTACCGCAAGCATGAAGTAACGATCAAAGAATTCTGGTGAACAGACTCTGTATGATTGGGTCCACTCCGCCATGGATTCAGAACTGTGGGTGGATCCTCCGAAAGCCCAGGCTATGGGTGGGAACAGACGTTGTAATATTTCAGTCAAAGATTCGCGCTTCCCCGGCGGATCTTTGGGGACCAGATTGTTCAAAGTCTCCCTCGTCACATCATCGCGATTTGTAGACCCGTTCCCAACACCGCTTGTGGTCAGAATTTTCTTCAGTGCCGGAAGCTGTACATGAATGGCTGGTTCGAAGGTACGGATTGCTTCGATTCCCAGTAGGTCTACTGGGTCCACCTCCGGGTTCTTTCCGCCTCCGAGCACCTCAAGCTGGAATTCGTAGGTTGCCGAAAAACGATTGATGTCCCTTGGGGTGTGGAAGAGTTGTTGCAAGCCACCGTGGTAAAGGTTGGTCCACCTTTCATGATCAAATCGACTTGAAGGTAAATCGACAAGAATCACGTCAAGCCGCTCGAAGAGAAGAGCGTCTAATTGTTCACGACTTGCGAGTGGAAGGTCGAACTCCAGTTGGATAATTTTTTTTAGGAATTCGGCACCATCTGGATTGCCTGCATCTTGAAGGCTTCGTTCAACTACGTCACGTTGAAAAAGAAGGAGGTATGAAATCTTTGGGAGATCTCCGCATGCCTTCACGAACTGGAATAGTGTCCTGATGTCCCCTGCCTGGAGTCGGTCGATGTCATCAAGGACGACGATGAGGCTCCGATCGCGATTCCGCAATGCTGATACAAGTTCCTTTTTTAGCTCCTCTATGGGTTTCCGAAGGTGTTCAGCATTGAACTTGAACCATTCGGCGGCTGCATCCGCTGCCGTTCTAGAGAAACGTAATATGCCAGCTGCAATCACACCGATTATCCCTATTGCTTGTAACCAAGGAGCTAGCCATGAAGCCCTGGCTATAGAGCCACTTCCTATGAAGGTAAGAGCACCAACGAATAGAGGCATTGTTAGCATTCGGTGGATGCTAACCGTTCCTCTTTCAGCCAATTTCAGAGCTGATGCCCAGGCTCGAAATTTCTTTTCAAGTTCCGAACTACGCAATCCTCGATCAGGCTGCCCCAGCTTAATTCCGACCTCTTGATAGAACCGAGTCAACAGTCCACCTTGGCTCGACACGGCCCACGGGTTGAACTCTAAGACATCCGGCCTGACCTCAGGAGAGAGTTCCTTCTCGATGTTCTCGATGAGGAGGTTTTTCATCGAGGTCTTGCCTGAACCCCATGATCCGCACAGCCCAACAACGATACTCTCTTGGCCATCCCACTCTGAAAGGGCCTTAGCCAGATGAGCGGCAAACGTCCCACGACCGAACTTGTCCTGGGTTCGGGAAAGAATTGGTCTATCTGCAGCGTGGGTTCGCACTGCGTTCAACCTAACACCAACTCTGAAAGGTGTCTGGAGAGGTGGTCGTATTTGCCTCCAAAGTGGCAGTCTTCATCTAAATGGCGTCGATAGGGCATTCCCTCAAGGCGCTGCAAAGGTACGGGTTTCCTTTTCAGGCGGCGGCACGCATATCCCATTTTCCTTGTGGCCAGGAGAAACCCGGTTCTTAACCCCCTTCCTCACCGACACCCCGGCAAGCCACCTTTCCTTCTGCGCAAAATGTCAAACCGCCAGGGCGTGGCGCAAGGTACCTCCAGAAAAATCACGGCCTCCACATCAGGAAAGGCGCCTGCTGCGGACCCTCCGAGATTTTTCAGGAGCCTCCACCTTCCGCCACACCCAGTCTCATTTGTGCTGCCCGCCATGAAGGAAAAGGAGGAGTTTCGCGGTTCTAGGGAAAGATTTAAGCTTTG
>JANXQX010000084.1 GCA_025353305.1 Holophagaceae bacterium
CGGCATCAAGGGCACCATGCATGACCTGAGCGCCACGGGCTACAAGACCGTCACCAACGTGGACCAGATCTGCGTCTTCTGCCACACGCCCCACAACGCGGCCACGAACCAGATCATCCCCCTGTGGAACCACACCACGACCGGCTCCCTCTTCACACCGTACACCCTGATCAACGGCACCACGCTGAGCTACGCGAACCTCCCGGGCGTGAGCCTGGCCTGCCTCTCCTGCCATGACGGCACCGTGGCCGTGGGTTCCATGGTCAATGTGCCTTACGGATTCGGTGCCGGCCAGGCGACGCCCCTCAGCTACGCCGGCGGCAGCGCCAGCAGCCAGGTGGACAAGACCACCGGCAAGATCGTCGGCTCTCACGCCCTTGGCACCGACCTGAGCAACGATCACCCCATCAACGTCGTCTACGACATCGACATGCAACCCATCACCGGCCTGGTCACTGCGAAGATTCCCCTTTACACCACCGCAGGCAAAGAGAGCACGGTCACGGGCAGCACGGTTCAATGCGCCTCCTGCCACGATGTCCACAACTGGGGCGGCGCTGGCATCACCGGCGCGCCCTTCCTTCGCGTCAGCAACACGGGTTCGGCCCTCTGCCTGACCTGCCACATCAAGTAAGCACACCTCTTCTGGTTGCGGGGGGGAGGCGTCTGCCTCTCCCTCGCTTTCCTGTGTTTCGAGCATTCCTTCTGGGGATTGCGTGAAGCCACTGCTCCTGATCCTGCTGGTGTCAGGCGTCCACGGAATCGTGGTTGCCCAGGAGTCCGTCTCCCTCGACCAGCGGTTCCAGCTGCACTACAGCCGGTGGCAGGTGGGCCAGAGCGCGGCTGCCGCCACGACCCAGGCCACCTATGACTTTAACCTGGGGCTGCCTGTCCTTACCTACCGGCTCGGGGCCATAGCCCTCTTAGGATCCATGGATTACGACCACCGGTCCATCGGGGGTGAATCCAGCGGGACCTTGGGTTTGAACCGCTATGGCATGAGGGCTACCCTCTTTCCCTACCGGCCCTTCCATCTCAGCATCGATTACAGTCGCACCCAGAGCCCCGCGATCGCTGGTTTGGAACGCATGACTGGCGACACCTATGGCGCACGGTTGAACTACCGGGGCCGGGCGGTGAAGGACTTCGAGATCTCTTTCAAGCGGGGCAGCGACTCACAGGCGGCCTCAAAGGAAGACTGGTCCCTTTGGACCTTGGTCGCCCGGCAGGATATCAGTGGAACCCATTTCTCGCTCACAGCCTCACACCAGGATTTTGGGGGTTCTGAAGGCCTGCGCTGGCGCAGAAGTGATCTCTACGCGGCTACGGATACGACCCTTAGCCGGGCCTGGGCCCTTCGGACGAATTTGGAGGCGGATGAGTCGGCAGGAGTGAGGGCTTTGACCACGAACCTGAATCTCACGGGAACGCTGGCCCATTGGATTTCGATTTCCTCCCTCTCTTTCGGCCAGACCGGAGGGTCTGCTACGGAGAGCCGATCTGCCATGCTCTCTCAGTCCCTGGCCATGAATAACGAGCGCTATTCCATTTTTTCCAGCGCTGCCCTCAGTTCTGCGCAGGTCCAGGGCGGGCAAGGCGACTCCAATCGGGGGACCCTCCTGCTGGGAGGAGCTTACAGCTTGGGGCAGGGATGGCGGGCCTCCCTCGATGTGAGCCAATCCTTCGGGACCGTGGACCAAAGGGCCACGACCTCCCAGGGGCAGCCTTGGGGCGGTGCCTACCAGTCGAATCTGAGGACGATCCACGGAGGGATCTCCCAGGGCGGGGATGTGCCGGGAATCATCCAACGCACCCTATTCTTCCTGAGCGACCAAGGTTTCCAGCGGCGCATCGCCGAAGAGTATGCGCCTGGCTATGCCCCCTCTGAACTCGCCGCTGAGATGTCCCGGCGTAGGTTCCGTCAAAGCGGCAACTTCAATTTCGCCGGGGACCTTTACCACATACAGGCCGAGGGGAGCGAGGGCAAGTCGGATTGGGCCCGGCTCACGGGCCAGGTGAGCCTGAATGCGGGCCTGACTTTCCAAGTCATCGGGGACTGGAAAAAGGATACAGGTCTCAGCCTGCCTGGTACGCGCACGGATTCAAAGGTGTTTTCGGTGAACGGAGCCTATCGCTTCGGGGCCTCTTCGGTGGTCACCAATGCGGGCTATTCGAAAAACGAGCAGAGCAGCATTCCGGGCAGCGAACCCTCCGGACCCGCACCCACCTTGGATCCGTCCGGCGTGGGCGCGCCTAGCCGATTTTTGTCCCTGGGATTCAATTCCAGGTTCTGGTTAATCCCCTATGGCCTGCAATGGATGAAATACGAGGACGGGTGGCAGCCATCGACCCGTACCTTAACTGGGTTCCTCACATTGAATTTCCGGCAGGTCAGCCTTCGGGTCACTTACCAATCGGCCCGGAAGGCGGACGGTTTCCGCGAAAACCGGGTCACCGTGGATTTGCTCAGGTGGTTTGATACCATCGCCTTCGGGGGGTTCAAACGCTGATGGGCATTGAGGAATCGGAGGCAGCGGAAGGGCTTCAGGGCTTTGATCCTGGGCTGTGCGATTTCATCGAGCGGCAGCCTCCTCCCATTCGGGCGCCCAGGGGCGGACTGCCCCGATTGCCTGGTCTCGCCTTGGGATTGCTGCTTCTAGCCTCACTGATGGGAGCGACCCAACGGAAGGGCCTCGTGGCACCCAGCGTCGTAGAAACGAAACCCCGGCCTGTGGACCCACACCCTGGCTGCTTGGCTGCCTGCCACCAAACACATCGCCCCCTGGACATGAACGGCAGGAGAATCCTTCGGCCCGTATCCCTGGATGCCATCTGCCTCAGCTGCCACGGGGGTTCCTCCCAGCCCACTCAGGATCTGGGCGCCCTCAAGCTAGCCCAGTCCTCCGCGGTCGCCTCCCGCCATGGGATGCCGTTGGTCAAACGATCCGAGACTGCCTATCGACGGGCGGTCCAGCAGGGTTCGGCGAGGCAGGCTGGAAAGGCGGTGTCTCTGTCCGATGATTGCTCCGCCTGCCATGACGTCCACGGGAAAGAACCGGGCATGCTGAGCCGAAATGCCTTCGACACCCATGGCCAACTCCTGGGGATCAAGCCGGTCAATAACGCCCAACGGTGCTTCGGATGCCACGCGGGCCCTGATGCTGCTCCCCTCCATTTTTCTGACCCGGATCTAGGGGCCCTCTTTGGAAAAGGGAGCCTGTCCAGCCATGGCATCGGGCAAACGGCGGCGGATCGGCCGGACCTTCCGAGTCTTCGGGCGGGGGCGTTCCGGGGGAAACTCGATTGCACCTCGTGCCACGACAACCCGGACCCCAATGGGGCCAGGGGGCCTCACGCTTCACCCTATCCCTTCCTGCTGAAGGCCTCCTATGTCCGGGAGGGGGATGTGGGCAATGTGGGGGATCGCGCCAACGAGCTCTGTTTCGTGTGCCATGATCGGCACTCCATTGAATCCAACCGCTCCTTCCCCCTCCATAGAGAACATCTCTCGGGCTTCACGGGGAGAAGACCCGCGGAAAAGGAGCACAGGTCTTCCACCCATGACCCGGTTAATAGCCTTCCCTTGGGATTCAGAATGGGACGCGCTTCCAACATGGGGGGCACCAATAGCCTGTTCGCCGGGTTCGGCGAGCCGACCCCTTGCGCCACTTGCCATGATCCCCATGGGTCCGCCAAGAACCCTGTCCTTATCCGGTTCGACAAGTCCGTGGTGACCCGCTCTTCCGTAGGAGGGATGGACTTCTACCGGAATGGCCTTGGCCATGGGACCTGCACCCTGACCTGCCACGGCTATGACCACATACAGACACGGTACTGACTAACTCGCCCGCCTGGCTTTGGAGCTAGGCATCCCACTCAAACTCAAAGGAATCATTCCATGAACCACTTGCTAAAAGCGTTCAAAGGCCCTGCGGGTGCCACTGTCCTGGCATCCGCCCTGCTCTTCACGATTCTTGCCGGCCTGGGATGCGGCAAGCCCGCCAGGCCTGCCGCGCATGTCGGAAAGGAGTGGATCGGCCAGCCCCAATGGAAGACTTACCTCGGGGAACATCCAGCCACTTCCCCAGCGGTAGCCCTCGAAGGGCTTGTACGGAGGGAAGTAGCCTGGGAGAGTGCCCAGAAAATGGGTCTCCTGAAGGGAGAAGCGTGGGATGACTTCCTGAAACAGAGCCGAACGGGTGTTCTCGCCAAGGCCTACCTTGCGGCCCAGCCCGGGCCCCCGCCATTTACAGAGGCGCAGGCGAGAGTGCACTTCATCTCTCGTAGTGAGGAGCGCCATGTCGTCCATCTGGTCTGTAAGACCCAGGATCAGGCCGCGGCAGCGTTGCGCAGGATCAAGGGAGGGGAATCCATCGAAAAAGCGGCTCTGGCCCTTTCCATCGATCCATCCAAGGTCAAGAACAGCGGGGACTTGGGATGGGTCAAACGAGAGCAAGTGGTCCAGCCCTTTGGAGATGCGGTGTTCACGGCCAAGGCTGGAGACCTTTGCGGGCCCTTCAAGACCGATTACGGCTGGCATGTCGCCCTGGTCAAAGAAAGCCGGTCGCCGGGCGAGGAGGAATTCACGAAGAACAGAGTCCGCATCATGCATGAGATGGAGGAGCTGAACGAGAAGATGAAACGCCCCGCGGTGGTGAAGGCCCTCCGGGCAGAGTACCCACTGACGATTGACAAGGTGGTTCTCGGGAAGGACAGGACCACGATTGCTGCCCCCGGTGACGAGTCGCTCGTAGCGGGGAGGGTGGGAGGCAAGATCATTTCCCTCAAGAACCTGAAGGAATTCCTCGGGGCCTATCTCAAAGTCGCGGGTCAGAGCCATGGCCTCGGGCCGGAAACCAAAGGAAGTTTCCTGGAAATCATGGCCGATGATTTGAGGTTCGCCGCGGCGGCGGAAAAAGCCGGAATGACGAAGCTTCCGGAGGTCAAGGCCCAGCTGTGGGAGGCCGAGCGGGAGGCGGCATTCACGGCCTTCTCGAAATCGTATTTGGGGACCTACAAAGTATCGGAAGCCGAGTTGAAGGCTTACTACGGCAGCCATACCGATCGTTTTCAAGGCGTCGGATCGCTGAAGCTCTATCTGTTGGTCGCCGATGAAGTCCAGACCATCGACCGTGCCGCTCATGAAGCCTTGAAGGGAATGCCCTGGCAGAAACTGTTCGACAAATTCGCCAACAAAGCCTCCACGGGGAACTGGGATGCGGGTTGGGTGGAGGTCGGCAAATTGGGAAAAATCATTCCCGCCGAATTCATGAAGGCCATGATTGAGCGACCTCTTGGAACCTTGGTCGGACCGGTGCCTGCACCCGAAGGCTTCATGCTGTTCAAGGTGTTGGAGCGCCAGCCAGGCCCGGTGCAGCCTTTCTCCGAATGCCAGCAGCAAGTCCAGTCCGACTACCTGAAAGAACGCGGCGTGGAGATTGTGAACCGCTACTTGGATGGGGAAGGCCGCTCTGGAATCCGCATCCAACTTTTCCCCGAAAACCTCGGGGCGGCGAAGTGACCGCAGCTTTCCTTGCGGCTCTCAGCGTTGCCTGGAAACGCCCACTTTGATGCACATCTCCAACTTCAATATTTTTAGGCCCTTTTAATTTCTTGAACCAGACATGGGAGCCCGGCGTGCGATACGAACTCGATCGGCGAACGCATTCGATGTTTGCGGCCGGGCGACGGCGAACCGCGTTAGGTCAGAGGTTACGTCTATTGGCATCGGGATATCGCTGGAGGATCAGCCTCATTCCGCTGCTGGCGTTCATCACTGTCAGCCTCGCCCACGCGGATTCCATACGTGGCTCGAAGCACGACCTGTCGAACGCTTCCAACCCAGATTCGAGCCAAGTCTGCCTCTACTGCCACACGCCGCACCATGCCAACAATGCGCTCAGCGGAATCCAGGCTCCCCTGTGGAATCGCTACGTCGACACCACCAAGGCCTACATCGTGTTTTCAAGCCCCACCATGAACACCACTCCGGGCAGCCCGAGCACCACGGTGTCCGCGGTATGCCTCGGCTGCCACGATGGGAGCGTCAGTTCCGCCACGGTCTATGGGGTATCAGGTTCGGATAAACACAACTTGATCAACCGTCCCGATCTGAACGAGGGCGCGGCCTCCGCCCAGTGCAACAAATGCCACGTGATCCATGGTTTCGGCCTGCCAAAGACACTGAAATTGGGAAAGAACCTGAGCAACATGCATCCCATCGCCATGACCTACCCCACCGTAGCCCAGGACCCGGCGTTCAACCAGCCGCCGGATCTTCAGAAGGGATGGTCGGATCTGAAGCTTTTCATCGGGAAGGTGGAATGCCCCACCTGCCACGCGGTGCATGATCCCGCCAGCAAACCCTTCCTGCGGAAGTCCAACAGCGGCAGCGCGCTCTGTTTGACCTGCCACATCAAGTAATTTCTCTGAACGGAGTCCGCCATGGGTTCATGGGTCACACGCCGAATAGTGCCTGTCCGCTGCGGGAAGCTCGCCGTCCGCATGGCGATGCTGCTCGCCTTTATTTCGGCGGGCCTGGCGGAGGCCGATTCCGTGCGCGGATCCAAGCACGACCTCTCTACTAGTTACGATCCCATCTCCCCGCAAGTGTGTATGTATTGCCATACCCCCCACCACGCCAATAACACGCTTGGCGGCATCCACGCCCCCTTGTGGAACCGCGTCATCGACACCACCAAGGTTTTCACCGTCTACACCAGTCCTACCCTGGTCAACACGGCGGGAAATCCCAACACATCCATCTCGGTCCTCTGCCTGGGTTGCCACGATGGGAGCGTTTCTTTTGGAACCGTGTATGGCCTGACGTTTAGCGACAAGCACGAAGTGATCAACGGCGCGAGCCTGGGTGAAAGGGGGGAAACCCCCAACTGCGACCGCTGCCACCAAAACATTGGAGGGACCGAGAAATGGTGGGTTGGCCAGAACCTGGGCAACATGCATCCAATCTCGATTTCCTACCCGACCCCCGCTAAAAGCACGCAATACAACCAGCCGCCTGATCAGACCAATGGCTGGCCGGACATGAAGCTTTTCAACGGGAAAGTGGAGTGCCCCACGTGCCACAAAGTGCATGACCCAGCCATCACGCCGTTCCTCCGGAAATCCAACGGCGGCAGTGCGCTCTGCCTGACATGCCACATCAAATAGCCTGAAGGGGCCATCGGCCTGCCTTACATCTCATGACTTCTTCCTTGAAGACGAAGGATATTCCGCCGGCATTTTGATACTCATTGGACCATGAAGTTCTCGTGTCTCGGTCTTTCCCACGCGGGTTTCACCACGCATATCGGCCACTCTTGGCGGCGATCGTACACCCGGGATGGACCCTCAGTGCGGGTCTGAGGCGTTTGTTGAAGAGTGAGGTCAGATGCGGCGGCACGGGGATGCCCGCGGTGAAGGTATCACCCGCCAGAAATCCCTAAAGATGGCAGCCAGCGCTGGCCAAAGCAGCCTCAGGGTAGGATCTCCTCAGCATCGCCGCAGGCCGATGAAAGCCCTCAGCACTTCTGGATTGCCACTCATTCAAAGGAATGGTCCAAAGCTTCTCGCCCGTCGTGCTGATGCTCAGGATCTACGAGTCTTGGTCAACGTGGCGTCCGGCACCTCGCGGGGCAGCGAACTTTCCTACTTGGGCGAGGCCACGCCCTGGTTTGCAATGCGAGTCGCGAAGTAGATCGTGGGGAACGTCCGGTTCAATGTGTTGCTTTGGAAGTTCTCCATGGGCATCTCCAGGGGCACGGAGACTTTGTCGCCCACCGCGACCTTGAACTGTCCGGTGGCGGCCCAGATTTCACCGGAGTTGGTCTTGACCCGGACATAGGTGTAGTTGGCGGCGTCCATGGTTTCGACCACGGTTCCGGAAGCCATGGCCGTGGTGGGCAGAGTGGCAGACTGGGCCATGGGCATAGCCATTGGGGCTGCGGCGGTCACCGGCCCTGCGGGCGTTTTTAGGGCCCGATCCCGTGAACAGGCGACGAGCAAAGCCAGCGTGAGGACGGAAAGGAGGGTGGTAGATCTAATGTTGCGCATGGTGAATCTCCATACATCCAGGGTACCGATCAAGGATGGGTTGAGTGGGTTTCTTGTGGGTGCTTTGAATCACTATTGACAGGCGTCGCGGGCCGGTTGTGGCAGTCGTCGCAACCTGAGATGGCTTGCAGTCTGGGCTTATCCGAGAAGTGCGGAAGGTGGCAGGAAAGGCAAGTCAGGGGTTTGCCTGTGTACTTGTTGATGATTCCTCCTGTTGGATGTTTTGTCTGAGGATGGTTGCCGGTCTTGTCCTTGTGGCAGCCCAGGCAGAGCAGTTGCACGTCGCCCCGGGGGAAGCCCTTGGTCTCGCCGCCGTGGGAAGTGTGGCAGTGCGAGCAAAGGCCCTCCATGACTGGCTTGTGGCGGGAGACAGCCCTGTCCGCTTGGGCGCGCAGGCCGTCGTGGCATTGCAGGCACATCTCTTTGGGATTGGCCGCCATGAGCGAGGGCAGGTTCGAGGCGTGGGGCGCGTGGCAGGCCATGCATTCCCCTTGGGCCACGGGCGGATGGGGGAAGGCTTTCTTCGCGGCGGCCTCTACGGTCTTGTGGCA
>JANXQX010000105.1 GCA_025353305.1 Holophagaceae bacterium
CGCGAAGGGCTTCTGGTGCAGAGCGAATCCAGCTTCCAAGCCAATCTGGCTCAGTACGAGACCGGACGCGTCCCCTTCATCAGCGTGCTGGAGGCGCTTAACGGGTGGATCTCCGATCGAGGAGGATTCCTCCAAGCCCTGGCCCAGGCACAGTCAGTTCAAATCGCCCAAGAGGAGTTCAATCTCTCCGGGACGCCCGGCATCACGGCGCAGGGCCTGAGTTCAGGTTCCATGGGCTCCGGCGGGAGCGCCAGCGGTTCCTCCATGCCTTCCTCCTCCTCCAAATCCGGAGCGGCCTCTGCCAGCGGTGGCGAAGGCAGTTCTACCGCGAAATCCATGTGAACCGGAGCTGACCATGATTGACGAACAAATCGAAATGACCCCGTCCCGTCCCTCGCGCATTCGCCTTCTCGGCCTAGTCGCCCTCGGACTGGTCGCTGGAATCGGGGGCACGCTGCTCCTGGTGCCCCACCCCAGGCATGACCATGAACAAGCTGCCGCCAGCGCCTCCTCACCCAAGAAGCAGATGTACCAATGCCCCATGCACCCGCAGATCATCATGGATCATGAAGGTACCTGCCCCATCTGCGGAATGACCCTGGTCGCGATGGAAAGCGACAAGCCCAAGGAAAAGGGGAAGTTGGTTTTCTATCGTTCCCCCATGAACCCGAGCCTCACCTCTCAGGTCCCCATGAAGGATGAGATGGGAATGGACTATGTGCCCGTCTACGAGGGTGACCTCAAGGGCGAAGGCGCGAGCATCGAAGACCACTCTACCGTTACGATCGACCACGAGCGCCAGCAACTCATCGGCCTTCAAACCGAAAAGGTGGCCGAAGGGGCTGTGAGCGGCGAGCTTCGCGCTCTGGGTCGCGTGTCGGTCGATGAAACCCGCGTCCGCAAAGTGAACGTCAAAGTGGAGGGCTTCGTCGAAAAGCTCTTCGTGGACTTCGTCGGCAAATCCGTCACTAAGGGCCAGCCACTGTTCAGCCTCTATAGCCCGGAATTCGTCAGCGCCCAACGAGAGTATCTCCTGGCCCTGAAAACCCAGAAGGCTCTTTTGGGTGGATCACTGCAAAGCAGCGGTGGTGACCTTCTGGAGTCCGCGAGGCGGCGCCTCTCTCTCTGGGATGTGCCGAAGGAGGCCATCGACAACTTGGAACAGACGGGCGAAGTCCTGCGCGCAATCACCCTGCGCAGCCCCATCTCGGGCGTGGTAACAGTGAAGAATGTGGTGGAAGGAGCCCGCATCACACCGGCGGACATCCCTTTCGAGATCACGGATCTGAGCCGTGTCTGGGTGCTGGTGGACGTGTACGAGGCTGAATTGGGCCGCGCCAAAGTGGGTATGTCAGCTGAGCTGACCACCCAGGCTTCCCCCGGGAAGATATTCAAGGGTCGTATCGTCTTTGTCGATCCAATCATGGATCCCAAAACCCGCACTGCCAAGGCCCGCTTGGAGTTTGCAAACCCCAAAGACGAGCTGAAGCCTGAGATGTTCGGGGAGGTCCTACTCAAGGGCCAGGGACACAAGGGGATCCTCGTTCCGCGCGATGCAGTACTTGACGCAGGTACAACTAAGGTGGCCTTCGTGGCGCTCGGGGACGGCAAGTTCGAACCTCGCGAAATCACCACCGGCACCGCGATCGGGGAAAAGGTCGAGATCCGATCCGGCCTCAAGGCGGGTGAAGAGGTCGTCGTCCGCGCGAACTTCCTGGTCGATTCCGAATCTCGCCTGAAGGCAGCCCTGGCCCATCTGAGCCAGAAGGGCGCTTCTCAGCCTTCCGCCCCTGCGGGCGGACACCAGCACTGAGGAGACGTCCATGAGCGCACATGTAGGCTACGACCCCGAACACCCAACCTTCCTCCAGCGCATCATCCGCTTTTCTGCGGAGAACCGCTGGCTCGTAATGGCCGCCTCCGTGGTGCTAATTGCCATGTCCTTCTGGACCATGCGGAACATCCCCTTGGACGCCCTGCCAGATCTCAGTGACACCCAGGTGATCATCTACACCAAGTGGGACCGGAGCCCGGACATCGTCGAGGATCAGGTCACGTACCCCATCGTCACAGCCCTTCTTGGCGCACCAAAAGTGAAGGCGGTGCGAGCCCTTTCTGATTTCGGATTCTCCTATGTCTATGTGATCTACGAGGACGGCACCGACATTTACTGGGCCCGTAGCCGGACGCTGGAGTACCTCAGCAAGATCACTTCCAGCATGCCTCCAGGTGTGACGCCGACCATTGGCCCTGATGCAACCTCCGTGGGCTGGGTCTATCAATATGCGTTGGTGGATCACAGTGGGAAACACAGCACGGATGAGCTGCGATCGTTGCAGGACTGGTTCCTCCGGTACTCCATTCAGAGCACACCCGGCGTGGCCGAAGTGGCCACTGTCGGTGGGCAAGCCAAGCAGTTCCAGGTGCAGCTCAACCCCAACAAGATGGCGGCATACAAAATCCCCATCGAATCCGTTATCGGAGCCGTGAAATCCGCCAACGCGGAGGTGGGTGGGCGCCTCGTGGAATACAGCGGGCGCGAGTACATGATCCGTGGTCGAGGCTATGTCAAGACGACCAAAGATCTCGAACAGGCCGTGCTCAAGGCCGAGAATGGTACACCTGTGCGCCTTGGTGATGTGGCCACCGTGACCCTAGGGCCAGAAATGCGCCGTGGCATCGCGGACCTGGACGGCCACGGAGACGTGGTGGGTGGCATCGTGGTGATGCGGCAGGGTGAGAATGCCCTGAACGTGATCGAACGCGTGAAGGCAAAGATCAAGGATCTGAAACAGGGACTTCCCGAGGGCGTGGAAGTGGTCACGGTCTATGACCGGTCCACACTGATCCACAGCGCCATCAAGACAGTGGAGCACAAACTCATCGAAGAGATGATTGTCGTCTCCATCATCATCCTGATTTTCCTATGGCACATCCCTTCGGCAATCGTCCCCATCATCACGATCCCCGTGAGCGTGGCGCTGGCCTTCATCCCCATGTATGGAATAGGCCAGAATGCCAACCTGATGAGCCTTGCCGGGATCGCCATCTCCATTGGTGTGTTGGTGGACGGGGCTATCGTCGAGGTGGAGAACGCCTACAAGAAAATCGAGAAATGGATCGAGGCTGGAAAACCCGGGAGTTTCTACGATGTCCGGCTCGAAGCCTTGATGGAGGTCGGTCCCTCAGTCTTCTTCTCCCTACTGGTCGTAGCGGTGAGCTTCCTTCCCATCTTTACCTTGATGGATCAGGAGGGACGGCTCTTTAAACCACTAGCCTTCTCCAAGAACTTCGCCATGGGTATCGCCGCGCTCCTGGCGCTTACCCTGGATCCGGCCATGCGCATGCTCTTCGCGCGGGTGGAGCCCTTCACCTTCAAGCCCAGGTGGCTGGCCTGGACCGCCACCCAGATCGCCGTTGGGAAGTATTACGCAGAAGAGAAGCACCCCATCAGCGTCTTCCTGCACCGGATCTATGAACGGCCCTGCCGTTTCGTGGTGAAGCACGCCAAAGCCACCATCGGTGTGGCGGTCCTGCTTGTGATCGCCACCATCCCCGCCTTTGTGAGCCTAGGCAGCGAATTCATGCCGCCCCTGAATGAGGGGACCTTGCTCTACATGCCTTCGACACTGCCGGGCCTCAGCCAGACCGAGGCTCAGCGGATCCTCCAGGTCCAGGACCGGCTGATCCGCACCGTGCCTGAAGTCGAACGCGTGTTCGGCAAGGCGGGCCGTGCCGATACCTCCACGGACCCGGCCCCTTTCTCCATGATGGAGACGGTGATCATCCTGAAATCCGAGGATCAGTGGCGCGCAAAGCCCCGCTGGTTCAGCGCCTGGGCACCGGACTTCCTGAAGGCCATCCTGCGGCCCCTCTGGCGGGACCGGATCACTCAGGAGGAGATCGTCGCCGAGCTGGACCGCGTGGTGAAGCTGCCCGCCATCCCCAACGCCTGGACCATGCCCATCAAGGCCCGGCTCGATATGCTCAGCACCGGCATCCGCACCCCCGTGGGCCTCAAGATCAACGGCGCGGACCTGGAGACCATCCAGAAGGTTGCCGTGGATGCCGAGCGCGTCCTCCAGGGCGTGCCCGGCACCCGCAGCGCCTTCGCCGAACGCACGGCCCAGGGCTACTTCCTGGATTTCGTGCTGAAGCGGGAGCAGCTTGCCCGCTACGGCCTCAGCGTCGAGCAGGCCAACATGCTGGTGATGACCGCCGTCGGTGGCGACAACCAGAGCACGGTCTACGATGGCCGGGCCCGCTACCCCGTGAACGTGCGCTACGCCCGCGACTACCGCGAAAGCCCCGATGCCCTGAATCGAGTCCTCATTCCCACGCCGAGCGGTGCCCTGGTCCCCATGGAGGAGATCGCGGACCTGAAGTGGGCCACCGGCCCCGCCATGATCCGCGACGAGAACGGCCAGATGAACGGCTACGTGCTGGTGGACTTCGACACCTCGAAGATCGACGTGGGCACCTACGTCCAGAACGCCAAGGCCGCCGTCGAGAAGGAGCTGAAGCTTCCCGCGGGCTACAGCATCACCTGGTCCGGCCAGTACGAAAACATGATCCGCGTGAAGGAACGGCTGAAGCTCATCCTTCCCATCACGCTGGTACTGATCTTCGGGCTGCTCTATGCCAACACCAAGAGCGCGTTCAAGGCTTCCGTCGTCATGCTGGCGGTGCCCTTCAGCGCCATCGGCGCCTTCTGGCTGCTCTTTGCGTTGGGCTACAACATGAGCATCGCGGTCTGGGTGGGCCTCATCGCCCTCATGGGTCTCGATGCCGAAACTGGTGTCTTCATGCTGCTTTTCCTGGACCTCAGCCATGAAGAGGCCCAAAAGGAAGGCCGCTTGAATACCACGGGTGACCTCGTGGAATCCATCATCCATGGGGCAGTGAAGCGGGTGCGTCCCAAGGCCATGACCGTCTTTGCGGCCTTCATGGGCCTACTTCCCATCATGTGGAGCACCGGCACGGGCGCCGACGTCATGAAGCGCAGTGCCGCGCCCATGGTGGGTGGCCTTGCCACCAGCTTCATTCTCGAGCTGCTGGTCTACCCCTCCATCTACTACCTATGGAAGCGCAAGGAAGTAGTGGAAGGACCTGTCTCTGAGATTCCAGCTACCCCTGTAACCGTCTGATCACATCAACGCACCGGAGCTTGTCACCGTGCTCTGTGCCGCACCACACAACCAATCGGAGGTATGACATGCGGATTACTCTCCAACTCATCATCATGTTCGTTCTCCCCACTCTAGCTTGGGCGGACGGCCCGTCTGATCTCCGCACGAGCCTTCAACGCCTCCAGAGTCGGTCACCCATCAAGGTGGATGTGGATTATTCAAATCGGCAGGAAGTCAGCACCCTATTCAAGCCGATCGTCAGCCAAGGCTTGGTTCATCTTCGTGTGAGCGAGGATGAATCCGGCCTTCGTTCTGATTGGGCCCTTCCTCAACTGAGTGCATCAAGCATGGAGGAGCGCCAAGCGAATCGGGACCCCTTGGCGATGACGCCAGTACGAGATGCCATGAAACAACTCGACGCTGGATCGCTCCATCGCTTATTAAATCAAGCCGATGTTCTGTCTGAAATACTTGTAGGCGCGAAATTCAAACATGAAGGTAACGAGATGTACCAGGGACAGTCCGCAAAGGTTCTTGTCTTCACCTTCAATCCGACCATCCGGCCTGACCACATCGGCCGGGTCTCCCGATCCGAGGCCTCCCTCAAGGTCTGGATCGGGGGCGACGGTCTGCCCTTGGCCACAGAAACTCTGATGGATTACGCAGGCAGGCATAGTCGTTTTTTTGGGAGGTTTTATATGAGCTCATCGATCAGAGCCACGTACGCGGTTTTCGGTGACCACCTTGTGGTGGTATCCCGAACCTCAGAGGACCTGAGCTATGACACAGGAGAAAAAATAAAGAGCACCAAGATTTTTACTTTGGAATTGATCACGCCAGCAGTGGCCTCGTCCCGAAAGGGCCTCGCATGAACCTCCTCTTAATGGTCGTGATGATGGGAGTGGCCATGGTTTTCTTCCATGGTCAAGGGCACCATAAACCCGCTCCCGCACCGGAACTTCGTGAGAAGAGTCCGGATGGAGCGAAGGTCCCGTCAACCGAAAACGCTGGATCTGCCCGTCCATCAACGGAGCCCATCCGTGAAAAGGCTCCGAGTCCGACAGAAATCCATGGGCCTGAACCCAGGTCGCCGACCCCTCAAGCCGACTAACCAATTCTGTTTTCGCCGCTCCAAAAAAAGGAATTCACCATGACTCATTTCAAAGGCCTTTTCCCCATCCTCTTCTTCATGGCTATGACCCCAGCCTTTGCCCAGCATAGTCACAGTGGGGGCTCCAGCCAGCCGAGCCCAAGTAGATCACGGGACTACTCCGGGCAAGAGGATAACGAACCCAAAGTACACGCCACCAACACCATTTGTCCCGTCATGGGACGGCCGGTGAAACCAGGCCGCGACCGGGAAGTGGTCATCCGGGGAAACTACTACCTAGTCTGTTGCGATGGATGTGGCCCGGATATGTCCGAGCACTACGACAAGTATCTCGACAAGGAGGGGAGGCCTCTTAATGACCCCAAACGTCAACCGAAACCCGATCCGAAGAAGGATGCAGACAAGCCCGTTCCCGCGCCACCCGCACCCAAAGCCAACTGACCAATTCTGGTTCCAACTTTCCAAGAAGGAGTTCCACATGAACGTCTCAACCCTGCTTCTTCCCGCTCTCTTTGCCATTTCTGTGACCCCGGTCTTCGCTCAGTGCGGCGGGGGCCACTCAAATCATGGCGGATATAGTCCAGCCCAAGACCACTCCGCTCACCAGGAGAGTGCCCCGAAAGTGAAGGCCACCAACATGATTTGTCCGGTCATGGGAGAAGCCGTGGAACCCGGGCGTGATCGAGAAGTGGCCATTCGAGGGAAGTACTATTTGGTCTGCTGCGGCGGATGCGGACCAGAGATGGCAGAGCACTATGACAAGTACCTCGACCAGGAAGGAAGGCCACTTAACGATCCAAAGCGAGACCCGCGAAGGTCAGAAGAGAGGCCTGCTCCCGCCCCATCCGCTCACGAAGGCCACCAGCACTGAGGCATCCCTTGAAACCCTTCATTTTCCTCCCAGTCCTCCTGGTTATGCTTCCGGCGCAAGCCCAGGAAAACGCCCGAGCCAAGGCCGAAGCCCTTGTGTCGGAGGCCGGGCAATTCGCACGGGAATCGGGAGCCGACAAGTTGATTCAAGAGATCAACCACGCCCAAGGACGCTTCGGCAATCGAGATTCCCTGAAACCCCAACTCATCGTCTACGACCTCAAGGGGAAAATCCTCGCCCATTCACGGGATGTCCGTCATGTGGGCATGGATCACTCGCGGGCCGTGTCCAGGCTGCTCGAATTTGCCAAAGCTCACAAGAAGGGCTGGTTTGAACCAACTGCTGGAGCCAGCGACTTAGTGACCACGGCTTATTTCGAAAGGGTAGGAGACCTACTGATCACAGCCCCTCCCCACTTCCACTAAGAAGTTCCTCGTCCTCGGAGACCTTCTCGATCTCCGCCCATATTCCCCTGGGATTCCCCAAGCAGCTCGTCCTTTCAAAAGAGGTAAGGGAAGGTCTATGTCCAAATTCACCCACACCTTCGGCCACCTCAACCTAGGTCAGGTGAGACTCGGAACACCGGACAAGGTGGGCGCTAGCATGGACCGATCGAATCAAAGGATCAGGGCTTTTCCCCGTTCCGTCGTGAGCTTCCGTTTGAGTCATGCGGATTCGGCAGAGATTTTTCCGTCCCTCGCCAATCACCGAGATAGCGCTCCCCCCCGAGAGGTTGGCTCAGTGGTTGGAGAGATGGCGCCCTCACAGGTGCCACCGACGCCAAAGACGTCCTGTTCGGGAGGGTTCAGGGCATCGTTGGCGTCGGACTTTTCATCACACCTAAAGAAGCCCCGAAAACACTGGCTTTCGGAGGTTTCTGCCACGGTTGCCCTAACTACGGCCTGGGGTTGCCTTCCATTTTATTGGCCGTAACACCAAAGGAATAACCATGCTCAACCTGCTGTTCGCCATGGCCCTCACGGCCAGCCCTGATGTCAAACCCGCGACCAATGCCGTATGCCCCGTTCAGGGCCTGAAGGTCACCGAAAAGTCGAAGACTGTCATCGTTCGTGGTCAGGAGTACCGCATCTGCTGCCCGGGGGATTGCGACACCAAGTTAGCTAAGAATCCGGACAAGTACCTGGAGAAGGACGGCACCCCTAAGAATCTCAAAAAGGCCGAGGGAAAGCCTTCCGGACACGAAGGCCACGGCATGGACCACATGAACTAATTGCAACCGGAAAGGAGGTGAGTCATGGCTCCGATGTATCCGACCGTCTCGCGCACACGCAGGCTCTGGATCCTGGGAGCCGTGGCCCTTCCTTTCCTTGGGCTTCTCTATTGGTCTGGCCTGTTGATCCAGTCGACCCGAGCTGCCTCCTTGGGGTTTGCCCATTGCAGTACCTGGACGCTGGAAACCTCCCGGCATTTGGGGGTGCTGGAAGAGCTCCACGAAAGGGCCACAGGCATGCTGCATGCCGAGCGGCCTGAATTCGAATCCGCTGCCCTTGAGGCGGCCATGGATCGTCTGAGCGCATCGCGACGGGAGTTCGGGCGACGCACCCAGGAGGAAGTGGATCCCTACCTCACCTCGGTCGACCGATCGATCTCCGGCTACCTGTCCCAGGTCGAATTGACAAGGCGACTCGCAATTGAATTCGCCCAGCTTCGAGGGGGGCCAGGGAAGGCCGCCCGTTGGCAGGAAGCCTTGACAGCCCATGCCCACCTGGATCATCAGCACCAGACCGTTCTTGGCAGCATGCAGGCCCTGGCGCACTATCACAAAGACATGCTGGAGCTGGCGATCCGATCCAGCCAACGGAACGCCTCACGCCTATCGATGTTCGCGGGGGTCTCGATGCTCATCGCCCTCGGTTTCGGTGCGGCCGGAGGCCTAGCCGTATATCAGAAACATCGGAGCGATCTCCTCGCCAGCTTCTCGCAGACCTTGGTAGACACCATCCCGGATGGAGTCGTCGCCTGGAGCCCTCAGGGGGAAGTCCACCGGCTCAACCCGGGGATGGCCGACCTGCTTGGCATGCCATCGCTACGCTACGGGAATGGCTTAAGCATTCGTTTGCTACTTGCAGAAAAGGAGATCCACAACCTGGAGTCGGTTCCCCCTGGGGGTACCGTTCGCTTGAACCTGATTCACGCCACCGGCGCGATGCGAGCCGTGGATACCCGGGTTGGAAGGATCAACCACCCCGGCGGCCCCACATTCCTCGCTGTGATGCGCGATGTGTCAGATCAGGTCGAGCGCGAACGCAGAATGGTGGAATCGCAATGGCAGATCGAAATTGGTCAGCAGGCGAGCGCCATCGCCAGGGATCTTGAAAACACCATGCATCCGATGCTCTTCGCCCAGGAGCTTCTCAAACCTTCGGATGATTCCCGGCCATCACAGATGGATGCATGGAAAACGCTGCGTCGAGCCTCGGAACAGGCCACCCTGCTCCTACGGCAGTTCAATCGCACGGCAGCGGGTTCGGAAGAATCCCCGGATGAACGGGTGTTCGACCTGCAGGTTTGCCTGCTGGAAGTCATCGAATCCTTCCATCTGAACCGAGGAACGATGCACGGTGTGGAGGTGGATTTGGATCCAGGACTCTATCCGGTCCGAGGCCCGATCAACCTGGTTCGACGGGGCTTTGAGCTGCTGGTGCAGCGGGCCCTGGATGAGGCGAACGGCCAAGCCCCCATCCAGGTGTTCAGCCATCAGGAAGGCGACATGGGTGTGATCCAAATCCTGGATCCCGGCCATGGCGAATCTGAGGTGGACCTCAAGAGGGTGTTTGATCCCGTGTTCTGCCTGCCTGGAATCCCAACTGGCGATGTCTTTGGAATCTTCAACGTATTGGAAACCATCCGAGGGATGGGTGGTGAGGCGACTGTTCGACGGGCCGATGGTGGCTGGACAGAATTCGAGCTCAAGTTCCCTCTGCAAGGCACACCATGACCAGACGGTCTCTCCCAGCCCAGGAAACTGGATCGAGCGGGCCCACGGACAGGGTGGCTCAAGCCGATTCCGAACCGACAGAGATGGACTCGAATGAGCTAGGCCATCTCCGTCAACAGAGCCCCTGGCTGCGCTGGACTGTGTATCTCTGCGCTGCCATCGGAATGACTCTCGCGGCACTCATGCTCCTCCGGCCTCCGGCGCCGACAGCCAACCTTCACTCCCGACCCTCTGCCTGTGGACCAAATTGTCGTTGATCACTGCCTTTCGGAATCCACCCCATGAACCCTTCCCACAATCCCCATCCCGAGCGCTCGCCCCGCAAGAAAGCCACGAAGCGCTTCTTTAAGGACCTAGTCATGCCCGCGGTGGGACATGCCAAGGGGGAAGTCTCCGAGGAATTCCAACCCAAGTCTGATGCGAGGAGTGCCCGCTTCGCCGTTATCTGCTCGGCATTGGCAGTGCTGGTTCTGGGTTCATGGATCGGCTTGGTGCAGCTCCGCAAAGCCATGCGGAAACGGGCGAGGCAGAACAACGTCTCCTGCGGCTGCGGCTGCGGTCAACAGCATGGGGATTCTCCCTGTGCCAGGAATGGCGTCTGCCCCACTCCGGGGAAGGTCAACTCGGGATGCCGCCCGGGTCAGGCTCCTGCCCCTGGATCCGCGAGTCCTGACAACTCTAAACCCGGTCCAACCGCCGCAACCACCAAACCCAAACTCGTAATGGATGCCCCGCCTCCCAACCCAAAAGAAGGGCTCAGATGATTTCAGCACTCTCCCTTCTCGTGATGGTTCAAAGCACGCCGGCCCTGAATCCGGTCGAAGTCCAGCCAGGGCTTTTTGTCCTGTCGGGTAGTCCAGATGCGGCCACCCTTGCTCAGCTGAAACCCTTGGGAATCACTCATGTGATCAACCTGAGACATCCATCCGAGAGTAATTTCAGCTCGGATTTTGAGGCCGTCAGGAGTAGCGGTGCCGCGTATCTCAATTGTCCCTTGGACCGGGAGCCCACTTTCACGGAGTTGGATTCATTCCGGGGCCTGATGTCGTCCTTGCCTTCAACAGCCAAGGCATTGGTGCATTGCGCCACGGGCAACCGCGCTGCAGCGGCCCTCTTCGCCTACTGGGCCCTTGATAGAGGTCTGCCCCCAGACGACGCCCTGGCTCTCGCCAAGAAAGCAGGTCTTCGGAACGCTGCAACGGAAATGGCCGTAAGGGTCTACGTTGCGGCCCGACAACCGCGTATTGGAACCGGACGCACCTGCCGGGAGGATTCACCCGAATGAGCGAATCCAACACAATCGACGAAGTGACCAGCGCCCCTGCGCGGGAATGGGGATACCCCGAGGCCATCGTCCTCATGGGCGGGCTCACCCTGGGGTTCATGACGCTTCAATCCGCGCGTCCCGCCCAGCTTGGAATCCTGGGTGCCCCGGCCGCTTTCAGCCTCGTCTTCATCCTTCTGACCCTTCCATTTCTCACCGGAGCCTTGCTCCCCACCCATTCCCTGGTGCGGTTTCTCGCCGGCATTCCATTCACCATCACCTCCCTGGTCTTCCTGTCGGCTGGAGCTTTAGCCGGCACCCTGATCCTCCAGAACCCCAGCCCCGAAGATGCGGCTAAACTCGGCTCTGCTCTGCGGCCCCTTCAACGCCTGGGGCTCACAGATGTGTTCCACTCTTACTGGGTTGCCGCGATGGCCCTGGCCGTACTGGCCTGTCTCATGGTCGCGGCGGGCAGGCGGGCCAGAGTTCCCGGCATCAAGAATGGCGTCTTCCTCGCGACACACCTTGGGACGGCCCTCGTTCTTGCTGGGGGAATGCTTGGGAACATGACGAGCCTTTCGGGAACACTTCTGCTCCAAGAGGGGCAATCCAGCGGCACCATCGAGCTCGACCGGGGAGGCGCCACCGAACTCCCGACACCGATTGCCCTCCAGTCCTTCCACATCGAGCCCTTCCCCTTGGAGGCCAGCCTCGCCACCGTGGAGGGCGAGGCCATTCATCCCCAAAAGGGTGGAGCGGCGCTCCCTAATCTCAAAAGGGGAAGCAGCGTCAGTCTCCAAGGATGGCAAATCACCTGTGAAGCGGCCTTCCCTTCGGCCCAGCCTTCAGTGAAGGGAATCCAGGAGGATCCCAACGGTCCCCTCTTGGCCCTGGATCTCGATGAAGGAGGCGCAGGCCAGCGCCTTCGCCTCATGGATCACCTGGGACCTCTGCCACTCCGTGCAGGGGGTGAGGTCGGACTGGTCCAGGTTCGCCCAGGGGAAGTCCAACCGATTCTTCCCAAACTCGTGGCATTCCTACAGCAGCGAACGGCACCAGGCGTTCACTTCCTGACCGATGGACGGGAGACTCTCGCCGTTGTCAGGAGCAAGGAAGGCCTCCTTACCACTCGAACCGGAATGTATGCTTTGGCACCCGTGGCATTGGGAACAACGGTATTGAAGCCCGGCCGACTGTACAGCGTCCGGACCAGCGGTGACTGGGAAGCTGTGGAGGGATTGCGCCCCCAGCCCGTCGGCGCCGCGAAGGTGGTGGCCGTGAAAAACGGTCTCCGCAGGGAGGGCTGGATCGCGACTGGCCCCGGGACCTTTGATTACCTGGAGCTGGAGGGGAACGCCGTCCTGATGTTGATGGAACCGACCCCTAAAACCTTCCGAAGCGAGGTTGTGGCCGACGGCTTGAGCTATTCCATCCGGGTCAACGATCCTTTGATGCATCACGGATGGCAGCTCAGCCAATCGAGCTACCAGGTCTCGCCCGAAGGATTGACGTTCAGCATTCTCGGCGCCAAACGAGATCCCTCCATCCCTGTGGTTTGGACCGGGCTGGCGTTGTTGCTCGTGGGAACCCTGGGGGCTCTGTGGCTGCTGCCCAGCCTGTTGAACGAAGGAGGTGCCCAATGACGGACGTCATGGTTCTCGGTGGCGCTGCCGTACTTTTGGGATCCGGCGCGGTCACCGATGCGCTTGGAACGGTGCGCGGCCAGGATCGCCTCAACCGCCAGGGGATGCTCTTGTGTCTTGCGGGGTGGGCGCTTTTGATCGGCATGGTCGCATGGCTATGGATCACTCTCGAGCGGCCTCCGATCAGGACTCTGGGCGAGACTCGTCTCCTCTACGCGGCCTGGCTACCAGCCATCGCCTTCTTCGCCCGATGGCGATGGAAGACCGATCTGCTGGTGGCTCCTATGGCGGCTATGGCTGTGCTGTTTTTAGTGCTGAATCTCATGCTCCCCGAAGCCCGGATGAAGACATTAATGCCCGCTCTCCAAAGCGCATGGTTCGTCCCCCACGTGGTGATCTACATGGCGGCCTACGCAACCCTCGCACTGAGTAGTCTGGCTGCGGCGGTGTTGCTGGTGCGCAAGTGGATGGGCAAGGAGGATGTCCCAGCGACACTCGCTCTTCCGAACCGACTGCTCTGGCTGGGCTTTCCCCTTCTCACCGCGGGCCTCGTGATCGGCGCCCTGTGGGCCAAAAGCGCATGGGGCAACTACTGGACCTGGGACCCCAAAGAAACCTGGTCCTTCCTCACCTGGGCCTTTTACCTCATCCCGCTACACCAGCGCGTGCAGACCGGGGAGTCCCGCTCCCTGTGGCTGCCCTTGCTCGGCTTCCCCATCGTTCTGATCTGCTGGTTCGGCGTGAACTACCTACCGACCGCGGCGCAAAGCGTCCATACCTACACCGGTTGAGGAGGTGGCCATGACAGACCAGGATTCAATCCCATTCGAATCGACGGTGCCTTCGCCTGATCGCCGATGGCGATTGAGCCTGCTGCTGGCTGCTCCCATGGTCGCAGCGTTAACACTTTACGCGATCCTGCCCTCGGGTGCTCCGGGGACACTCCCAGGCGCTGCCCAGAATGGTTGCGATCACACGCCCGGAGCCGATGGACGATCTGCCTGCCCCCACGGCGTGGATGCCGAGGGGGGGTGCAATATGAATGCTGTCGGTGCTTCGAATCCAGTCCAGGCCACCTTCGGCAAGGCCCTTGACTGGGATCTCCCCGAGGGCTGGAATTCAGAGAATCACCAGGGGGGCATGCGGTACGCAACCTTGAAATCACCAAGACCTAGGGACGTAGAGGTTTCGGTGATCTCCCTGCCCGGAACCGCCGGCGGTGAATTGGCCAATGTGAACCGCTGGAGGGAACAACTCAGCCTCCCTCCCATCACTGAAGCAACCCTCGCATCCCGACGTGTCCGACTGGGGGCGGTGGCTGGACAGATCTCTGTCTTCGACATCAACAATCCCGATGTTCCGAACGGACGCATGGCCGTAGGCATGGCCCAAGTGGACACCCATACATGGTTCTTCAAGATGACCGGTGACGGGAAGGCAGTCTTGCAGGCTCGACCTGCTTTCCTGCAGCTGCTGAGGAGTCTGCGGCCCACCAGTCGTTCGTCAGAGGTCGCCTCCACATGAGGCTGGGCGCCTCGATGCACCAGCATGGAGCCTTTCGAGTCCCGCCCCAGTTATGCATTCTCCGCTCTCATCCAAAGGAATAACTTTCATGACTCAGCAAAACGCAGAATCGGGTCCGTCCCTTCAGCCAAAAAAGAAAAAAAACCTCCCGAAGTTCCTTTGGGTCGTCCTTGGGATTGTCGCCATGGCCCTCCTGGCCTGGAACATTTGTTTCGTTCACTGCTGAGCAATCAGATCCCTGTGATCCGTTCGCGTAATGGAGTCTCCGTCGGATTCTGTGCATTTCCGCGGTCACATCAGTACGCCAGCCGCAGAGGCCTTCCGAGTTTCTCCCGGTTTCCTCCGCCCGAATCCTTGCATATCGAGATTCAGGCTAAGTCCCCTGCCATTCCATTCAACAGCCTAGATCGTTGACCCATCACCTTCACGCACGTTTCCGGGCGCATGCCATATCTAAGGAGCCTCATTCATGTCTCAGCACAACGCCAAGCAGGCCCAGTTCGTTCAGCCGCAGAAGAAAAAAAATCTTCCTGTTATCTTTGGTGCCGCTCTGGGGTTGACCGCACTTGTACTCCTCGCCTGGAACATCCTGGGTAGCGAAAGCGGGAGATACCCAACAATTAAAGCCGTTCAAGGGCAGGTTGTCATCTCGGCGGCGGAAGTCTCCGATGGAAAGGCGCACTTCTTCACTTACCGAAATGGGGACACGAATGTGAATTTCCTCGTGGTGAAGAGCCTCGATGGCCAGATTCGTGCGGCCATCGACTCCTGCGTGGTCTGCTACCGGGGCCGCATGGGATACCGCCAGGAGGGGGACTATATGGTTTGCAACAAGTGCAACAGGAAGTTCCACACCAACCTGATCAACGATGTCCAAGGCGGTTGCAACCCGGTTCCCCTGGCCCGACTGGTCAATGGCGGTCAAGTGGTCATTCGGGAATCGGACCTGATTCAGGGCGCGATGTATTTCAGCACCAATCCTTTGTAGGGACTCAGATGAATCTGCGTACCATCGCCCTGAACAACCTGCGGAGACGGAAGTCCCGCATGGCTTTCCTGGTGGCTGGGCTACTCATCGGAGTGGCCACTGTGGTGGCTCTCCTTTCGCTCACTCAGTCTCTGACCATGGAAGCAGAACACAAGCTGGAGAGCTTCGGCGCCAACATACTGATCACCCCCAAGAGCGATGAGCTTTCGCTCTCCTATGGGGGGATCACCTTGGGGGGGCTTTCGCTTGATGCCAAGGAAATCCGTGAACAAGATCTAACCAGGATCGAAAGCATCCCCAACAGCCGTAACATCGCGGCCGTGGCGCCGAAGGTTCTGGGGGCAGTGAGGGTGGGAACATCCCGAGTCATGCTGATGGGTGTGGACCCGCGTTCGGAATTTCGCGTCAAGGGTTGGTGGAGCCTCGACGGCCGTCGGATGGCCTCCGACGATGAACTGGTGGCGGGAAGCCGGGCCGCTGGCAGGCTCGGCCTTAATACCGGATCGACCCTCATGGTGGATGGAAACCCATTCACCGTGGCGGGCCTCCTGCGGGAAACGGGGTCCCAGGACGACGATCTCCTGATCACTACCCTGCCAGCAGCTCAGCGACTGCTCCACAAGGAGGGAACCGTTTCCCTCGTCGAAGTCGCGGCCCTCTGCGGAGATTGTCCGGTATCGGACATGGTGGATCAGATTTCCGCGGCTCTTCCCGGCGGGAAGGTGAGCGCCATCCAGCAGGTGGTGAAGACCCGCATCCACGCCCTGGAGCAGTTCAAGGCCTTCTCGTTCGGCGTGGCCGTCGTGGTCCTCTTTATCGGCGCAATGGTGGTCTTCGTCACCATGATGGCTTCGGTCAACGAGCGGACTCGCGAGATCGGGATCTTCCGAGCCTTGGGTTTCCGGCGCAGCCATATCGTCAGCCTGATCCTCATGGAGGCAGTCACTGTCAGCCTCCTGGCCGGCTTTCTCGGGTTCCTCTCGGGGATGGGTGTAACCCGTCTGCTTCTCCCCTGGCTGGCCCAGGGACATTCCCACCTGGTCTGGAGTCCGGCCCTGGCTGGAGGTTCCCTGCTGCTGGCTGTCCTCGTTGGTGCGGCAGCCTCCTTCTACCCCGCGCTGCGCGCCAGCCGGATGGACCCGAGCGAGGCACTGCGGGCGATCTGACCCCAAACGGCGTTTCCCATCTACTCACGGGGCCCCTAGCCCCGGAAGGATTGATTCATGGCATTCATCGATATCAAGAATCTTCAGAAGACCTATATAGGCGCGGGTGGCCACCAGGTTGACGCCCTAAAAGGGCTCGACCTGGAGGTGGAAGAAGGAGTCTTCCTCGGCATCATGGGCCAGTCTGGCTCAGGGAAGAGCACGCTTCTCTCCATCCTCGGCGGACTCTGCCACCCCACGGCAGGAATGGTCATGGTCGATGGCATTGATCTATATGCCCTGGATCAAGAAAAGCTTGCTGACTTTCGGCGTGAATACCTGGGCTTCGTGTTCCAAAGCTTCAATCTGGTTCCCTACCTAACCGCATTGGAGAACGTCATGCTGCCATTGGCGGTCAAAAAAATGCCGGCGGCCGAGAAGCGCGGGCAGGCGTTGCGAGTGTTGGGACTCGTGGGTCTCGGCGACCGTGGCGGCCACCTTCCTAGCCAGCTCTCCGGAGGCGAACAGGAACGGGTAGCCATCGCCCGTGCCTTGGTCAACCGTCCGCCCCTACTTCTCGCCGATGAACCGACGGGCAGCCTCGATACCGCGACATCTGCCGAAATCATGGCCCTGCTCCGGGAGCTCAACGAGGACGGACAAACCATCGTCATGGTGACCCACAACGTGGAAAACCAGGGCTTTTTCGATCGCATTCTGGTCCTGCGGGATGGCCAGACCGCCTCTACGGATGCCTCCACCATTCCCCTCATCACGAATCACGCATGATAGGGACGATGCTTGTTCGGGGCATGATTCCTCTCGATACCCTATGCGATTGATACAGAAATTACCGGATGGAACAAAACCATCCCTGGGGCATCCCTTATGTAAGCCGTCCAAATGGTCGGTCCCAAAAAAGGAGATACCATGAAACTCACACGCAACCTGCTCGCCATCCTGGCGCTCTCTTCCTTCACCTTCGCCTTCGCCGAAGACAATGTAATGAGTGCCAAGCACCATGAGGCCTCTTCCGTCGAACCCAAGCAAACGGCTGAACCCAAGGAGATGAAGGGCTGTGAACAGTGCAAGAGCTGCACGAAGGACACCAAAAAGACCACGCCCCCAAAAGTGCGCGAAACAGGTCCTGTCATGCCGGACTACATGTCCTGATCTCTTGCGGGACGGTTCGCCGTCCCGCCCTTTTTTCCTCCCTGGCAGCCTCCCCATTCAGCCAGGACCAGCGTACGGGAAATGCCTTGTACCTATGACAGGGGAAGGGCTTTGATATTGACCTGCGAATCCCTGGTGGAAGGGCATCTTGATGCGGTGCATGCGTATGCCCGCATGAAGCTTCGCCAAGAGGATCTCGCCAAGGAAATTGTCCAACGCACCTTCCTAAAGGCCTTCGAGAAACTCGGCCAATTGCGGGATGCGCTTGCGGCCCGAGGCTGGTTGATATCCATTCTGCGCAATGAGATCGCAATGGAGTTCAGATCCAGCGCACGCTTCGAAGTCTGGAACGAGGAGGACTTCGAAGCGCTTCCTGGCCCTGAGGATGAGGAAGGTGTGGATCCATCGCTCCTCGAAGCGCTACCCGGTGCCCTAACCCGTATCCCTGAGGCCGCCCGGACCCTTCTCCTCCTGCGCTACCAGCAGGAGCTTTCCTACGAACAAATCGCCGGGATCCTGGATCTTCCTCTTGGCACCGTCCAGAGCCGGCTTCACCGGGCCAAGGCCGCTCTGAAGGCTGCATTGAAGAAGGAAGATCTCCCTCCGAAAGGGGGTGTGGTATGAACGTAAAATCGACCGGCACCACCGGCTTTGACCAGCAGCTTACGGATGCATTGCGTCCCGGCGGTGCCCCCGAAGACTTGAGACGCAACCTGCTTCGGGCCACTCAGGGGTACGGTCATCGACCGACCTGGTACACCTTGGGAATCGCCGCCACCCTCGTGTTTCTCCTCGGGTCTGGTGCCTGGGGCTGGATGCTTCATTGGAACAGTCATGAAGGAGAGCGGTTCACCCAGGCTGTGCTTCAGAACTACAGGGAAGTCCAGAACATGGATTTCACCCTGGATGCATCCGCCCAGGAATCTATGGAGCAATGCATGGAGCGATGCAAACAGTGGTCCTCCAAGGCCGTTGGTTTCGCAGCCCACCTGCCGAAGGGATTGGCGAACCATCCCCTCAAGGGCGGTAGGGCCTGCCCGATGGCCTCCTGCCGGGCCGCCTGCTTCTACCTCAAGGACGGGCGCGCCGTCTACGCCTTCGACCGCACCCTCAAGGGCCTGGACGCCGATTCCAAGAAGCGTTCCATGATCCTCGCCTCAGGCCATCGTGGCACCGCCTGGAATGAGGATGGTCGGGCGTACATCCTCGTGGAGCCTCCGGGATGGAGGCCGGCTGGATGACCCCGGAAGGCTGACGCATACGCCATGTTCACTGGTCTTCTCACTGGCTGCCTCCTCGGCCTTGAGGCTTGAGGCCATGGTTGAAGTCCCAGTTTGGCGGGGTCAAGGAACCTTTGGCACAGAGGCTGCGTGACGTTCTGGATTGGGACAGGTCTTTGGCGACCCGAGCGACACTCGAGTCGATCTGTGCCGCCGCCAAGACTCCGATGCCTCAAGTTGATCTATTATCTGCCAGATCTTGTGAGTGAGGCGTTACCCCATGGATCCCCTTAACCCTGTCTCGCCCCTACAGCCATTGTCGCCCATCACCGGGCCGACTGAGCCGGGTGAGCAGGTCGATGGCAATGGCCTCAGCTTCTCCGACCTTCTCAAACAAACCCTTCGCGAAGCCGGTGAGGATGACAAACGTGCGGAGGATGCAGCCCGGAATTTAATGGTCGGAGAGGGAACTGACATGCATACGGCTATGCTGGCCGTGCAGAAGGCGGACATCAACATGATGATGATGATGGCCGTGCGATCCAAGCTGATCGATGCCTACCGTGAGGTCATGCGGATGCAATTGTAGCCAGGTGACCCAACCAGACGTCACCGTGACACCGGCTTCCAACCCTGGATCAGGCTTCTTTCACACCGCCATCAACCTAGATCTGAACCCACTAGTGTCCGGTTGAGAGTGAAAGGCAAGCTTGTAGGTTTATCTACTACAGCTATTTCCATACAATATTCCTTGGTGGCGATTTGAACGGCGGAAGCGGGATTTCGGGTGTTTTTCTGGGGTTGGACCCCAGGGAGCGTCGCCATGAATTCCGGAAAGACAATGTTCACGCAGTTGATGAACCTCATGCCATGGACGGGCTTTGGACGAATCGTGGCGCGATACGGCGGCGACACGCGAGTGCGAAGTTTCACCTGCGCCGAGCAGTTCCGGGCCATGGCCTTCGCGCAGCTGACATGGCGCGAAAGCCTGTGGGACATCGAGGCATGCCTTGGGGCGAACCGCTCGCGGCTGTACTCGATGGGCTTCCGCCAGCCCGTGCGGCGCTCGACCTTGGCCGATGCCAACGAGAACCGCGATTGGCGCATCTGGGCCGATGTCGCCCAGGCGCTCATCCGGCGAGCCCGGAAGCTCTATTGCGGCGACGATCTCGGACTCGACCTCGACAACACCGTCTATGCGCTCGATTCCACCACCATCGACCTCTGCCTTTCCTTGTTCGAATGGGCCCCGTTCCGGACAACCAAGGCGGCCATCAAACTGCACACACTGCTGGATCTCAGGGGCTCCATCCCTGCCTTCATCCACATCAGCGATGGCAAGATGCACGACGTGCGGGCTCTGGACCTGCTGCTCATCGAGGCTGGTGCATTCTATGTGATGGATCGTGGCTACCTGGATTTCCAGCGGCTGTACGACATCCACCGGCAGGCCGCGTTCTATGTCACCCGAGCCAAACGCGGCATGGATGCCCGCCGTGCCTGCTCCATGCCCGCAGATCGGGGACATGGCGTTATCTGCGATCAGCGGGTGATCCTCAACGGCTTCTACGCATCCCGGCACTATCCCGAGCTCATCCGGCGCATTCGTTACAAGGACCCCGAGAGCGGCAAGACGCTGGTGTTCCTCACGAACAACACCGCTCTGCCAGCCTTGACGATCGCCGCGCTCTACAAGCAGCGTTGGCAGGTCGAGCTCTTTTTCAAGTGGATCAAGCAACACCTGCGCATCAAGCGATTCATGGGCACCAGCGAGAACGCTGTAAAGACCCAGATCTGGATCGCCGTGGCCACCTACGCGCTGATTGCCATCCTGAAGAAGGAACTCCACCTCGACGCCTCGCTCTACCAATTGCTACAGATCCTGTCGGTCTCCGTTTTCGAGAAAATCGAGCTCCGGCGTGCCTTTGCAAAGGAGGAAATCCGGATTCGCGAGGACCACTTCTCTAACTTATTGCCATTGTTTGACTTTTAACCGGATACTAGTGATCTGAACCCGTCATTTGGTCCCAGGTTTGGGGGAGAACCAAGAGGGTGAGGCTGCGGGGCGGTACTTACCAGCAAACCACCTGCTGCTTCCAGCGAACGCAGCCGTGACAGGGGTAAGAGTCGGCATGGATGAAGCAGAGGGCGAAACTGCGGGACGGTACTTACCTGCAAACCATCTACTGTCTCCAGCGATCGCAGCTGTGACAGAGGTAAGGGCCAGAAAGGTTGCGAGGTTTCGGATGATTTTCATGGCTTCTCCTTTGTGAGGGTGGCCGAATTGGCGGCTCGTCAAAGGGATGCACATGGGATCGGTTTGTTCCATTGGTAATTTGTGCCCTTTCGGTCCCGCCTTGGCCTACCTCA
>JANXQX010000109.1 GCA_025353305.1 Holophagaceae bacterium
TGCGGGCCTTCGGCCCGCAGGCGCTACGCGCCTCGCGAAGCGATTTTGAGCCGGAATCAGTCATGTTGGAGCTTGGCGCTTTCTTGGTGTCTTCGTGTCTTGGTGGTGAATTTTAATTTTTTCGAATGCAAACTCGTATGATTCGATGCTGAGGGCCCTATCGCACCGCCATCTTCTCTGTTTCTGCGGCCGCGCCTTCGGCCTTGGATCCCAGGCCCAGTAGGGACTCGGTCCATCGCTTGCCCTCCTCCACCGCGGGCTGGTCGAAGGGGTCCACCCCCAGGGCCAGGCCCGTCAGCGCCACAATGAGCTGCCAGGCCATGAAGAGGCAACCGAGATTCAGTTCATTGGGAACGCTGTCCAGCTGCCACCAGATGACCGGCAGGCCCGCGTTCACCAAAGCATGGTGGGTGCCGTCGGCCTCTGCCTCCAGGATCTGGGACGGCTTCCACCGGCTCAGTCCGGGCAAAGGGCACAAGCGTGGGGGAGCAAGGTATTCCTCGTCCGGGGGACCGCCCATGGTGAGCAGAAAGACCCCCATGTCTTGGGGGCCCCCGATCCAGCGCTGGAACTGGGTGTGCTGGTCCTGGGGTCCCATTGCCTGGATGGGGGTGACGCCCACCCGTGTCCCATCCTGCGCGGTCTTGCCGAGGCTCCCCGCCACCAACTGCACCCACCAATCACCAAGGCCTATCAAGCGGTTGCAGTAAGGCATCAGCACCCACGTTCTGATATTCCAGCGATACCCCTCCAGAAGCTGGTCCACGGCCATCCATACCCTGGAGCCCCAGGGACCATGACCGTCCAGGGTTTCCTGGGCCACCCGCCTGGCTCCCTGAAGATAACCCGGCACGTCCAATCCCATCCACGCCAGGGGCAATGTCCCGATGGGGGTGAAAGCCGAATAGCGGCCACCCACGTCCTCAGGCAGTTGCAGCAGATGCCAGCCTTCAGCCCGGGCCATCCGGGCCAGCGGGTTGCCGTCATCCTGCGTGAGGACCAGCGGTGGTTGCCTCCACCGGCCCCAACCGGGTTGGGAGCGAAGGTGGGAGATCCAGGTCCAGGTTTCCAAAGTGCGCCCGCTCTTGGATGCGAACACGAGCTGGTCGGTGTACCTCAGAAGTCCAGATTCCTGCTCGGGCCCCGCCAGGGGGATCCAATCCTGGCGCTGGCGCGAATTTCCCAAGGCCTGAACCAGCGTGTTTGCAGATCCCAAAGAACCTCCGATGCCACACCAGAGTAAACGGGCATCTGGATCCAGGCCGGGGAAGCGCGGGAGTGGATCCATGAGCCGCAGCCATCCGGACATGGGCTGGGATTCGAGTTCTGTCCAAAGTCGTGAGTGGTCCATGGAACCTCCTCAATCAGCCCACGTTTCGCTGAAGGAGCATGGGAGTGATCAGGGTGATGCCTTCAGGGGTCACCTTGAACCTGCGAGCATCCTCCTCGGGATCTTCGCCTACCACCAATCCCCTGGGAATCCGGCAACCCCTCGCGAGAATCGCCCGGCGCAGGCGCGAGCCCTCTCCGATATCCACGTCCGGAAGCACCACGCTTTCCTCGACCCGGCTGTGGGGGTGGATCTGGACCCGGTTCGAAAGCAGCGAACCCAGGATGCGGGCGCCTTCCAGCACACAGCCAATCCCAACCACGCTTTCGTGATTGGTGGACGAAGTCTCCAGTTCGCTTCGGATGAATTTGGTGGGAGGCAGCTGCTCCATGTAGGTAAGGACAGGCCAGGCCGGGTCGTAAATGTCCATGGGGGGCCTTGGACAGGTGAGATCCATGTTGCCGTCCCAGAAGGAATCCAGCGTGCCCACATCCCGCCAGTAAGGGGCTCCGGGTGCGGTCTGGACGCAGCTCAGTTCGAACCGGTGCGCCATCACGCGAGCACCCTTCGCCACGACATACGGAATGACATCCCTTCCGAAGTCATGGGAGGAACCCAGTTCCTTCGCGTCGCGCTTCAACTGGTCATAGAGGAATCCCGCGTTGAAGAAGTAGATCCCCATGCTCGCCAGTGCCCGGTCCGGCTTGCCCGGGATGCAGGGCGGATCCTCTGGCTTTTCGACGAAGCCCACGATGCGGTCGTGTTCATCCACCTGGACCACCCCGTAATTCGTTGCTTCAGCGCGAGGGACCTCGGTGCACGTGATGGTGAGATCGGCTTCGGTGGCCAGGTGATCCTGTAAAAAAGTTTTGTAGTCCATCAGGTACACATGGTCCCCCGCCAGAATCAGGACGTTCCGCGGGCTGTGGGCCATGATGTTCTGGAGGTTCTGGAATACCGCGTCCGCCGTGCCCTGGTACCAGCTCTCCACGCCGGCGCGCTGCTCCGCGGGGTAGGCGTGCACGAACTCGTTCAGGCGCCCGCTCAGGAAGCTCCAGCCCAGTTGCAGGTGCTCCAGGAGTCGATGGGCGTTGTACTGGGTCAGCACCATCACCCGCCGGAACCCCGAGTTCACGCAGTTGGAGAGCGTGAAGTCGATGATCTTGAATTGCCCGCCGAAATCCAACCCCGGTTTTGAGAACCTTTCCGTGAGACCTTCCAACCGTTTGCCCCGTCCTCCGGCCAAGACAACCGTGATGGTCTGCCGCGGCGAGAGAGGTGGAGCCTGGAGGATCATTGCCTTTCCCAATAGGGCCAAACCCAGGAATAAATGATTCCTGGGGCGGTTGGTTCAAAGAACCCGCTTCCTCATCCCAGCGGTCGAGCGCGGCCTGTCGGTCCAGAGAAGTTAAGCTCTGCAAGGGCTTGAAGGAAGGTCGTCCGGGGCAATTATGCGGAAGGGCACAAGTTCTTCTCAGGGGGCCCTGGAGACAGGCCGCGTACCGGTTAAAGGCGTAGCTTGTGACGGGAGGAAGTGGCCTCAGGTCCCTTCCTGGATCCAGGAGGATGCATGCCAATGTCGCTCCAGATCACTCTCGTCGTGGTGCTGCTGGCCTTGGCCGCGGGGATGCTGTCGGTGTGCTTCTATCTGGGCCGGGCGGCCCGCAGCCTGGACGTGTTCCTGCAGGGAGCCAAGAAGGATCTCACGCGCATCTCCGATGACGCCCACGCCTCGCGACTGCGGATGGATCAATTGGCGGACTCGCTCCAGATCTCCCTGGACGAGTTCGCCGGTCTCGCCCGGACCGCAGGCAAACTGGGCCGCATGGTGGACGAGCTCCAAATGCAGTTTCAAACCGGTATGGAAACCGTCTCCCGAAATCTCGGGAGCCTCCTGGGGCTGCTTGGTCCCGTGCTCGCCGCCTTCAGGAGCCCAAGACACCTTCACGGAGAAGCAAAGGAGTAGACCATGAGCCAGGAGAACAATGCCGGGAGCACCTTGCTGCTGACCTTTCTCGCCGGAGCCGCACTGGGCGCCCTGGTGGTCGGCCTCACGACACCTAAGACCGGAGCCGAGGTCCGGAACGATCTGAAAGCGCTCGGCCGCAAAGCCCGCCGCAAGGCCGGCGAACTGGCGGACGACGCGGAAGAGGCCTGGGAAGAGGTGAAAGTGCGTACCACCCATGCCGCCAACGATTTCAAGCGCGGCGTCAAGGATGCCGCCCACGATCTCCAAGGCTGAGTCCTCCGTTGGCTGAGCCAAACAAGCAGGATGAGCGACGCGGGCCCGCAAGGTGGTTGCGGTGATGACGGATCCTTCATCTTGAATTGAAGACCACGCGAACCACCCCAACTACCAACCGGGACAGATGCTGCGCCCAGTGATCCGGGTCGAACAAACCTGGGAAAGGATGCGCTTATACGATAAACTTTTTGTTTTTCCCGAAAGCGAAACATGTCCTCTGCGTCCCAAAAAATCGCACTGCTTGCCATCGGCGGAAACGCATTGCTGAAGGAGGACGAGCGGGGGCTGCAAGAGGAACAACTCGAGAACGCCCGGGACTGCGCGGAGATGCTGGCCCGGGTCGTGGCTCAGGGCTACTCGCTTTGCGTGGTCCACGGCAACGGCCCGCAGGTGGGCAACCTGCTCATCCAGCAGGAATCGGCCTCCAACCAGATCCCGCCCTACAACTTGGATATCGCCGTGGGCATGACCCAGGGGTCCATGGGCTACATGCTGGAACGCATGCTCATGAACCGCCTGCATTACGAAAAACTGGACGCTCCCGTGGTGACGATCCTCACCGAAGTGGTCGTGGACAAATTCGATCCCGGTTTCGAAAATCCGACCAAGCCCATCGGCCCTTTCTACCCGGAGTTCCGCGCGCTGGAACTCATGCGGCAGCGGAAATGGAAGATGAAAGAGGACAGCGGCCGCGGCTGGCGCAAGGTCGTGCCCTCGCCCAAGCCCATCGAGATAGTGCAGCTGAGCGCCATCAAGACCCTGCTGGAAAGCGGGCATTGCGTCATCGCAGGAGGCGGTGGCGGCATCCCGGTGATCCGCGATGCCTCGGGACTATTGGTGGGCGTGGAAGCGGTCATCGACAAGGACCGCCTGAGCGCCTTGCTGGCAGCCAATCTTGGCGCGGAGCTCTACATCATCCTGACGAGCGTGCCAAAGGTGGCCCTGAATTTCGGCAAGCACACGCAACGATGGGTGGACCGGATGACCGCGACGGAAGCCAGGGCTCATCTCGCTGATGGCCAATTCCCGGCGGGTTCCATGGGCCCCAAGATCGAAAGCGCCCTGTCCTTCATCGAGGCTGGCGGCCACGAAGTCCTGATCACCACCGCCGAAGCCCTGAAGCATGAGGACCCGGCCATCGTGGGCACCCGCATCACACTGGGTTAGAGAGCAGCACAAATGCAATGCGGAAGGTGCAGCCGTGGCCCGGCCTGCTTTCCACGGAGATGGTTGCGCCGTGGGCATCCACCAGGCTTTTCACAATGCTCAGGCCCAGACCCCACCCCTTGCCGATATCGCTGATTTCCACTTGCGTGAAGGGTTGGAAGAGCCGCTCCAATTCCCCTGCGTCGAAGCCCCGGCCCGTATCCCAGATCTCCAGAACCCAGCGTCCCCCCTTCACACCGGACCGCACGCCTACGCTGCCTCCAGGTGCCGTGACCTTGAGGGCGTTGCCGAACAGATTGAGCAGAACCTGTTGAATGGCGAGTGCGTCCGCCAACACCTCGCCCTCGATGGGTTCAGCGTCCCACGAAAAATGCAGGCCCACCCATTCCGCTTTCACGCGCAGCACGTCTTCCATGCCATCCAGGAGTTTATGGGGCACCATGCGGACCATGTGCAGGGTCTGGTCCACGGCCTCGCTGCGGGATTGGTCCAAAAGCCGCCGCAGCAACCCATCCAGCCGATCCACCTCCTTTGAAACGATCTCCAGCTGGGCCGGTGGGGTCTCGCCCCGTTCCTGCGCCTCGACTCCCATCTGCTCCGCCAGCAGATTGATGGTCGTGATGGGGGATCGCAGATCGTGCACCACCATGCGCGTGAACACCACTTTGGATTCAAGGATTTGCTTCACCTGTTCATGGGCGACTTCAAGTTCCTGATTGCGCTGGTTCAGGGAGCGGGTGCGTTCACCAACTTGGAATTCAAGCGTCTTCGCAATTCTGCGCAGGCGAAGGGTCCGCCATTGGATGAAGGCAGCGACAATGGCCAGCCCGGCCAGGACCAGGGCCGCGCGTCCCAATGGATGTTCCAGCCAGGTGGGCCGGACCTTCAGTGAAACAGCCGGCCCCTCGCTCCAATGCGAGCCATCCTGGCTGGCCCGCACGCGAAATCGGTAGGTGCCGGCCGGCAGCCGTTCGAAGCGCACGGTATTGCCCTCGTTGATCCGCTGCCAGTCCGTGGACAGGCCTTCCAGATGGACTTCGTAGATCGGCGGATTGTTGAAAATGGGCATTCCGATTTCGAAATTGAATTCAATGAAATCGCGTCGCGGAGGCAGCTCGATCTGGGTGGGAAGGTGGCTGAGGCCGCCTGGCCAGGACGCTTCGAGCACTTGCGGTGGGGGCATTCTTGGGATTCGCAGCGCTTCCCGCGTATCCAGAATGCACACGCCATTGATCATGCCGAACCAAAGCCGGCCCTTTTCATCCAGGTGCATGGAACCCTGGTTCGTTTCATTGGAGAGCAGGCCGATGGACTGATTCAGATGAACCATGCGGCCACCGTTCCCGATCAGGGTGACGCCTTTGCCGTGTCCCACGGCGATGCGCCCTTGGCCGCCGTCCCCGACAAAGTAGATGTTGGCGTCAGGCAGACCTTCTTCGATGCTGATCCGTGTCCAACGCCCCCCGTCATGTCTGTACAGCCCTTGCACCGTGCCCACCAGGAGCGAACCGCTGGCATCCCTGTAAAGGGTAAGAACGCTGATATTGTCGAAGGGTGTGGTTGGAAAAGCGCGTGCTAGGCGTTGGCCATCAAACCGGTACAGGCCCTTGGAACATCCAACGAGAAGGCCTTCGCCATCTTCGGCCAGCACGTAGGCATCGTTGACTCCGGTTTCCTTGGGCATCTCGATGGTCCGTTCCACCTGGCCCGACAGATCCAGCTCCATGAGACCGCGGTCGGTTCCCACGAAGTTCTTGCCGTGCCAGCCCAGGACCTGGAAGACCCGTGCATCCCCGAGAATTTTCCCAGGTTGCACGCGCCCATTCCGCCAGCGACCCATACCCTTGGCGCTGCCCAGCCAGAGCCCACCGCTGCCATCGGGATATAGGCTCCAGATTTCGTTGGAAGGCAGCCCTTCCTTTATGGTCCAACGGGCCGTGAGTCCTTTGCCTTCAGCCCAAAGGTAAAGGCCGTGGCTGGTACCTAAAAAAGTGCCGACGCCGGGCAACGGTTCAATGGCCAGCACCGCGCCAAGCTCGAAGGGAAGCTGGGCCCTGATTGAATGAAGGCCGGACACGGCAAGGGCATAGAGGCCGGCCCCGTCGGAGCCCACCCAGAGAATGCCCTGGTGGTCCCGGAGGGCCAGGTTGATCGGATCTTCAGGCAGCCCATCCTTCGCGGTCCACCATCGGGTAGAGCCGCTGGGAGACTGGACCCATAGCCCATCACCGCCCAGCCCGACCATCAGGGAACCATCATGGTCAAAACTGAAATCCTGGAGTTTGGGGTCACCGCTGTAGCCCTTCAGGGGAATTGGTGTCCAAACGCCTTCCACTTTTCTGAACAGGCCTGGGCGCGTCAGCGCGCAGGGCCTTTCTGTTGGATCCATCAGTATTTTCCAAACCTCGCGCCCGGCCACTGCTTTGGGGAGGATCTCCTCCTTCAGATGGTGTCCATCCCAGAAGCCCACCCTGCCTTTGCGGGTGCTCAACCAAAACCCACCCTTGGTCTTGGCGATCCCATAAATAGGTTCCTTGGGCCACGCACCCAGCTCCACCGGCTGGAAAACGCTTCCCTTCCAGCGGTAAAGCCCGCTCCCGGTTCCCACCAGTATCGCCCCCGAATCTTCCTCGGCCAGGCAGAAGGAATTCAACTGTGGAAAGCCATCCTCGGGACCGAAGGTCTGCACCTGGGTGCCCCGGATCCGCGCCAGCCTGGCGTCAACCTGGGCCACCCAGATGGCCCCTTCCCGATCCTCCAGCAAAGCCGACACCTGTCCAACCGTAAGACCCTGGGTCAAGCCGAAATTCTTGAAACCGGAAGCGCCCAACCGCGCGACACCGCCCTGGGTTCCCACCCACAGGAAGCCCCGCCGATCTTCCAGCAGTGCCCTCACCTGGCTCTGGGGCAGGCCGTCGCGACCGTCGAAATGCCTGAAGGCCAGCGGCTGCGCATGCAGTGCCAGGCCAAATCCCAGCGCCATCGCCAAGCCTGCCAGGTGGCGAAGCGACAATGCGATGGGTTCAAAAAATTTGCGCATGGACCGGCCATGAAGGGGAGAAGAATCAGGATGACATTAAGCCGTCATGCAATATTAACCAACCAATCAAAATGAACTCTGATCCCCTTCATGTCCGGTCCGATCCATGGTTAGCTGGGCAGGTGAGCCTTTTGGAGCTTTCGATGTACGCCCTTGCCATCCTCCGGTACCGGAAGCCCCTGGATGAAGTGCTGAAGGTCCTGGATCAACACAGGACTTATCTTCGGACACTGAAGGATCGGGGTCTGCTGTTGGCATCGGGGCCACTGGACCCCAGGAATGGCGGAGCATTGCTATTACGGGTTCCGGATGATTCTGTCCAGGCCTCCATGGACGCAATTCGCGATGGCGACCCTTTCACAATGGCTGGCGTGGCCCAGTACGAACTCATGCCATGGCTGCCTAACATCGGAATTGAAGGATTGGACAAACTATGAGCATCCCCCGTCGCCTTCTCATCGCATTAGCCGTGGTACTGCCAATGCAGGCCCAAGGTGTGGATCTTCATCTGGATGCGGGCTTGGCCACCAGCCTGGATCATCACTGGAAGAACCAGCGTGACACCACGGGTGCCTCGGGTGTTTTGACCAAATTCCCTTTGGCTCTTGAGGGGGCCTTGGTGTTTCCTAAAGGGTCGGGCGCCCTTCGGGCGGCCCTGCGTTTCGCCGCGGATGAGCCCTTCAGCAATCTCCAGCTGGGTGTCGACTGGATTCAGACCTTCTCCCGCAAGGGCGCGGAAACCTTCTATGGCAGCGCCGGTCTGAGCCTCAACAATGTCAAAGGCCGCCTTGAGGTGGTTCCCCCCAATTATCCAGCGCCAGGGGTCTATGAGCAGCGCAGCCAGAACTCACGGCCAGGTGCGCGGCTGGGCATCGGCTACGCGTTCAGCCGGAGTTTCGCCATCGAAGGCGCGGCGAATTTCATCAGCTTCGAAAGCACTGGCGCCAATGGATTCCTGCATGGCAGCTCGGTGTACGTGACCCTGACGGGTTCCTACCGCATCCCGAAGATCTCTGGCGGGAAATGATCATCAGGTGTTCTTGGGCCCAACTGTGATGAGCACCGAACCCGTTTCG
>JANXQX010000146.1 GCA_025353305.1 Holophagaceae bacterium
ACCGTGACGGTGGTGGGGGCGCCGGTGCCTTTCTGCACGAAGTGGACGGAATCCTGGCCCCTGCCTACCGTCAGGGGTGTGTCGGGGAAACCGGCGGCTTCGACGTGCATGATCTTGGTGCCCATGGGGCCTCCTGAATTAGGTGTGACTTTGATGCCGGGATTCCTAGATACAAAATTCCGACAGATGGGGAGTGTTTCAGAAGTCTATCCCCCCAGGCCTGCATTCGCCATCTGAATGTGCGACTCAATTGCTCATTTCATTTACCTGTACTGTCTTTTAGACCCGCCCCCTTGTGTGCCCTGTTTCCCGATTGGGACCTGCAAGCCTCGCTCCTGGCGACTCCCATGCAATGCGTTCGAACGCACTTGCTATGCTGATCCCCCGTGCAGGACTCCCAGGCTTCGAGCCGTTCCCGGATCGCCATCGCAGGCACCAGCAGCTTCGTCGGCGCCGCGGTGTGCAAGGCCTTGGCCAGCCGTTTCGAGGTGGCGGCACTCACCCGCTCCATGGCCCGGGCCATGATGGGCGGCGAGGGCGTAGAGGTACGGCCCTGCGACCACTTCTCCCGCAAGGAGTTGTTGCAGGCCCTCCAGGGCGTGGACCACGCCATCTACCTTGTGCACAACCGCGACCCCTCTGCGCGCCTGGACCAGGCCCAATCCCGGGACATGGACCTGCTCGTGGCGGACAACTTCGCCTGGGCGGCGGCGCGCGCGGGCGTAAAGCAGATCCTCTGCCGGTCGCCCCTGGCAGCCGCGCCGGACCGCCCTGAGGTCAGCAACGCCTGGGAAATGGAGGAAGTGCTCGCCTCCCGCGGTGTCCCCCTTACCGTGCTGCGCACGGGTCTGGTGATTGGACCCGGCGGTGAGCTGTCGCGACTCCTCGCGAAAATGGTGCGGCGCCTGCCCGTGATCCCGCTGCCCAGTTTCGCCGAGACCGAACTTCGGCCCATCACCACGGCGGCCTTCCTGACGGCAGTCCAGCACTGCGTGGGCAACCCGGAAACCTTCGGCCGGGACTTCGATGTTTTCGGACCTGAACCAGTCACGCTCCGCTGGATGCTCGAGGAGACCGCAGCCATTCTGGGGCGGAAGGCGCGCATCGTTTCCTGGCCAGGCATGCCGGAGGGGCTGTTCGCGGCCTTGCTGCGGGCGCAGCATCCGGGCATCCATCCTGACTTCCTGGCCTACCTTCTGTACATGTTCTCCGCCGGCACGAAGGGACAGGACAATCCGGTGCAGCGGAAAATCACCGAGGACTGGGTACCCTTCCGCGAAACCTTGGAAGCAGCTGTGCGGTCGGACCGCGAGCGTGCTGCGGACCGCCCGCACCAGAGGGCGAAGGACGACGAAGCCATCCACCAGACGGGGCGCGTCCGTTCCATCCAGCGCTTGCGGCTGCCCCCGCGGCGCAACGCTGAATGGGTCGCAGAGCGCTACTTCGCCTGGCTGGGCAAGCTCATGCGGCTATTCGTCCGGACCGAACGGGACGCGGACGGTTCCTGGACCGTGCGACAGCGGCCCGGGGGATTCACCTTGCTGCACCTCGAATTCAAGCCCACCCACAGCACGCCGGACCGACGCATGTATTTCATCACCGGCGGCGCCCTCGCCCGTGTCCTGGGGGGCCGGACCGCACGGCTGGAATTCCGCGACCTCCTGGACGGACGTTATTCCATGCTGGCCATCCACGACTTCAATCCCGCCCTGCCCTGGTTCTTCTACCGCTTCACGCAGGCCGTCATCCACGGCCTCGTCATGAAAGGCTTTCAAGGCCACATGGAGCAGCTCGCCGAAGGCGGTCCGCTGTTGTGAAACCGCACCAAGGGAATCGCCGTCTCACCCTGGAAGCATGGAGATTCAGCCGTGCCCGCAATGGGCGCAGGCCATCCATCCTGGGTGCAGCGGCTTGCCGCACTGGGCGCAGATCCGCAATTGGGGCTTGCGGCAGTAGGGACAGAAGCGGTACCCGGAATTAAGCAGGCGCCCGCAACTTTGGCAACTATTTGCGGCGTATTCGCCCACCTCCAGCACGCGGCCCAGCTCTTCCAACGTGGTCTGGCCGGCCTTCGCCTTGAGCAGGCCATCTTCCACGAGCGTGCGCCCTCCGGATTCCTGTGCGGCCTGGCGGATGTCTTCCTCGCTGCCGCCGCGCAGCATCAAATCGCGGATACGTGCATCAATCACAATGGTCTCGAATACACCCATGCGGCCCTTGAATCCAAATTCGTGGCACTTGGTACAGCCTGCTCCCTTACCGTACGTACCTCCTTGGAGGCTTGCTTCCGATAATCCGAGGGTCATAAGGGCTTCAGGATCGGGCTCCTTGTATGTCCAGCAATCCTGGCAGATGCGCCGCACCAGGCGCTGGGCGATGATCCCGGTGAGCACCGAGGCCAAGAGATAGCGCGGGATGCCGATATCCAGCAACCGGGTGATGCTCGATATGGCGTCGTTGGTATGCAGGGTGCTGAATACCAGATGGCCCGTGAGTGCCGCCCGGCAAGCAATCTCTGCTGTCTCCGCGTCCCGAATTTCTCCAACAAGGATCACGTCCGGATCCTGGCGAAGGATGGATCGCAGACCCCTGGCGAAAGTGAGATCGATATCCGCGTTCACCTGCATTTGATTCATGCCGGGGTAGTTATATTCGATCGGGTCCTCGACTGTGACGATGTTGATGGTGCGGTTCTTGATCCTGTTCAACATCGAATAGAGCGTCGTGGTTTTCCCGCTGCCGGTGGGGCCGGTCATGATAATCATGCCCATGTGGCGGTTGATGAGCTTCTCCACTTTCAGCAAATCGTCGGGAGAGAACCCGATGGATTCCAACTCGAAGGCGCCACTGGAAGTATCCAGGATCCGGATGACGGCCTTCTCGCCGCCTCGCAAGGGGATCGTCGATAACCGGAGATCCGTTTCCTGGCCTTCCAGGGTGACTCGCACGGATCCGTCCTGAGGCATACGGCGCTCGGCGATATCCATGCGGCCCAGGATTTTCAGGCGCGAGACGAGCGCTGGCTGGAGCTGGTTTGGCACCTGCAACTGGTCCGCCAGCAAGCCATCCACCCGGAAGCGGACCGTTCCATCCGGAATTCCAGGTTCGATGTGGATATCGCTGGCCCTCATCTGGATGGCCTTCTTCATGATGAGATTCAATAACTGGATGACCGGGGCGTCCACTTTGGCATCCAGGGAACTCGCGGTATGGCCCCGGATCGCGAAGGGATCTCCAGCCTGCTCCTGGCCAGCAACCATCAGGGCACCAGCCCCCTCCATGTGGCGCGCATAAAAGCGGTCGATGGCTTCCAGGATCTGGGACCGCGTCCCGATGCGGGGCGCAATCTTGGCCCCCGAAGCGAAGGCAAGATCGTTCAAGCCTTCCAGATCTCCGGGATCCACCATCACCACATCCAGAGTCTTTCCGTTCTTTCCCAAAGGCAGGACCATGTGCTTGCGGGCCATGGATTCCGGTATGAGGTTCAGTTGTTCAGGCGTTAAGGCCAATTGGGCCACATCCACGAATTCCAGTTTGAAGTGCTCTGCCAATAGGTAAGCGAGCTGGATCTCCGATAGATAGAATCCCTCCATCAGCACTTCCCCGAGTCGTTTGCCGGAATTGCGCTGTTTCTCCAGAGCATATTCCAGGATCTGGCGTGTGATCATTCCCCGCATCACGAGCTGTTCGCCGAAGTAAGCCTGCTTGCGGCTGGAGGAATTGGAAGATGAATGCGCCATAGGAGCCATTGTAGGCCTGAGAAGCGGTAGCCGTGTGATTCTGTGCCTCAAGAAGATTCGCGGCATCGAACAGCATTTGAACATCACTGAAATGAAAGGCCAGTAAAGCCGATCACGCTCCAGTTGAAATACGGAAGATAGGCCTTTCTGTCACGCAAAAAAAAGCGGACGGATACTTATGGTTTGTGGCAACAAGTCACTACCACATGACCCGCACCTGGAGGTGGTCCTCACCTGAGTGATAGGTCCATCTTGCCGCTGGATTCAGTGTGAATAAAATGGGGCTTTTAAATTCCTTATACACTATCGACGCTAACGAGCCTTTCTGAACGGATGGTCCCATGTCCAATCTCCTCTCCCTGACGATGCTGGCCGTTCTCTCACTGCAACAGGCTTCCGCCCAAGCTCTGCCCTACAGGGGCGTCGAGATCTGCGCCCATCGCGGAGTCCGGGCCTATGCTCCGGAGAACACCCTCACTGCCTTCCGGGCGTCCATCCGCATCGGCCTGGACTGGATCGACATGGACGTGGTCCTCACCAAGGACCACGAGGTACTGCTCTCCCACGATCCCGTGCTCAATCCGGACATCACCCGCGACGAGAGGGGCCGGTTCCTGGCCCCGAGCCGCGAGGCGCTGAAGAAGCGCTCGCCTGCCGAGCGCGCTGAATACGAGCGGAAGTAGGCCGTCCTGGGAATGACCCTTGCGGAGCTTGGGCGCTTCGACGTCGGCCGGATCAATCCGGACAGCGCCTACTTCAGGTTTTTCCCGGACCAGTTTCCCCGTGGACGGGACCCGGATGCCAACGCTGCGTGAGGTGGTGCGCTTCGCAGAGAATGCCACCAGGAAGAAGACCCGGTTCCAAATCGAGATGAAGACCGAGCCTTCGCGTCCCGACCACAGTCCACCCCCCGAGGCCTTCGCCGCGGCCGTGTACAAGGTGCTCAGGGAAGAAAGGATGTCGATCGAGTCGAGGTCCATGCCTTCGATTTCAGCTGTCTCTACGCGTTGCAGAAGCTCGACCGGTGCGTCAAAACCGCCTACCTCACGTCGCGCGACAACAAGAAAGGGGAAGCAGACAGCTTCTTCGATTCGGATCCTAAGGTCGCCGGAATCTGGACCGGGGGCAAACTCGTAAAGGACTACGGCGGTTCCATCCCCGCAATGGTCAAGGCCCTGGGCGGATTCGCCTGGGATCCGGAGGACGCCGAGCTCACCAAGGCGTTGCTGGACGAGGCCCACCGCCTGGGCCTCAAGATGGTGGTGGGAGCTGGCCCGAGAAGCTGGGGGTCGCCTTCGATGCCACGCTGGCGGCACGGATGATCGATTGGGGCTTCGACGGCATCATCACTGACGATCCCGGCCGGCTCATCTCCATGCTGGCCGCGCGTGGACTGCGAGTGCCCGACCGCTCGGCTAGTCGACCAGAGTCACCTTAAGCTCACGGATCCACGAACCACCATCCGGGGTTCCGTAAATGATTCCATGGCCCAACGCGGGCCTTCCAGGCCTTGTCCTGAAGCCTTCAGGCCGCCGAAGGGCGCGGCGTCCACGCGGAAGGTGGGCGGCAGATTGAACAGCACGCAGCCGACGTGGAGTTTTTCTTCGGCGAGCCTTTCATGGCCCACATCTCTTGTGTACACCGAGGCCCGCAAACCAAAGCGCGTGGCAGCGGCGCGTTCCAATCCATCCTTGAAATCCGCCACCTTCGTCAGCACGGTGATGGGGCCGAAGAGCTCATCGCATTGCAGCGGATCGCCTTCGGGAACGTTCGTGAGAATGGCAGGCGGCAACAGCGGGCCGCTCCGCTCGCCGCGCAGCAGTACCACTGCGCCAGCCTGGATGGCGCGATCCAGGGAGGCATCCAGGCGCACCGCCGTAACCTCGTCGATCAGGGGACCCACCACCGTGGCCTCGTCCATGGGATCACCGCAGGGAAGGGCTTTGACGGCGTCCACGAAAGCGGCTGCAAAGGCATTCCACAACTCCGCATGGATGTAGATCCGCTGGGCCTTGCAGCAGCTCTGGCCGGCCGCTGCGACAGCCGCAGGCGCCAGGGCTTTCGCGGCCGCCAAAACATCAATTCCTGCATCCAGCACCACCGCCGCATTGCCCCCCATTTCCAGAATCAAGGGTTTGCCTTCAAGAATACTTTTAAGATGCAGACCCACCCGGTCGCTGCCCGTGAAACTCACCACGCTGATCCGCGCATCGAGCGCAAGGGCTTCGGCTTCGTTCGGTGGCACATCCGCGAGCTGCAGCAGATGCTCTGGAGCGCCAAGTTCAGCGCGGGCAGCTTCAAAGGTCGCGAACAGGAGTTGCGAAGTAAGGGGCGCTTGCGGGCAGGGCTTCCAGACGGCACTGCAACCCGCAGCGATGGCGGGAGCAAGTTTGTGGAGAGCCAGATTCACGGGAAAGTTGAAAGGTGTGATGGCCAGTACCGGACCCCGGGGAAGGCGCTGAAGCCTGGCCTGACATCCCTGGGCCCCAGCCATGATGTCGTAGGGAATGGCTTCCTCTCCGAATGTGACAAGGGCATCTTCCGTGGCCTGGAGGGTGATGAGCCCGCGTTGTATTTCGCCGCGGGACGAAGAGATTGGCTTGCCGGTTTCCTGAGTAGTGAGTCGCGCGAGTTCTTCCGCTGATAGTGCGATGCGCTCGCACCAACGCTGGATCAAGGTCCGCCGCGCATGCCGGGATGCAATGCGCCAAGTCTCGAAAGCCTGCATGGATCTGGATGTAAAAAGTTCTATGCTCATGAGACTACGTCGTTGCCCCAAAACAACCTTCTCCTTTGGATTAGTGCCCGACATAAGGGGCCGTAGCAAAATAACCAGAACCGCACAGGTTATTTTGGCACGGCCCCTAACCTTTGTTGCTCATCCACTAGCGCCGCTTTTACTTTCGATGTTTCCGACTCGAAGAGGGGAAGCAAACTTCCGGTGACCGATAGATCTTCCATGCGGCCGGCATCTTCCAGGCGCTGACACAGGGCCTGGAGTTCGTATGCACCCAGGCTGGCGGACGTGCTTTTCAGCGTGTGGGCGATCTTGAAAACGGAGTGCGCGTTGCCTTCCTGATGGGCTTTCAGCAGCCCCTCCACACAGCCCGGCAGTTGATCCAGATAGACCTGGATGAGGTTGCCCAACAAGCTGGTGCCATCGTGACCTTTGAAGGGCCGAAGCTGGTCGAGGGCAAGGGGATCGAGGGTCGGAAGATTCATGGGGTTTTGAAAGGCTAACGCCATTTCCAAGTTTCGATTTCGGATTTTCGATTGGGGATTGCCGATCAATGGCCATCACTCATCGGACTTCAATCGAAAACTCTTCCGACTTCTGTCCGATCCTTCGAACCTCGTGGGATCATCCCCCATGGCCGATCCCATTCAAGTCAACGAGCGCGTGATTGTGCCCGACCGGGCTCAACGAATGAAGGCGGTGCGCAGCGGCGGGCCTGGCGGGCAGAACGTCAACAAGGTTTCCAGCAAGGCCGAACTGCGCATTGACCTGGCCCAGATCGAAGGCCTGGATGAGGGGGCCCTGGCCCGCCTGCGCCATCTGGTTCGAAACCAGGTGGATGCCGATAGTCTCTGGATCATCACCAGTGACCGTTTCCGCGACCTGCCGAAGAACATCGAAGATACCCGCGCCAAGGCCATCGAGGTCATTGCCCAAGCCCTGGTCGTTCCGAAGACCCGCCACAAGACCCGGCCTTCCAAGGGAAGCAAGGAGCGCCGCATTGAATCCAAGAAACGCATCGGAGCAGTGAAGGCTGGGCGCCAGGGAGCCTGGGATTGATTTATTGGTCCCGGCTCACTTCCTGAATGATGTGATAGATGCGCTCCTTGGCGCGAAGCTTGATCTTTTTGAGCTCGACTTCTTCCAAGGATTCCTGGGCGGAAAGTCGTGATTTGGTGCGCAGGCGACCAAGCCGTTCATCGGCGGCGCGGTGCTCTTCCATGAGCTTGCGAAATTCAAAGTGTTCCTTCATGAGTCTTTCTTGAACATCAGGACGCAGGAAATCCACAGGAACCTCCAGAAACCGTCTCAGCGAGGCGGATGGTTTATCTGATCCGAGATGTCTGAATGAACCGAAGGTACGCTCCATTTCAGGTGCGTCAAGGGAGGAAAAAGGAGCCTGAGCGCAAAGGTTGCCCGAAGGGTGGAAAGTAAGGAAATTCCGTTAGTAAAGTGGCCTTTCATAGGCCATCCTCGTGCCATGTCCCTTGTGGTGGATCGGTTGAGCTTAGCGCGCGCGGATGGGGTTCAGCTCCTGGCTCCGCTCAGCCTGGTGCTTGAGCCGGGGGATCGCCTGGGCCTGGTTGGAGAATCCGGATCGGGCAAAAGCCTCCTGGTCCAGGCGCTCTTTGGCGTATTGCCACTGGGCGTCCAGCAGACCGGAGGCTCGATCAACGCCTACGGAACGGCCATGGATGAACCCTCCAGGGACCGGGACCGAATCCGGGGACGCCGCTTGGCCTGGGTGCCCCAGGATCCAATTCAGGCCCTCAATCCATTCATGCGGGCCCAAGATCAATTGGCCCTGCTGCCGGGCATCCACCTAGGCGAATCCATTGCCCAGGCTACCGCCCGCCTCGCTCCGCTCCTTGAGCGGCTGCGCCTGCCCACGGACAGGGCCTTTCTGCGAAGCTATCCCCACGAACTGAGTGGCGGCCAGCGCCAGCGGCTATTGCTGGCCCAGGCCCTCAGTTGTGATCCGGAACTGCTGGTGTTGGATGAACCCACCACGGCCCTGGACCCCACGGTGCAGGCGGACTTTCTTTCGCTGATGCTGGAGCTCCAGGCCGAGCGATCCCTGGGCTTCCTCTGGATCAGCCATGATCTAGGCGTCGTGGCCTCGGTCACCGCGAGCCTGATGGTGCTCTATGGCGGCGAAGTGATGGAGGCTGGTCCGACCAGGCGCCTTCTCCGGGAACCACGCCATCCCTATACCCAGAGGCTGCTGCAAGCCGCCCGGCGCGAGCCCAGTGAAGAAGCTGGATTTCTTCCCGGTCCCGCCGAACGGCCTGAGGGCTGTCCATTCCAACCTCGATGTCCTAAAACGAAGACCGCCTGCGCATCTTGGACAGCGTGGAGAGGGACCATGAATGATGGGTTGCGGTGCGAATCAGAACTAGAAGGGGCGCCCCCGCTGTGAGAGCATGAATTGCAAGGTTCCGCACACCGTGGACCGGAATGGATGAGCCCATGCTGACCTTGCCCCTGATGGAAGCCCTTACGTTCGACGACGTGCTGCTGGTGCCTGGCTTTTCCAGCACGCATCCGAACGCCGTGGACCTGAGCACCCAGCTCACGAAGGACATCCGGCTCAACATTCCGCTGCTCTCCGCGGCCATGGATACGGTGACGGAAAGCCGCATGGCCATTGCCTTGGCACAGCTCGGGGGCCTGGGCATCATCCACAAGAATTTGAGCATCGACGATCAGGCCGAAGAAGTGGACAAGGTGAAGCGTTCGGAATCCGGCATGATCACGAACCCCATCACGATCACGCCGGACGCTCCCATCCGCGATGCCGAAGCGCTGATGGCGAAATACAAGATCAGCGGTGTTCCGGTGGTCCAGGGCCACAAGCTGGTGGGCATCCTCACCAACCGCGATCTGCGGTTCGAGACGCGCTGGGATCTCCCTGTTTCCGAAGCCATGACGAAAGAAAAACTGGTCACCGTGCCAGTGGGCACCACCTTGCAGGAAGCCCAGGCGATCCTGCAGAAACACCGCATCGAAAAGCTGCTGGTGGTGGACGCGCTGGGAGCACTCAAGGGCCTTATCACCGTCAAGGACATCGAGAAATCCATCAACTATCCCAGCGCCTGCAAGGACGGTTTCGGCCGCCTGCGCGTGGGCGCCGCCGTTGGGGTCGGCAAGGACCTGCTGGACCGCGCCAGGGCCCTGGTGGACGCCAAGGTGGATGTGCTTTGCCTCGACAGTTCCCACGGCCACAGCCAGGGCATCATGGACGCCCTCAGGATGCTGAAAAGCGCACTCCCCGATACTTCCTTCATCGCCGGCAACGTCGCCACCTACCTTGGTGCCAAGGATCTCATTCATGCGGGCGCCTCCGCTGTGAAGGTGGGCATCGGACCCGGCTCCATCTGCACCACGCGCATCGTCACCGGCGCCGGAATGCCGCAGATCACCGCCGTGTCTGAAGCCAGCCGCGCTTGCCGCGAGGCTGGTGTGCCCTGCATCGCTGATGGCGGCATCAAGTTCAGCGGCGACATCGCCAAAGCCTTGGCGGCCGGTGCCGACGCCGTGATGATCGGGAGCCTGTTCGCGGGCACCGACGAAGCGCCGGGGGAAACCATTTTCTACAGCGGCCGCACCTTCAAGACCTACCGGGGCATGGGCTCCTTGGGGGCAATGAAGAAAGGGTCCGCCGACCGCTATTTCCAGGAAGGCAAGGACGAGACAAAGCTGGTCCCCGAGGGCATCGAAGGGCAGGTTCCCTACAAGGGCAAGATGGGCGATCTGGTCACGCAGCTCATGGGCGGCCTGCGCGCCGGCATGGGACTGAGCGGCGGTCGGGACATCGCGGACTTCCAGGCCAATGCCCAGTTCGTGAAGATCAGCAGCGCCGGACTCCGCGAAAGCCACGCCCACGACGTGATGATCACGAAGGAAGCGCCTAATTACCGGATGGACTGAAAATAGTTGGCTCCTTCAGCGAGGAAAAACACTCGCAGAGATACACAGAGGCAAAAGAGGCGCGCAGAGGCATCTTTCGGACACCTATTTTCTCTGCGGTCCTCCGCTTTCTCCGAGCACCTCTGCGGATGCAGTTCTGATTAAATGAGGTCCCGCACCAGTTCAAGCTTCGGATAGGCCACACGGAATCCCATCTTCTGCAAGTTGAATTGGGAGTGTCCGTGGGGCGCCGTGGCGCTGCACACGAGGCTGCAGCCCCGTGTCTTCGCGAAGGCCATGCGCGCGCGGATCATCGCGCCCTGCCCTGCCCGTCCGCGGTAGCCCGGGCGCACCGAGGTGCCTGAAAGGGCCGCGGTGCCCTGGTAAATGCCCACGGTTCCAGCTCCAATTGGCTCGTCATCCAGGAAGGCCAGAAAGCAGGTGGTCCCCCTCGCTTCGGTGGTTGGCATCATGATCCCAAGCCCCTCGCCACTGAGTTCGTCGCGCTCGAAGAAGCCTGCCGCCACCACGCTGGCGAAGAGTTTTCCTTCGTCTGGCTTGATGGGCCTAACGGTTATTTCCGGTGCCGGGTCTAGCGGTAGTTCCTCCAATTCGCGCATCCAGACCTGCTGGAACATCTGAAGGCGATAGCCGCGTTTTGAAAGCATTCCATAGAGGCCTGGATCCGCGCCCGCGCTGAGTTCTAGTACCGTGGGGCAGCCGAGGATGGCTTCAATGGCATCCAAATCCTCCTCTTTCATGGGGCCGTCCAACCCCAGAGCCAGGCCCTGGTTCAACATGTGTCCGGGGCCCAGATACACGGCGAAGGCGCCCCGTTCAGGGTCTCCAATGCGTTCGCAACGCGCGCCGGATTCGGGATTCATGCGGGCTTGCGCCTCGGCCATCGCCTGGTTCTGCGAAGCCTGGGCGAATTCCAGACGACGGCAGAGGGATTGCAAATCGAGTTGTGGATTCATGGGTGTTCATTCCTTTTCGTTCAATAGAGGTTCGCCGCGCGAACCGCGCGGCCATCAACATGCATGCATCCTGGAGCTAGGCCCTTACGGGGCCCTCAGCAGGGTCCAGGCGATACGCGAACGATCGGGGGGGAGAACAGAGGCCTACTCGAAAGAGATGTCCATCATAACGGGAAAAAACACTACGCGGAGGGTGGCGGAGAAGATCATTGGTATTTCAACTCAGCTTTTTTTCCGCTTACCTCCGCACCTCCGCTACCCTCCGCGTGGTCTTTTAAAAGAGCACGGCCCCCTTGCGAGGGCCGAGGTGGATCGGTAAGCCGGATTCTGTCTGAGTGACGTCATTCCTCTGGGACCCGCATCACTGCTGGCCTCTAGCAACCTACCCGCCGGCTCGATCGGGCCAATCCTCACTGATCGCTCAGCACGCCGGCTTATTTGGTCTTGCTCCGTGAGGGGTTTACCTTGCCCGCCCTGTCACCAGCGCGGCGGTGGGCTCTTACCCCACCCTTTCACCCTTGCCTGTGCTCCTTTCGGAGCCATCGGCGGTCTGCTCTCTGTTGCACTTTCCGTCGGATCACTCCGCCCTGG
>JANXQX010000165.1 GCA_025353305.1 Holophagaceae bacterium
TCTGGGAGGACAAGCTCATGGCCAAGGGCGTCCCCTCGGTGCTGAATGGCTATGCCCTGCGACATGGCCTTTGCTGGGCGCTGGCCGAAAAGGATGAGACACGCTTTGCAGAGTTGAAGGCCAAGTGGGGACAAGCCGACCCGTCTCTCCTCGCATCCTTCCAACGCCTATTTGGGTGGTTCGGTGGAATCTCGCCAGAACTGCGGTTGTGGAAGCTGCCGGGCCTCGAGTATCAGGACCGCCGGCTGGATTCGCTCCTTGCTTTTGATGGCAGCAAATCAAGCCGCATCTGGATCTCACCAGAAATTGGATGGTTGCCAAAGCTGCCTGCCAACACGGCCTGGATCGTTCCCAGCGCCACAGGCAGACAAAATACCAATGAGAGCATTCTGGCCTGGGATGAGAAATCAGCCGGGACTACCATCTCCATAAGCGTGGCCATGGCGAACGGCCACGCCTACTTCGCGCCCAGCCGAGCGGACTTCGAGGCTCTGGGCCTGGTGTTCTTTCCCATCCTCATAGAGTTGGACCCCAAGGGTGCGATCCAGGACATCCACATGGGCGACGCGGCGCCGCCAAGGCCTTAACGGGCTCGAGGTTGTGAGGAACGAGGTGCGAGGCACGCGACTAGGGGCTTCCAGCCACCGCCTTTCTGAATCTCACCACCTCACGGCCTTGCCACCCCTCCCTAGCCGATGCCACAGCCCTGCAGCAGCCCGGTAACGGCCCCCCAAACCATCTGGCTCCAGTAGTGGAAGCCCCGCTTGGCGGGCTTGGCGGTGTAGGTGGCGTGGAGACGGTCCTTCAGGATCGGGTAGTTGCCATCAGGATCCAGCATCGCACCGATGATGGGGCTGTCGATGCCATCGGATTCATCAAAGGTCTTCCAACGCTCCTTGCCGTCCCAGACGAAGTTCAATTCTTTCTTGTTCTCCAGCCAGATCCGCAATTTCAAGGGCCGGATCAAGCCCCCATGCCTCACCAATTTGATGAACCCGCGTTGCCCCAGGGATGTGGGCTGAGGCGGCGAGAACACCGGCCCCTTGGGACCTTCCATCCATCCACCGGCGGTGATTTCCACCTCGCCCACTTTTGAGATGGCGTAATCCAGGATTTCCGTGCCTTCCACGAAGTCCCGCCAGAACTGCGACAGATCGCGGCCGGAGACCCGCTCGGCGATGCGCCGGAAATCATCCCGGGTCGGGTGCTTGAATCGCATTTCCATCGCATAGGCACGCACCACCTCTTCCATGAGCGGCCGGCCCAGTTGGGCCTCCAATTGATTCAACACCAAGGTAGGTTTTGAATAGGCCGCAGTGCCATAGCTGCCCCAATCCCGATCCTTGTAACCAGGTTGAGTCAGTGGATCCACTGAAGGACCTGCCCAGTAACCCGCCCACTCCCCGAAGTCCGCTTGCACATGAAAACGGCGGCTGCCGAACAGCGCTTGATAGCGCTGCTCCATGGCCTTGTAAGTGAACCAGCTGGTGAACCCTTCATCCAGCCAGGGTTCTTCGAATTCATTTGAGGCCAGCATCCCGTAAAAGAATTGGTGGCCAAACTCATGTACAGTGACCACCTCCGGAAGAACCCGCTGCTTGAAAGGATCGAAGGCGACCGAACTGGCGGTGATGAAGGTGGGGTACTCCATGCCATCGGCGCCGCTTGCGCCCTCGGGCGTATCCACCACCGTGAGGGTCGGGTAGGGATAGGCGAAGTACCAATCTTCAGAGAGCCGCAGTGAAGCTTCCACGGCATCCTTCTGGCGTTTCAATGTGTTCAGATGTTCCGGTTGGTAGAAGTAGAACACCTGCACCTTGCGGTAGTCCTTGCGCTCCACCGTCCAGCTGCCCTTCGGCATCACGGCCCAGGCGAAGTCGTGCACATCTTCGGCGTGGAGTTTCCATACGTTGTGGAGCTTGCGCTCGGGATCAGGCCGCGCGTCGAAGGCCTTGCCTTTTGAATCCACGTATGGGATGGCCGTGCCCGTATGCGCCACCCTGAGCAGGTTCGGCATGGACAGCTCCACATCGTAGGTCCCGAAGTCAGAAAAGAATTCGGTGAAAGCGTGGTAGGCCTCGCAGCTCCATCGCTCGCCCTGGTAGACGCCCACTTTGGGGAACCACTGGCCCGACATCAGGAAATGCCCCGCCCATCCGCTTCGCGCGAAGACCTTCGGATAACGGTTCTCCCATGCGATCTCGACCTCGATGGTTTCACCCGGCTGCACCTCACGCGGCAGCTTCACCCAGTAGACGGTTTCATCCTTGCCGTAGTGGCCGTCGAGATCACGCCCATCCATGCGCACCCAGCGCAGTTTGCAATAGCCCCAGGATTGCGAATTCTTTGGATCGTTCAGCGTATCGCCACGCAGCTGGCCGCCGCTCTCCTTGACAAAAAGGCTCTGCGGACCTTTGAAGGCGTTCAGGTAGAGGTGCAGCGGAAAGTCCCTTGTGGCCTTGGTTCCAGCATTCCTCCACGAAATCACTTCCTTTGCCTGCAGCGTCTTCTCCGGCCAATTCAGAGTGCCTTCGATCCGGTAATTGGCGATGCGCGGGGACAGGGGCTGATCGAACCATTTTTCCGGCGTCCACGCAGAAAGCGAGGCGCAAGCCAGGAACAGCATCAACATCAATCGGCGCATGAAGAACTCCAGAACCTAACCAAACCTATCGCATCAATCTATCGCAACCAGCCAAAGTCCACGCCTGAGTCTTCTCAATGTCCCGCCTTGCCTAATCCCCCGCCGCTGATACACTGATCATTCCGGCGCGGGGTGGAGCAGTCCGGTAGCTCGTTGGGCTCATAACCCAAAGGTCGCAGGTTCAAATCCTGCCCCCGCTACCAAATGAAGAGGCCCGACGCCATTAGGTTTCGGGCCTTTTCATGTCTGGTTCCAGATGGTTCCACTGGGTTCCTCCTGGCTCCTTAAGTGTTGAGAATCACCCATCAGAACCCATAACGGTCCCCATGGAGTCCCTTTCCCCGAGCCCTGCCGCTCCCTAGCGATCAAGCTGATGCGCTGGCAGGGCGGCTCGGCCTGACATGAAAAAATATTTTAAATTTTCCAGAGGCTACCTCGGTCGGACAGCCGCCATCAATTCGTCGCGCCGCCCCAGGACAGCTTGCCGTAGCCGATGCCACCGCCTCAGATAACGATTGAAACTTCATCGATGAGCGCAAACACTCTAACATCTGGTACTACAGTAGTACCGGAGATTGAGAACTTGAGTGCGTACTTACCGAG
>JANXQX010000166.1 GCA_025353305.1 Holophagaceae bacterium
ACCGGGCTGAGCTGCTTGCTGTCCCGCACATCCTCCAGCACGTGCCGCCATTTCTTGATCGTAGAGTGATCCAGGACCGCGCAGGCCGCCACCACGGGCCCGGCCCAGGCCCCCCGCCCCGCTTCGTCGACCCCGCCCCAAGCAATTCCGTGAGACACATTGCCGAGGTCCCAATCGACGAGATTCATGGGTAGAGGCTAGCAGGAACGGGCGGTGAGCGGTGGGCTGTGGGCGGTGGGCGGTGGGCTGTGGGCGGTGGGCGGTGGGCGGTGGGCTGTGGGCGGTGGGCTGTGGGCTGTGGGCTGTGGGCTGTGGGCTGTGGGCTGTGGGCTGTGGGCGGTGGGCGGTGGGCGGTGGGCTGTGGGCGGGTGGGCTGTGGGCGGTGGGCCGTGGGCCGTGGGCGGTGGGCGGTGGGCTGTGGGCCGAGGTTCAAGACGTCCAACTCCCGACCCTCGACCCTTGACTCTCGACTTGATACTGTTTTCCAGCGGCAGGCTATCCTGCCTCGATGCGCGTCTCCCACCGATTACCCGCCTCCTTGCTTCCCACGGCCTTTTCGAAGCTGGTGGAGGCTCGTCGCGGGTCGGCGGAATTCCTGGATCTCACGGTGTCCAACCCCGCGCGGTGCGGCTTTGAATTCAGGGATGACGGGTGGAGAAATTTTCTGGCATCGGAAGAGGTGCTTGATTACGAGGCTGATCCTTGCGGCAGCCGCGCTGCGCGGGAGGCCATCGCGGCCCATCACGGACAGGGTGTCCTGCCTGAAGACATTCTGCTGACGGCTTCCACCAGCGAGGCCTATTCATGGCTGTTCAAGCTGTTGTGCGATCCCGGAGACCAGGTGCTGGTGCCCAGCCCCAGCTATCCGCTCTTCGAGCATCTAGCCGCGCTGGAAGGTGTCGTCGCCGTCAATGTCTCCGCCTATTTCCACGAGCGCTGGTGTCTGGACGTTCCGGCCCTGGAAGCCGCCTGTGGGCCGAACACGCGTGCCATCGTGGTGGTGAATCCCAACAATCCTTCCGGGCAATTTCTTTCCACAGAGGAGTGGCGGGACCTGGCCGCGCTATGCGGAAAACACGATCTGGCTTTGTTGGTGGATGAAGTCTTCGCGGATTTCCCATTGGAGGAAGCCGCCAATTCGATGCGCACGGCCTTGTTGGATGCAGACCCGCCCTGCCCGGTCTTTGTCCTGTCAGGCCTTAGCAAGGTGGCCCTGCTGCCTCAGGTGAAACTTGGCTGGATCCTGCTGCGGGGCAAAGCAAGGAGCTACCTCGATGCCCTGATTTTTCTGGCGGATCAGTATCTTTCCGTATCGGCTTCGGCACAGGCCGTGGCCTCGGTAGCGCTTGGGGCAGCTCCAGCCAGGCGGGCTTCAGTACTCGAACGTGCCTTTGAAAATTTGAATTGCCTTGATGATTTGCTGAAGGAACACGCCCATCTTTCGCGTCTGCCGGTGGAAGGTGGCTGGTCCGTGCTCCTGCGGCGCCCGGTCATTCATGGCGCCGATGACCAGGCCTGTGCCTTGCGTCTGCTGGAAGCAACCTCAACCCTCGTGCACCCGGGTTCCTTCTTCGATTTGCCCATGGATGGATATCTCGTATTGAGCCTTCTCACGCCTTCGGAAATTTTTCGGGAAGGCCTATCGCGTATCCTGCCCAGACTCCCTGTAGACTGAAATCCGACTTCCCAATCCCATGGCCAACCAAACCTCCTGCCCAACCTGTGGCGCACCCCTTAGCTTCCGTCCCGGAACCATGGTGTCCGTCTGCTCATCCTGCGGCTCGCTTTCCGCCCGCACGGACCGCGATCCGGAACTCATCGGCAAGATGGCCGCGCTGGTGGACACCGGCTCGCCCTTGAAGGTCGGCGTGGAAGGCCGCTATGCGGGCCGGGCCTTCGCGTTGGCGGGCCGGGTGCAAATGTCCCATCCCCTTGGCGGCGTCTGGGACGAGTGGTACATGGCCCTTGACGATGGCCGCTGGGGCTGGCTGGCCGAAGCCCAAGGAAAATTCCTGCTGACCTTCGAGGAGAAACCCGGCGTTGGAATCCCGGCCTTTGATCAGTTGCAGGCTGGGGCGGTGTTGCATCTGGGCGAGATCCCCTGGGTCGTTGGCGAAGTCAGCTTCGCCGCGTTCGCATCGGCCGAGGGCGAAATCCCTTGGAAGGTCGTGCCCGGAGCCACCTATCGCTTCGCGGATCTCCAGGGCGCCCATGGGGCGTTCGCGACCTTGGATTACGGCTCCGGAAATGACACACCCACGCTTTACGCGGGCCGAGAAGTGAGCCTGGATGACCTGAAGATCCGCCAGGGCAGCAGCGACCCGAACGCGGGTCCGAGGCTCCAGGCCAAGAATCTGCAATGCCCCCACTGCGGCGGCGCCCTGAAACTGCACAGCCCGGACCAGGCCCAGCGCGTGGGATGTCCCTATTGCGGATCGCTGCTGGATGCCTCCGGCGGCAAGCTGGCCTTCCTGAAATCCCTGAAGCAGCCGGATGCGCGGATGTTCATTCCGCTGGGCACCGATGGTGTCATCCGGGGCATCCCCTACACCTGCATCGGGTACCTTCGCCGTTCATGCAATGTGGAAGGTGAGAACTACCCGTGGGGCGAATACCTGCTGCTGGACCGCAAGCACGGCTTTCATTGGCTCACCGAAAGCGATGGCCACTGGAGCCTGGTGGATTCTGTCAGTGCAGGCGATGTGGAAGACCACTCGAATCCCTCCTTCCTGATTTTCAAAGGCCAGAGCTTCCGCCGTTATCAGGATGTGGATGCCCGTGTGGACGGCGTCTACGGTGAATTCTATTGGAAAGTGGAACAGGGCGAGATGGCCCATGTCTCGGAGTACATCAGCCCGCCCTTGAGTCTCGCGTCGGAAACCCAGAAGCACAAAGGTGGCGGCGAAGAAATCAACTGGAGCCTGAGCACCTACATTGAACCGGGCGAGATCTGGCATGCCTTCACGCTTCAGGGAACCGCGCCCATGCCGAAGGGCGTCGCCCCGCACATGCCCAACCCATTGAAACCGCGGCTGCAGCAGATGACCCTTTGGATGGTGCTGGCTTTGGGCGCCCTGGTGGCGCTGGTGATGGTGATTTCCATCTCGCACCGCAACCGAAAGGTTTTCAGCCAGACCTACAATCTTGTGGATCGGCTGCCAGCCCTGAACGCCGCCCAGCCCAATGACCTGAGACCAGCGAGTCCATCGCCCACAGGGGCGGCCTCCCCGGATCCGACTGAACTGGTCTTCTTTTCCGGCCCCATCGAGATCGGCAAAAGCGGCCAGAACCTTGAAGTGAAGCTCGAAGCGCCCGTCGAAAATGCCTGGGTCGGCGTAGAAGGCGCACTGGTGAGCGAACAGACCGGCGAAGCGGAACTGTTCGAACTCACCACCAGCTTCTACCACGGCACGGACGACGGCGAATCCTGGTCCGAAGGCGGCCGCACCGAGACGGTTTTCCTGAGCGGTCTGAAACCCGGCGCCTACATGCTCCGCGTGGCGCCCGCATGGGAAGGTCCGCAGCCCCCCGTGCAAGGTCTCAAGCTGGAAATCAGATCCGGGGTCGTGCGCTGGTTTTATGTCGTGCTCGCCTTCTTCGCCATCATCCTGTTTCCCTTGCTGATGCTGCTGCGCGTCATGGCCTTCGAGGGGCGGAGATGGGCGGAAAGCATGTACGGCAACACGGGCTCTTCTTCAAATGCTGCTGCTTCGGGAGAGGATTGATGCGCACCCTTTACGCACTCGCATTGGCTGGCGGCTTCGGCCTTGTCACCGCCAACGGATTTTTCGGCATGGAACTCTTTGGCCCACACAAACGGGTGGTGCTCCCGCCGGATGTGCGCCAGACACCCGGCGCCTACCGCACCTTTTTGCACAACAATGGCTTTCACGGGGGGAAGTGATGGACTACAACCTGCTCTTGACCCACATCGAGACCGCCGGCATCTTCGCGCTGATGGGCCTGATCGTAATGGGCCTTGTTTGGCTCCTGCTCGTCAAGGTTCTGCCCTTCTCCATGCGCAAGGAGATGGAAGAGGACCAGAACGTCGCCTTGGGCATCGTGCTGGGGAGCCTGATCCTGGGCATCTCCATCATCATCGCGGCGGCCATTCATGGCTGAGGCCAAGGCCACGACGGGGGTCGCGAACGGAACAGCGGACAAGGGTGCGGCCGAACCGGTGGGACCGCAATTAAAGGTTCCTCTGCTCTTTCTCACGGTCTTCGTCATCGCAAGCTGCGGCCTGATCTACGAACTGGTGGCGGGCACCCTGGCCAGTTATCTGCTGGGTGATTCCGTCATGCAATTCTCGACGGTCATCGGTGTGTACTTGAGCGCCATGGGGCTTGGCTCCTACCTGTCCGCGCACTTGCACCGGGGCCTGGCCCAGCGCTTCGTGGATCTGGAATTGGCCGTGGCCCTGGTGGGTGGCTTTTCGGCGCCCATCCTGTTCCAGGCCTTTGCCCACACCCACGCCTTCAGACCGCTGCTCTACGGATTGGTGGCGGCCATCGGCACCCTCGTCGGCCTGGAAATTCCGCTCCTGATGCGGATCCTGAAGCCCCAGGTGGCCTTCAAGGATCTCATCGCCCAGGTGCTCACCCTGGATTACATCGGCGCCCTGGCCGCCAGCATCCTGTTTCCCGTGCTGCTGATGCCCAAGCTTGGCCTTGTGCGGACCTGCCTGGCTTTCGGCCTGTTGAACGCCTTGGTGGGCTGGTGGTCCACGCATCTCCTGAAACCGCTGCTGGGCGACCGCAAGATGCTGCGCATCCGCTGCGTGGCCGTCATCCTGCTGCTCGGGACAGGCCTGGTCTTCGCCCAGCGCTTCACGCTCATGGTGGAAGAGGAAATCTACGCCGATGAGATCGTCTACGCCAAGGACACCCCCTATCAGCGCATTGTCATCACCCACGGCCGCGGCAGCTTCCAGCTCTTCCTGAATGGCGGACTGCAGTTTTCCAGCGCCGATGAATACCGCTATCACGAAGCCCTGGTGCACCCAGCGTTCTCTCTCAAGCCAGGCGCCAAGCGGATCCTGGTCTGCGGAGGCGGCGACGGCCTGGCGGTCCGGGAAATCCTTAAACATCCCGGCGTGGAGAAGATCACCCTGGTGGATCTCGATCCCGCCATGACCACCCTGGCCGCGCAGATGCCTTTGCTGCGGGAACTGAACAAGGGCGCGCTCCTGGACCGCCGCGTGGAAGTGATCAACCAGGACGCCATGGTCTGGCTCAACGAACAGCGCCAGCAGGAGCACTACGATCTGGCCTTCATCGATTTTCCGGATCCCCACACCTACAGCGTCGGAAAGCTCTACACCACCCGCTTCTACAAACTGCTCCGCAAGGCCCTCGCGCCCGATGGCATCACCGCCATTCAAAGCACTTCCCCGCTGATGGCCCGGAAATCTTTCTGGTGCATCAATGCCACCGTGGAGGCCGCGGGATTCCAGACGCGGCCCTACAACCTGCCGGTTCCGGCTTTCGGCGTCTGGGGCTTTGTGCTGGCTTCACCCGCGCCCTTCGACCTGCCGAAGACCACGCTGCCGGACTTGCGCTACCTCACGGATGGCACGCTGGCCGCCATGTTCGCCTTTCCGCGGGACATGGATCGGCTTTCCACCGACATCAATCGCCTCGACAACCAGGTGCTGGTCCATCTCTACGCGACCGAGTGGAAACGATGGTCCTGAACACAGCGTTTCCGGCTTCCCCGTTTCGTGCCACGGTGGCCTGATGCGGCGGCGCGCTTTCACAGCCGGGGCCGCTGCTTTGGGGCTTGGGGGAGCAGGCTGCGACCGCTTCAACCGGCGGAAGCGCTATGGCGGCGAGATCCTGGGGCCTTCGCTGGAATTGGGCCACAAGGTGCGCGATGTGCAACTGCCGCAGCCGACGGTCTTCGAAGATGTGGATGTCGTCATCGTCGGCGGTGGGATCGCAGGACTGAGCGCTGCCTGGCGCTTCGAGGGCCAGGGTTTCAAGAAGTACCTGCTGCTGGAATTGGAACCCCAAGTGGGGGGAACTTCGCGTTCCGGGCGCAATGGCATCAGCTCCTACCCCTGGGGAGGCCACTATGTGCCGGCTCCCAACCGCGACAATCGTGCCCTGGTGCGCATTCTGAAAGAGATCGGCGCCGTGGAATCTTTCACGGAACAGGGCGACCCGGTATTTGCGGAAGAAGCCTTGGTGCGGGCTCCCGAGGAACGCATCTTCGCAGCGGGCCAGTGGTGGGAGGGCCTGTATCTTCGCGCCGGCATGTCGAAAGAAGACGACCGGCAGTACAAAGGTTTCTTCGCTGAAGTCGATCTCTGGGTGGCCTGGCGCGATCCGCAAGGGCGCCGGGCGTTCACCATTCCCAGATCAAAATGCAGCGATGCGCCTGAGCCCCAGGCTCTGGACCGCCAGAGCTTCAAGCAGTGGCTGGACAAAAAAGGCTTCACCTCCGAGCGGCTGCTCTGGCTCCTGGACTATGCCTGCCGGGACGACTACGGCACACGGCTGGAAACCACCTCCGCCTGGGCCGGCATCTTTTATTTCGCGGCCCGCAAACTCAATCCTGGCGAGGAAAGCCGCCCAATCATCACCTGGCCCGAAGGCAACGGCGCGCTGGTGAATCATATGAAGAATGCTTGCCAGGACCGCATCCGCACCGGCATCGCCGTGGGCCAGATCATCCGCATTTCACCCAATGCCATTCAGGTCTCCGGCCTGGATTCAAGGAAATCCGCCGCGGTGGGATGGCGGGCCAAGCGCGTGATTTTCGCAGGGCCGCAGCATCTGGCCCAACACGTGATACCGACCCTGTGGACCGAGCGCCCTGAAGGCGTGACCGCCTTCCATGTGGCGCCGTGGCTGGTGGCCAACATCTCGCTTCGGGAACGGCCGGCAGAAACCGCCATGCCGTTGGCTTGGGACAACGTGCTGCGGGATAGCGCGGGCCTAGGCTATGTGGTGGCCACGCATCAGAGCTACCGCGATCATGGCCCCACCGTTTGGACCTACTACTACCCGTTCACGGACCTGGATGACCGGGCGGCCCGCAAGCGGTTGCAGGACATGGATTGGCAGACCTGCGTCAACCTTGTCCTGAATGATCTCCGCAAGGCCCACCCGGATCTCGATCGTCACGTCGCGCGGGTGGACATCGTGCAATGGGGCCACGCCATGGTTCAGCCCCGCCCCAATTTCCTTTTCAGCGAGGCCTTGAAGCGGGCCAGGGAACCGCATCAAGGCATCCATTTCGCCCACACGGATCTGAGTGGCTTGGCCCTGTTCGAGGAAGCCCAGGACCATGGCCTGCGCGCTGCCGAAGAGATCCTGGAGGGCTTCGGAATCGTTGCTCCCAGCTGGCGGTGAAGCATGCGCCCCACCCAGCCCTGGCTCTTCTCGCGCAACCTGGACCTGGCCGCCTTCGGCGGCTCCTCCCTGCTGGCGATCGCCCTGACCGCAGCGGGTTGGAAGCTCGGCCTGCTCCAGGCACCCCTGCCCCTCTGGGCCTGGCTCGCGGTGGTGGTGGGCGTGGACGTGGCCCATGTCCACGCCACCTGGCTGCGGACCTACCTGGACCCAGTGGAGTTGAAAACCCATCCCGCCCGCTACGCGCTGATTCCGCTCGCGGCATGGCTGCTGGGTGCGCTGCTCCATGGCCATTCCGGCCAGCTTTTCTGGCGCGTTCTGGCCTACCTGGCGGTGTTCCATTTCGTGCGGCAGCAGGCTGGCTGGGTGGCCCTCTATCAACGCAAGGAGCCGACGCTCTCGCGCCTTGATCGCCACCTGGACCTGGTGACGATCTATGCCGCGACCTTGTGGCCCCTGCTCTGGTGGCACGGCCATCTGCCCCGGGCCTTCGCCTGGTTCATGGAGGGTGATTTCGCCGGACCCGTGGCCGCCTGGCTCGCCACGGTGACCTTGCCGCTCTACCTCGCGCTGTTGCTGATTTTCATCCTCAGGCAACTCATCCGATGGAGAACGGAAGCGTTCCTCCCCGCCGGAAAATCCATCATCGTTCTCACCACAGCGCTCACGTGGCATCTCGCCATCGTGGCCTTCAACAGCGACTGGGCCTTCACCCTGCTGAACGTGCTGCCCCACGGCATTCCGTACATGGTGCTGGTGTGGCAGCGCAGCCGGCTCGAGCCGGAAAAGGCAGGCGCGGCGGGTGCATTGATCAAAGCCGGGCCTCTGGTTTTCGCGGCTTTGTTGATCACCGTCGCCTATGGCGAAGAGTGGCTCTGGGACCTGGGCATCTGGCATGACCACCCGGCCCTTTTCGGCGAAGGCTGGGACCTCGCGCGCCTGGCCCAGGCGCTAATCGTCCCGCTCCTGGCCCTGCCCCAGGCCACGCACTATCTTCTGGACGGCTTCATCTGGAGGCGGGCACCTGGTTGACTACCCGTCAACCGGGCGATCAGTAGGTCATTTACGGTCGATTTCGATGCTCTCTTTCACACCCCTATGGGAAACAGCCATCATCATGCCGAATCCAACCAGCATCACGACTCCGATCACTGTCCACGAGGTGCCGATACTCTCCACCACACCCATTTTCCAGAGTGCGGTCGGAACAGCGGGGAAAGTGAAGGTTGCGCACCCCTTTTCTCTGTTCGCGCCCAGCCTTCGGCTAGTGGCCGCCGAGAACAAGACACCGGCCGCATACCGCATCTTCTGGCACTACGCATCGGGCAAGGAGTTGATCATGCTCATCGCGATCACGCCACATCACTGAAGACCGAATTCCTCCGATAGCAGGATCATCGTCCCCATCAGGCGGGAAGGCCCGATCCGCGTACACAGGAGTGGTTTTCATCCCCGTAGATCCACGGGGATAAAGAAAGGGACCAGTGTTCCAATCCTGGGTCGTCCGCCATTCATGCGAAAACCCCGGCCATCAAAAAATCTACCTGATTATCCCTGATCCTCAGCCCACAGCTTTTCAGGTAAAAAGCTGACCCACAGATTCCACAGATGACACAGATTTCCGGATGGCTACCGACCGCGAAGGAGAAGCAATCTCCCGTTTTCTCCGCATGGGCCAACCG
>JANXQX010000174.1 GCA_025353305.1 Holophagaceae bacterium
CGCGATCATCCAACAGCACGAAGCGGTGGATGAATACGCCGTCGCCGATGCTGATGTTGTAGCCGAAGCTCCATTCCACGCCCGTGAAGAACTTCACACCCTTTCCGCAGCTCTTGAAAATATGCGGCGCGAGCATGGCCCTGAACTTCAGGCCCAGCCACACGTTCGCGTTGAGCGGAGAGTTGTCGAACATCTGCCAAAGCCAGATAAGGGGCTTGACGGGTTCCCAGTTCTCCAAGACCAGCTCGCTGTAGTACTCGGCTTCCAAGGTGGCGTTTCGCGGATCGAAGTTGAGCAGCAGAATCTCATCGTGGATATCGCGCGGCGCTTCATGCACACCATAGAACCCCTTGCAAAGCTCGATGCAGAGTTCATTGCGATCGGTCTTGGGGTCGCGGATGCGGGCGTCAATACCGGCAATCCAGGTATCGAATCGTGCCTCGGCATCTGTATTGGGTAGAACGACAAGCCGATTGACCAAGGGTGTCTCCAAATATGACTTAAACAGTCAACTTTAACCTAAAAACCAGAAAAGTGACCCCTAAGCTAAGGATTTCCTTCAGGGAATGATAAGGATTTCCGTCGATGGCCCAGTGCCTCAAAGATCAGATAGCATCGCTTAGGAAGAGTCTGAAGGATTTTCATGGATACGCAGTCTCGGATTTTCATTGCAGGAGCCAGTGGCCTGGTTGGGTCGGCGGTGGTCCATCGCCTCCGGACCGAGGGGTTCACAAACCTGTTGGTGCCGACCCGGACCGAACTGGACTTGACGGATCAGGCCGCCATCAATGCCTTCTTTGGTCGCGAGCGGCCGGAATTTGTCTTCCTGCTGGCTGGCAAAGTCGGCGGGATCCACGCCAACAGTGCCTATCCGGCGGATTTTATCCGAGACAACATCCTGATCCAGGCCCTGGTCATTGATGCGGCCCACCGGTTCGGGGTGCGCAAGCTGCTGGATTTGGGCTCGTCCTGCATCTACCCAAAACTGGCGCCGCAGCCCATGACCGAGGACTGCCTGCTGACGAGCGCACTGGAACCCACGAACGAGTCGTATGCAGTCGCGAAAATCACCGGTCTGAAGATGTGCCAGGCTTTCCATCGGCAGTACGGATTCAACGCCATCAGCCTGATGCCCACCAACCTTTATGGGCCTGGGGACAACTTTGATCTGGAGAATTCGCATGTCCTGCCCGCCATGCTGCGTAAATTCCATGACGCCAAGGAAACGGGTGCTTCCGAAGTGGTGCTCTGGGGCACGGGTTCGCCCCGGCGCGAGTTCCTTTTTGTGGATGATCTTGCGGACGCTTGCCTGTTCGTGATGCGCAATTACGATGGCGAGCAGTTTCTGAATGTTGGCACTGGCCAGGACTTGAGCATCCGTGAACTGGCGGATCTGGTGGCCCGAGTGACGGGCTTCCCGGGGCGCATAGTCTGGGACTCCACCATGCCCGATGGCACACCAAGGAAATTACTGGATGTTTCACGCCTTCAAGCCCTGGGTTGGAGGGCCAAGACCAGTCTGTCCGATGGGATCAGTCGTTCCTACGACTGGTTCCTGTTGAACCGGACCCGGATCCGTGGCGGCGCATGATACGGATCCGCAAGCTATGTGTGTATGATAAGTGCAGATGCAGTGGTGAAGTAGGTCCCGTAGCTCAGTGGATAGAGCAATCGCCTCCTAAGCGATAGGTCGTGCGTTCAAGTCGCGCCGGGACCACCACCCTTTTGATTGTCCGTCTTTGGATCATGGGTACATGAAAGAGACGAGATCGCTCGATGAATTCCGCGATATTTTCGTTTCCGGAGTTCTGGAAAGTCGATTAATTCTTATGGACAGAGGTGGTGATAAAACGCACAACTTCCCAGGCTAGTATGGTAGTCAAATGATTTCCCGTACCTTTGTTGGGTTGCAATGGATGAGCTTCGGGCTTGCCTAAAGGATTAAAGTTTTTTTCTGAAACTCTTGTTCCTTTCCCGGCACGGAGCTATGCTCATCTGCACGAAGTCTTAATTATTGGAGGATTGATATGGCATCACTCTCACGATGGATTCTTCCGCTCAGCGCCTCGGTCGGCCTGTTCGCTGCTGCCGGCGACACAGGCACCCAGACCCCATCCAAGGGCTGGCCCTGGGAAGTTCAGCTCCAGCTCGATCAAATGAGCTACGGCAGCGCCGATGTGAGAGGGCCAGCTGGCAGCTTCAAAGCTGGCGCTGATCCCAGCACTGGCTTTGGCATCCGCTTCGCGATCGAGCCTATTTGCACATCATGGGGTTCACTGCTTTTTTCCGCGGGTTATCGCGCTTCCAGTGATGTAACCATCAAATACGGGGTGAAGGCTCCGTTCGACCTCAAGCACAAGTCTCAAGTTGAACTCGGCGTGATGGCCCGCTTCGGCACCAACGAACCGCGTCGCCGTTGGGAGTGGGGCGTAGGTGTTGATGAACGTTTTGATGCCATGCGCGCCACTGGCGATTGGGGTACACCAACCGAAGATAAGGCTTGGCGTCCCTGGGTGAGGGGCATGGTCCGTTATGTGTGGGACGACGGCAAGAAAACCCAGCCATTCCTGGGGTTGGAGGTTGCCGGAGCTTTGGGCAAGGTCGAGGTCAACGACCAGAACTACTATCAAGATCTCGTCGTCCTGACGAATACCTTCCCGGCCGGCTACCGCTCTCGCGTGCAGGGTCCCGAGAGTTTGACTCGCGGCCATTTCCCCACTTTCCAGGTGGCCCTGGTCGGTGGCATTCGTTTCGGTCGCAGCAATTGCGCCGCGCCTGTGGCGATGGCTCCGGTCCCCGCCAAGGAAGAGGCTCCAGCCCCTGTCGCCAGCCCGGCCCCCACGCCAGTTGAGGCAGCCCCCGCACCAGTCACCGACACCACCCAGGCCAAGCCCGCTGAGCCACCGGCAGCCCCGATGGTGGATGTGCAGAGCCTGACGGTTCATTTCGGCACCAACAAATTCGAAGCCAACAAGGCCGCTGCTGAAGCCGTCAAGGGCTGGGCGGAGAAGTACAAGGGCGTCGTTGATCCCAGTGTCACAGCTGTTATCGGACACACCGACAGCCGCGGTTCCCGCAAGTGGAATGAAAAACTGTCCGTGAAGCGGGCCCAGAATGTGGCCCACATGCTCAAAGGCAACGGTTTGAATCTCGATGGCGCGAAAATCGAAGGCCATGCCTTCGATGAACCCATCGGGGACAACAACACCAAGGAAGGCCGCGCGCTCAATCGCCGCACGGACGTGACCTTCAAGGATGGTTCGAAGTTCCGCGTCACCGGCAAGACTGAGACCGCGCCTGACTACACCCGCACAGGCGGGCCCGGCCGGAAGAAGGCCGCCAAGGTCGCTGATGCCGCCGCTCCCGCTGCCGCTCCGGCGGCCGCTGAAAAGCCGGCTGCTCCCAAGCCCGCCAAGCCCGCCAAGCCTGCCAAGGCTGACAAGAAGTAGAAGCCTCACGTTCAATGAAAAGGGCCTCCCAGGAGGCCCTTTTCATTTGCATCGGGGAAAAACCTGCCACTTATGCTTTTGTGAGATATTCCTCGTAGACCCCATGGAAATCGACGATCTTGTGGCCATCGAAGTGCCAGATCCGGGTGGCGACTTCGTCGATAAGATCCTCGTCGTGGGTCACCAACAACAATGTGCCCTCGTATTTTTGAAGGGCCATGTTGAGGGCGACCACTGCTTCAAGATCCAGGTGGTTGGTGGGCTCGTCCAGCACCAGCACATTCGGTTTCTGGAGCATGAGTTTGCAGAACATCAATCGGCAAGCCTCGCCTCCTGAAAGAACTTCCGTTTTCTTGGTGCCTTCCTCGCCGCGGAAGAGCATCTGGCCCAACACGCCTCGAATCTGCTCGACGGTGGCATCTGGATCGAATTGGCGCAGCCAATCAACCATGGTCCAGCCGGATGGAATGCTATCGCGGAAATCCTGGGCAAAGTAGCCAACTTGCACCTCGTGTCCCCACCGGACCACGCCGCTGTCCAGCTTCACATAGGGCTCGGTGACGCCATTGGCGCCATCCAGCAGTGCATTGAGGAGGGACGACTTGCCCACGCCGTTGCGGCCCATGATGGCGATCTTTTCTCCGCGCATGATCGTGCCCGAAAAGCCTTTGATGACTTCGATGCCGTCGTAGCCCTTTTTTACCTTCTCGAATTCCAGGAGGTGCTTCCCGCTAGGGCGTTTCTGATCGAATTTGATGAAGGGCCGCTGGATATTCGAGCGGGAAAGCTCACTCGGTGCAAGGCGTTCAACTTCCTTCCTCCGGCTGTTCACCTGGGAAGAACGGGTCCCGGCCGCGAAGCGCGCGATGAACTCGTTCAACTGAGCAATCTTCTTCTCGCGCTGCTCATTGTCTGCCTCGATGCGGGAGCGCAATTGAGTCTTGGCCATCACCATATCGTCATAGCCACCGGTGTACTGGATGATGGTCTGATAGTCGATGTCTGCGATATGGGTGCAGACCGCGTTGAGGAAATGCCGGTCGTGCGAGATCACGATGACCGTGCCGTCATAGTGGCAGAGGAATTCCTTCAGCCAGTGGATGGATTCGAGATCAAGGTGGTTGGTGGGCTCATCCAGCAGCAGTGCCTGAGGATGGCCGAAGAGGGCCTGGGCCAGCAGCACCCGCACTTTCTGGCCGCCCTGAAGCTCGCTCATCTTGCGTTCGTGCATGGCCTCGGGAATATCCAGGCCATCCAGCAGGATGGCAGCGTCGGCTTCAGCGGTGTATCCGTCCTCATCGCCTACGATGCCCTCCAGTTCACCCAGGAGCATTCCGTCCGCGTCGGTCATCTCTTCCTTGTCATAGATGGCGTCCCGCTTCTGCAGGGCCTTCCAGAGGGCCTTATTGCCCATGATCACCGTATCCACGACACGGAATTCATCGAATGCGAACTGATCCTGACGCAAAATTCCGAGCTTGCGTGGACGCTGCACGATGCCAGTCTGCTGCTCCAGTTCCCCTGCGAGAATCTTCATGAAAGTGGACTTGCCCGATCCGTTGGGGCCTGAAAGGCCATAGCGGTTGCCAGGATTGAAGGCGGTGTTCACATTCTCGAATAGAATCTTAGCGCCGTAGCGCATGGTGACATTTTGGACTGCAAGCATGAAAACCCCAGATACCGACCGGTAATTTCGGCCCCAACCCTCAAGATTAACGTGGGTGGTGGCCTTTCTGGAGCCTTTTTATCTGCTGCCCTCCGGGGACCCCGGATTTTTGCAATACTGGTATACGCTTACGCACATCTCATCGAAGCAGCCCCTGAGGAATTTTCCACACATGCCCCTAGACCCTGAAAAAATTGGCCGCTACGAGGTCCAATGCGTTCTTGGACGTGGTGCCATGGGCGTGGTGTATCTGGCTTTGGATCCGCTGCTGAAAAGATCTGTGGCGATTAAAACAATGCGGGACAACGGCGAAGATGTCTCCAACACCATGGAGCGGTTCAAGCGGGAAGCCGAGATCAGCGCAAAGCTGAACCACCCTAACATCATCACCGTCTTTGACGTGGGCGTGGACAAGGAGATGGGGCCATTCTTGGCCATGGAATATATCCAGGGCGCGAGCCTGGCGCACCTGATCAAGGAAAATCTGCCCATGGATGTGGGCCTGCGGTTATTGCTTCAAGGGATGGCGGCCCTGCAAGCAGCGGAGCAGGCTGGCATCATCCATCGGGACATCAAACCCGAGAACATGCTCGTGAGCCTCGAAGGACGTTTCAAACTGATGGATTTTGGCATCGCACGAGGGGACCAATCCAGGTTGACCGCTGCCGGAATGGTATTCGGCACTCCTTCCTACACCGCGCCGGAACTGCTTGTGGGTGGTGACCCATCACCTGCGACCGACCGCTATGCCTTTGCGGTCACAGCCTTCGAAGTCTTCACGGGGGCCTTGCCTTACCAGGGCACCAGCGTGGGCACCACGCTTTACCGGATCGTTCATGAAGCCCCTAGAATGCCCGCCACGCTGCATCCAAAACTGCAGGATGTTTTCCTCCGGGCCCTGGCCAAGGATCCGAATCAGCGGTACCGGGATCTGCCGAGTTTCATGTGGGCACTCATCAGCGCGGCGCCCATCGCCAGTGACCAGAAAGCCAAGCTCCTGGACAACCTTGAAAGCAACCGGCCGAACAGCGGCAGTTTTGACTTTTCGGTGAACACTCAAGGTGGTCCATCCGTTTCGCAAGGTGTCCAGGTCGCCCCAGCATCGGATTTACAGGAACACATTTCCACGATGATGACTGAATCGGGATCAGTCGAATCCTTCAAGGACATGGCGCCCGAGGTCTCCGCTGGGCAGCGTTCAGGCGAATCCGTCTCCCATGCGGAAGACCTGGAGAGCCCGGAAGACTTGGGGGAACCTCTTCCTGAGCCCGAGATTCCCACCGCCGCAGAAATCCTTGCGCAGATGGGTGACTCCTCGCCCATGCATGGTCATGAGGATCACACCCAGCCCGCCATGGAGGCGATCGACTGGTCGGCTACGCGGCCGGTCACCAAACCGGATGTGGTAGCAAAACCGAAAGGTTGGCGAGGCTTATTGCTGGCCCTCCTCGTGATACTGGTGCTCGGTGGACTAGGAGCGGGTGGCTATTTTCTGATGGGAGCCAAGAAATCCAGGTCCATCCGAAGCGTCGACATCCAGAGCGAGCCACCTGGCGCTACGGTTTATCTGGAAGGCAAGAGCATCGGAGAAACGCCCCTTAACCATGTGGAGCTGAAGGGCGGCGCATCGGATTTGAAGCTGGAACTGGCAGGCTTCGAGCCCAAGACCACCCAGATCAAAGAAGGGGAGACCTCGATCACAGTGAAGATGGAATTGCCCCCCTACAACGTTTCTGTTGTGACGGATCCTGTGGGAGCCGAAGTATTTCTCAATGGGAAATCCGCGGGGAAGACACCCATCCAGAGTCTTGGCATTCCCTCTGAAGGCACGAGAAAGATACGTATCACCCATGACGGTTATCTACCCTCGGAGTTCGAGGTGGATCCGACCTTTCCCTTCCCGGAAACCATTCGTCTTACTCCGTTGCCGAAGAGCCGTCGCTGATAGGTGTTCGGAAGCAACCAAATTGCGGTTGAAAACACAGGGCTCATGGCTCGAGGACCACTTTCCTTCTCGCCCCCACGGGTGCGCGCTCCATGCTGCGCAGCGCCTTCTGCCAGGCAGCTGCATCCAGCCGGATACCGATGATTACCGCCATCAGAAGCGTGGGGACACCCATGGATTGTGTGGGCATTGGAGCCACCTCCAACCGTCCATCGGCCACCTGGAAGGCCCAGCGATCGCTGCCATCATTTCGTGCTGGCCAGCCGTCAAAGGTGCAGATGCCTTTGGCCCGCAGCAGTTCGCCGCCAGGCGGAGGATGCAGGAAGAGCGATTCCAAGGCCGCAGGATCAATTGGGTGATCCCAGTTCAAAGTCAGTGAACGGGCCTCGGCAAAGCTCGAGCGCTCGTTTTTTACCCAACCTTCAGGCAACGGTTGTAGATCGCCACGCCACGGGTCCGGAGATTGGGCTGGGGTTTCTCCTTGCCTGGATTGCACCAGCGGGATCTGAGGAAAGGCGTGCCTGATCTCGCTCTCCCAGGCCATCGCCAGAGATGGGTCCAAGTCTGCTTTGCTGATGTGGATCAGGCTGGCAAGCGCGATTTGGCGGCGGAGCAGCTCGCGGGATTGCAGGTGATCCAAGGGGCCAAGGCTGGACACAATGGTGAGACAACCCACCAGCCGAAGGCGGTCCCGGAGTGCAGGATCGAGTTCCAGGTCCAACAGCTCTGTGGGATCGGCAAGCCCCGTGGTCTCCATCACCACACGCTCGGGCCGTTCACCCACGGGCTGGTCACACCAGGCAGCAAGGGCCGCCACCACATCATCTCGAAGGCTGCAACAGGCGCAGCCGTTGATGAGATTCGCGATGCCCGCCAGTTCGGGGCGCTCCGCGTTCACCAAAGCCTCGTCCACGCTCACGGATCCAAATTCATTGATAAGTACCGCCACCCGGCGATGCGAAGCGATTTCGCGCTTCAGCAGCCGATTTACAGCTGTGGTCTTGCCAGCGCCCAATGGACCCGTGACGATGAGAACTTCGATCATTCATCCACCCTGACTCCATGATGCCTCCAACCGACGCTACCTATATCGCACTCGTTAGCCTGGCCGGTGCGGTGGCCCGGGCTTTGCGCCGCGGGCTGCCTACCGGCTGGAAGTTGAGGCTGGAGGCTCGTGCGCCCGAAGCTATCGAGCCTGGATGGATCTGGCTTCACGCGGTCAGCGTCGGCGAATTGATGCTGGCGAAAGGCATCACGGAACGGTTGTTGGATGCGCACGACCGGGTACATATCACTACAGGGACACAAGCAGGGCTGGCGCTCCTTAACGATCGCATTCCGCAATGGGATCAAGGCAGGGGGCTGCTCAGCGGTGGAGCTTTCCCTTTGGATGATCCCGAGGGGTTGAGGACCTTCCTCCGAATTCCCCCCGGCGCGTTCATTGCGTTGGAAACCGAACTCTGGCCCAATCTACTGCGCCAACTGGAAGCCCGTGGAGTTCCGCGCATTATTGTGAATGGGCGGTTGACGGAGCGCAGCACTGGCCTTGGCAGGTGGTGGATCAGGCAGGCCGCTGAAAGGCTTTCCTTGGTGGCCGCGAGAGACGCAGAATCTGCGGAAACCTTCCGCGCCCTCGGCGCGCCCCACGTCATCTTGGGTGGCAATCTGAAAGCGGATCTGCAGACACCAGCGCCCCTGCCAGCTTCCTGGGAGGGCTTGCGTATGGGCTGGCAGGGTGATCCGGTGATCATCGCGGGGAGCACGCTGGAGGGAGAAGACGTCTTGGTTCTGAAGGCGTGGAAGCACCTGCGTTCCATTCATCCCTCCCTGCGTTTGGTCCTCGCGCCCCGACAGCCCAAACGCTTCCAAGCCGTTGCTGAAATTTTGAAGGATCTGGGCTCTTGCTTCAAACGAGCCTCAGAGCCCTGGTCCAAGGATCCAAGCCAGTGGCAGCAAACAGGAATTCTCCTGCTGGATACCCTCGGGGATTTGCCCACAGCCTACGGGGAAGGCACCATCGCCCTTGTCGGCGGCGGTTGGCGGGGGAAGGGAGGTCACAATCCACTCGAACCCGTCCGATGGGGCATCCCGACCCTCATCGGACCCGGCTTTTGTAATTTCGAGGATCTGGTCAAGCCCCTTCAAGCCGCAGCCAGGTTGAAGGTGGTGGAAGAATCCGATTTGGTTTCAGAGATCCAAGCGGCTCTAGAATCAGCGCACCCCAGAGGGCCCGGATGGGATGAAATCCACCCCCTGCCGGGCGGTCTTTCGGGTGCCTTAGAAAAAACTTGGAGTTTGCTTCAGCCTTTCCTACTTCGACAGGGTTAATCTATCAGGGCAATCGTGGAGACCTGGACCGATGCAAGAACAGCCCCCTCATGTTCTGCTGGTGGATGACGATCAGGCCGTGCTGGGGATGGTTTCTGACGCGCTCAGCCATTTTGGTATCCAGGTGCATGCTTTTTCTGAAGGCCGACCTGCTTTGGCGATGCTGGAGGACCCAGCCTCGCCCCCCATAGATATGGTCATTTCAGATATCAACATGGATGGCATGGATGGCTTCGACGTGATTCTCCGCGTGAAGGACATCCAGTCCAATATGCCTGTGGTGCTAATGACCGGGCAGGCCTCTCTGGAATACGCAGTGCGAGCAATGCGCATGGGTGCGGCGAACCTTTTTCAGAAACCTTTGGCTTTGAAAGAATTGGTGAAAAGCGTGTTCCACCTGGTGGAAATGCACCGGGAATTCAGGCTGGCCCAGGATGGCTTGAAGGGTCTTCTGAAGGAAACGCGGCACTTTTCCTTCAGGTGCGATGAACTGGATATCGGCAGCATCGTCCGCCATCTCACGGACAGGCTGCTCCCCATGGGATTTGCCTCGCCCGCCAATGTGGATGTCATTTCCATGGCCTTCCATGAGGCCTTGGTGAATGCGCTGGAACACGGCAATCTGGAACTGGATTCGTCCATGAAGAGCGATGTTTTCAGTGAAACCGACCCCTATACGGCGTTGCGGATGGAGCGGCTTGCGGATAAACGATTCGCATCTCGCCTGGTAGACGTATTCATGGACTCCACGCCAGATCGTTTCGTGGTCACCATCACGGACAATGGACCCGGATTCGATACATCCCAGGTGGCCTACGCAGCTGAGGACTCCCTGCACAAACAAACGGGGCGGGGCCTCGCCATGATCCAAATAGTCATGGATGAAGTCAGCTTCAATGAGCGCGGGAATCAGATCTGCCTGGTGCTTAAAAAGAAGTCTTGACTCAGGCTTCAATAATTCAGAAGGCCCCGCACCGAGGGGCCTTCCTGTCTCTCCTATAGCCCAGAGCCTATAGCCCAGCCGCCTAAAGCGCTCCCTCGATAAAGGCCTTGATCTGTGGTTTTGGCTGGCCACCGACGATCTTGCCCTCGGGCTTGCCGTTCTTGAACAAAATCAAGGTGGGGATGGACATGATGCCGTACTGGCCTGCTACTTCCGGGTTTTCATCAACGTTCATCTTGACGAATTTGGCCTTGCCATTCATTTCTCCGGCCAGCTCATCCAGGATGGGGGCAATCATTTTGCAGGGGCCACACCAGGGAGCCCAGAAATCCACGAGGGTGACGCCCTCCTTCACTGTTTCTCTGAACTGGGCATCAGTTATGTGGGTGACGAGGTCAGACATGGGACTCCTTCTGTTGTTTGGTGATGGATCGAAAATACCGAGCCATGGGACAATTCGATCCAGGACATGGGCTCAGAATACCAAGCCTTTCGTACCCTGGGGCGCAGGGGCCTCAAGGTATTGCGACTCACGGCACGGGTGACAGCCCTTCAGGGGGGGGGGAATTGCCCCATTGTGCGATGGTGAAAATACTCATGTAGCGATCATTGGTTTCCCGCAAGCGTTGAGCCAGCACCTCGCAAAGGGCATAGAGTACCTTGAGGGCCAGATGATGATGGGATTCGATAAGATTTCGCAAATCCTTCAGTGGAATGAAAAACAATTCGGTACCCTCATGAGCGATTGCATCAGCTGCCCGGGCTGAAAAGTCTATCAGGGCCATCTCGCCGAAAAAGGCGTGGGGCTCAAGGACCGTCAGGGCTTCCTCCCCCGTAGGACTGCTTTTGGAAATGCGCACGGAGCCCTTCACGACAATGTAGAGCCCGTCCCCCGGATCCCCCTCCCGGAAAATGAAATCATTGCCTTTGTAGGATTTGACCTGCCCAATGATGAGAATCTGGGCGCGCTCAGTCTCATCCAAGTTTCTGAATAGGGGTGATTGGGTTAAAAAGGCGGTATTGATCACATCGATCACCAAAGCGTTGGGTCGCTGACGAGTGTCAGATTCAGGGATAAAAAGGCACAGTTGAGACTACATCAAGGCCGAAGCCTCGAAGCCCAATGTACTTGGTTTCGTGCCGGCTGAGGAGCCGCATTTCACGGATGCCCAGCTGGCGCAGGATTTGAGCTCCGACGCCCACATCGCGATCGCTGGGGCCAGCGGGACCTGCTGGAATCTTCTTTTGTGATTCCCCCTGTACACCCTGAGTCGATGCATGGCGGCGGAGGTAGACCAGAACCCCGCGCCCTTCGGCCTGGATAGCTTTCATGGCGGCCTGGAAGGCGCAGGAGCTTTCTGTCGCGAAGCCATGAAGGTCATCTGGCAAGGATTCAAGATGGACCCGCACCAGCGGCGGTGGACCGGAAAGGTCCCCTATGGAAAAAGCCAGATGGCTCCCTCCGTCTAAAAGGCTGGCGAACCGGTGGATCCGCAATGTCCCCCATGCCGTGCTGGATTCGCGGACATCCAACTCCTTCACGATCGGGTCGATGCAAAGGCGGTAGGCCACCAGATCCGCCACGGTCACCATGAGCAGGCCGTGCTTTTCGCAGAAGGGGATGAGATCCGGCACGCGGGCCATGGATCCATCGTCTTTCATGATTTCGCAGATGACACCACTGGGATGGAGCCCTGCGATCCTCGCCAGATCGACGGAAGCCTCCGTCTGACCGGTCCGGGTAAGCACTCCCCCTGGCCTGGCTCGGAGCGGGAACACATGGCCCGGTTTCACGAAATCCGAGGGCCTGGCGTCCGGAGCGATGAGGGCCTTGATGGTGAGGGCCCGGTCCTGGGCGCTGATGCCCGTGCTGGTGCCGAGCCTGGCCTCGACCGAAATGCAAAAGGCCGTTTCAAAAGGGCTGGTGTTGTCTCTTACCATGAGCGGAATATGCAGGCGATCCAGGGTTTCGCCTTCCAGGGCGGCGCAGATCAAGCCACGGCCATGGGTGGCCATGAAGGCGATGGCTTCGGGGCTCACATGTTCCGCCGCGAGGGTCAGATCACCCTCGTTCTCCCGGTCCTCGTCATCCACCACGACCACCATCCGGCCCCGGCGAATTTCAGCAATGGCCTCATCAATCGGGGCGAAGGGGCCGTTCATAGGTACCTCGGTTCTGAAAGATTTTCATGATAGGGAGAGGTTGGGCTTGCCATCAGTGCTCATGTTAGGATTCTAGGACACAGCGATCTTTTGAATCTTGAGAGGAATACTCGAATGTCCCAGGGTCTCATCCAAGGGTCCATGCGCGAAGCACCATTGCCTGACATCATCCAGTTGGTGAGTCAAGGCTCGAAGACCGGTTGTTTCAACGTAGTGGACGATTCACGCCGCGCCAAGATCTATCTCAAGGATGGCCGCATAGTCCACGCGGTGAGCAGCACATCAGAAGGCCTTGATGCCTTCTACGAAGTGGCGCTCTGGTTGGACGGCAGCTACACCTTTGAAGAGGGTGATCAGAATATTTCCCCCACCATCACGAAGCCCAATGCTTCCATTTTGATGGAAATGGGTCGCCGCATGGACGAATGGCGGGTCATCAGCCAAAAGATCACCTCCCTTGACCTATATCCCATTTCGACGCTCCTTCCAGGTGAAACGCCAACCGGTGTGAACCCGCGTGAAGCCAAGCTCCTTGGCATCGTGACGGGCTGGTATTCCGTTGCGGAATTGGCCGAGGTCACCCAGAAGCCCGTTCTCACGGTGGCCAAGGATCTTTACGGCCTGGCCATGGCTGGGCACATCACGTTGAAGGGGGTTCGCTCAGGCAAACGACCCACCATCGATACCGGTGGGACTCCCGCCCAGCCGGAACCAGCCACGCAATCCGATCAAGCCCCGGTTGAACCTGCGAAGCCTGAGGCTCCTCAAGGTTTTCCCCTTGCGGAGGATTCGGGCGCTTTCCCGAGTGCGGTCGTCTCCGGGCAAATCGCAGCCCCCCCTGTCCCTTCTGCTCCTCTTCACGCCACGGTGCCAGCTCCCGTGATGGATCCGGTGAGAATGGCCAAATACACGGCCTTCACCCAGCGTATTTCCGTCACTGCCAAACAGGTGCTGCCGGTCGAGCATCACGAAATGGTGAACCGCCTTCAAGCCAAGGCCACTCAGGCCTTATTGGGTGGTGGTGGCCCTGATGCCGTGAAGGAAATGGCGCTTGGTGTTTCACGCTCCGCGGTGGATGCCGGAGCGGACGCGGAACTTGTGAAGTCCTTGAATGCACAATTGAAGGCGCTCTTCGCGAGCAAATAAAAGGAAACCTTATGCGCCATCGTGGGATATTGAGCCTCGTCGGGGCTCTGTTTGCTGTTGCGTTCCTGGGCTTGGCCTGTGTGGACGTGCCCGGCGGTGGAAGTACGAGCGGGACGGTGCTGTACGCCTATGACACCAAAGCCCACCAACTCATCGAATGGGATGTTAGCACTTTCTACGATAATGACAGCCCAGCCACGCTGAAGACCGTGGACAGCACCGTATTCACGAACAAGATGGACAATCTGGCTTGGGGCGGCCTTTGTCTTGATTCCAGCAGCAACCGCATCTATCTCGTGAATGAAACCACGGGGGATGTGGTGCGGGTGAACAACATCCGCAACCAGAACGGAACGATCTCTTCCACCAGCCCGGATGTGGCCACCTTCACCTTGGGTGGCAGCAGCGACCGGTTGTCCTCCGGAAAATTCGGCCAGGCAGCCATAGACCCGGCCACTGGAACCCTTTTTGTCACGGAGAAAAACGACAGTGACACGCGCATCTGGGTTGTGGGAGGCGCAGCTGTGATGCTCGATGGCGCCACGGTGCCTTTGACTCCGCTCAAGGTCTCGGGTGATAAGGATTGCACGGGTGTCGCAGCGGGGTTGGGCGGCCAGGTGTTTGCCTACTCAAATACCGGGAATGCCATTGGAATTGACCAAATCAACGGCCCCAGGCTGAGAAAAGGCACCTCCACAGGATTCTCCTCGGACAACTCAGTGCTGGTGGGGGCGAACACCGCGCTCGGTAAATACGGGACCTTGGCTTTGGACTCCGGGAACAATCTCATTTTTGTAGCCCGGCACAACATTGACTCTTCCTCCAGTGGGATTCCCGTGTTGGCTTTTTCCATCGGCAAGTTCAACGGAGGGGGGTTCAACCAGCTGCCTGATTTTACGCTGGGGACCAACACGGATCAGGGCAGCCTCAGGGTGCTGGCCCATCCCGGCAACAAGGAATGGCTGGCAGCACTCAATTCCAGCGGCGAATCCCCCTCCAACGTGATTCATATCTGGAAACTGCCCCGGGATCCCAAGCCTGTGGTGAAAATCAAAAACATCACATCGGCGCAAATCAAGGGCATTGCTTTTGACGGAAACTATTGATGCTTCAACTGCGTCTGCTGGTTCTGCTATTCCGGGATGTCCTTCGTGACATACGGCGGCATCGGGGACAGCACGCGCTGGCGGTGATCACCTTGGCTTCAGGGCTCTTGCTGGCCGGTGGCGGCCTGCTGCTGGTGGAGGCCCTGGATCGCTGGGTGAATCACCTGGAATCCATGGCCAAGGTCACCTTGTATGCCGCGGAGGGCGCCCGCCTTGACGAGGCTGAAGCCCGTCTTAAGCGAGATCCCCGGTTTGTCACCGTCCGCCGTGTTTCTTCAAGTGAAAACACTACCAGCTTTCTGGCCTCCACCCGCGAAGCAGGGCTCATGCTCCAGAGCCTTGGGCAGGAGGCCCTTCCTGAAAGCTTGGAATTGACCCTTCGTCCAGAGTTGATTCCAGCAAAAAAAGCTCTGGCGGTGGGCGAAAGCTTGAAGGAAATCCCAGGTGCCGGAGATGTAGTGGTGGACCAGGAGCGGCTGGAAGAGCTGCAGCGCAATGGTCGTGTGTTGCGCAATGCCTTATCGACCCTTGGCCTTTTGCTCTTGCTGGCGGCTGGATTCGCCACGGGAAATGTGATCCAGATGACAGTACAAGCGCGCAATGATGAAATTTCCATCATGCGGCTGGTAGGTGCAACTGAAGCATTCATCCGCCGCCCCCTCATTCTCGAAGGAGCAGTGCTTGGCCTGGCAGGCAGTGGTCTCGCCCTTGCGGGACTATTTACAGCTTGGCTTCCCGTTTCCAAGGGTTGGGGTGGCATCTCTCCATTTCTTGTGAACCTTGCCCGAGAAGGATTTTTTTCATGGCGAAGCATCCTGCTACTCACCGTCGTCGGAGCCGCCACCGGGGCTTCAGGTGCAGCATGGGCCTTCAGGGTCACCCAAAAGGAAGAGCGCAAAATGCAAATCGCCATGGAGCGAGCCAGTTGAGCAGTGCCATCTAGGCAGCCTGCTTTTTCTATAAAGGGAGCAAACATGATGCGGAAGCAAGAAGCCCTCGATTACCATTCCCAGGGGCGCCGGGGAAAGATCGAGGTGGTCCCCACAAAACCCACCAGCACCGCCCGGGACCTCTCGCTGGCCTACACCCCAGGTGTGGCCGAACCTTGCCTTGAGATCGAAAAGAATCCCGAGGATGCCTACAAGTACACCGCCAAGGGAAACCTGGTGGCGGTGATCTCCAATGGCACCGCCGTGCTAGGCCTGGGAAACATCGGTGCGCTGGCCGGCAAACCCGTGATGGAAGGCAAAGGTGTCCTCTTCAAGCGCTTTGCCGACATCGACGTGTTCGACATCGAAGTGAACGAGCTGGATCCTGAAAAGTTCATTCAGATCGTGAAAGCGCTGGAACCCACCTTCGGTGGCATCAACCTGGAGGACATCAAAGCTCCGGAATGCTTCGAAATCGAACGTCGCCTGAAGGCGGAGATGAATATTCCCGTCTTCCACGATGACCAACATGGCACCGCCATCATCAGCACCGCCGCACTTTTCAATGCCTGCGAACTGGTTGGCAAGAATCTCGGTGATTTGAAAGTTGTATTCAGTGGCGCCGGTGCCGCGGCAATCGCCTGTGCCGACATGATGATCGCGGCGGGCGTACGGCTTGAGAATCTGTGGCTCTGTGACACCAAGGGGCTGGTCTTCGAGGGCCGCACCGAAGGCATGAACATCTATAAGGAGAAGTTCAAGAAACCTTCGTCCGCGCGCACCCTTGGTGACATCATCCCGGGCGCAGACGTCTTCGTTGGCTGCTCCTCCAAAGGCGTATTGACGCCGGAGATGGTGGCGGCAATGGCGCCAAATCCCATCGTCTTCGCCATGGCCAACCCCGATCCAGAAATCGACTATCCGACCGCCAAGGCTGTGCGGAACGACATCATCATGGCCACGGGACGCAGCGACTACCCGAACCAGGTGAACAACGTCCTCGGGTTCCCGTTCATCTTCCGTGGGGCCTTGGACTGCCGGGCCACCGAAATCAACGAGGCCATGAAACTCGCCGCCTCGAAAGCCTTGGCAGCGCTCGCGAAAGCGGATGTTCCTGAAAGTGTCTCAAAGGCCTACGCGGGGCAGAAATTCAAGTTCGGCCCTGAGTACATCATTCCCAAGCCTTTCGATCCCCGCGTGTTGTTGTGGGTCGCGCCCGCCGTGGCCAAGGCTGCCATGGATACGGGTGTGGCCAAGGCGCCCATCGCCGATTTCACCAAGTACGTCGAACATCTGGAGGGCCTGCAGGGCCGCAGCAAGGACGTGATCCGCACGGTATTGCACCGTGCCAAGGAAGACCCCAAGCGCATCGTCTTCCCTGAAGGCGACCACCCGCAGATCTTGCAAGCCTGCCAGACCATGGTGGATGAAGGCATCTGCATCCCGATTCTGCTTGGTCATGTCGATAAGATCCGTAACCTCATCGCTGAATTGCACCTTGATCTGCGGGATGTGGAAATTCTGGATCCGGAACTCGTCGAGTGGCGGTCGGAAGCTGTTGAACTTTATTATGAGTTGCGCAAACGCAAAGGTGTCACGCGCCACGAAGCGGACCGGCAGACAATGCGCCGCATCGTCTTCGGTGCGTTGATGTGCCGCATGGGCCGCGTAGACGGTCTGGTGTCTGGTCTCACTCAGCACTACCCCGAGACCATCCGGCCCTGCCTTGAAATCATCGGCCCCAAAGAGGGCGTGCGAAAAGTCTGCGGTGTCTACACCCTGGTGCTGAAAAACCGTGTGGTCTTCTTCGCAGACACAACCATGAATGTCGAACCTACCGCCGAGGAACTGGCGGAAATCGCGATACTCACTGCAGACCTGGCGCAGAACCGCTTCGGCATCGAACCGCGCATCGCCATGCTTTCCTACAGCAATTTCGGCAGCGTCACCCATCCCATCGCCAAGAAAATGCAGGAGGCTGCCCATCTGGTGCAGGCACAACGTCCTGACCTGCATTGCGATGGCGAGATGCAGGCGGATACCGCGCTCAGCGCCGACATCCTGGCGGAGAACTACCCCTGGGCCGATGTCCAGGGTGGCGCGAACGTGCTCATTTTTCCTGGCCTTTCAAGTGGGAACATCGCCTACAAGCTCGTCCAGCGCCTTGCGGGCGCCGAAGTCATCGGCCCAATCACCTGCGGTATGAAACAACCGACGAACATCTTGCAACTGCACAGCGACCTGAACGACATACTGCACCTGACAGCGCTGACCGTGGTCGAGGCTCAGCAGATGTCATGATTCTTTGAGGTCGTGAGGCAGAAAAATTCAGGCCAAACAACACTTCACCACCTCATTCCCGCTCCAGTTTTTCCATCCACTTCACGAGCTCTGGATCGCTTCCGTTGCTGCGGTCCAGAGCGGCGCGGAAGTCATTCATGGCTTTAACCGCTTCACCGCGCCTGAGGTGCACCATGCCGCGCTCTTTGTAGGGCAGGCTGTCGTCCGGGTCGAGAAGTTGCAGGTGCGTGGAGGTCCACAGCGCTTCTTCCCAGGCTTCTGTTTTTACGAAGCGCAAGTGCAGGTTGCGAACCAGGCGCGTGATGATGGCGCGGTGCGTGGTAGGTTTCAGCATTTCTGGTTTGAAGGTGATGCGGTTAGAGGTCGCCCTGGAAACCAGGTCCGCAGCCTCTTCTTCTCCAACGGCCCGGCCGCCATGGAAGGGGTCGATGCAGAGCATTCCCTCATCGGAGCGGAGTCCTGCGAGGAAATGGCCTGGCAGTCCAATGCCTACGGCATCAAGGCCCAGGCGCCTGGCGACGTCGATCCAGATGATCGAAAGCGAGATCGGCAGACCCCGCCGCCGGGAGATCACGAGCGGCAGAACCGCATTGCGGGGATCCTCGTAGGATTCCCGGTCGCCGCGAAGGCCCACATGGCGGAAAAGGTAATCGTTCACTGCTTCGAGGGCTTCCAACGTGTCCCATGGCAAGGGCATGCGTCCTGCAAGCCGATCTGCCCAATGTTCCAGAAGGCCAAGACAAGGACTTGGATCAGGATCATCCAGCAGCGGGGAAACGGCGTGCATGGCCCCTTCCGCGAGCTGCTCGCAGGCCGGATCCCGCAGCAGGAATTCGTGGAGAGACACTTTAGGGCCTGAAAGGAAATAAGGATGCCATTTGCGAGGAGCGCCGGGCAAGCAAGGCAGATATCAGTTTGTCTTGCGTATCGGCGGAGCCGATACCAAGAAGGCGACCGACCGAAGACATATCGCCCATATGACTAGGGAGGGCAACGCAGCTTTGTGCTGCCCGCCGCCCTCGCCCGGAGGGTTGGCCCCCATCCGCGCGCCCCGCGGGCTTTTCCTTGCGCGTGCCTCGCGGCTGGGGGCCAACAAATGGCATCTTTATTCCCTTTCAGGCCCTAAGCTACCTGCCACCAGCACGGGTGCGCCAGACTCGGCCCACGATGAAGGCCAGCAATCCGATGCCCATGGCCCAATAAACCAGGGGGTAGAAGCTGCTGGTGGCGGCTTCCACCTTTTTCTTTTCATCGGCCTTGCGGACATTTTCTTCGATGGAGAGTTTCTGCCGTATGTCGCGCGAGTCGGCGATGGCTTTCTTCTGGGAATCCCGGGTTTTCTGAAGATCCTTCATCGTCGGATCCTGGCCTTCGGGTGCGTTGTCCTGGGTGTCCTGCAGGATGAAATCCACATGGCTGACGGTCTGGAGGCGTGGGTGCCGGTGGTGCTGCGGGCCACGGTTTGAGTGGCGGTGAAAAGTGGCTGGCCGGAAGCTGCCTTCTTCCGGGACCTGTGCATGCCCGCTGGCGCTGTTGTCCAGGGCCTCCGTAAGATCCTGGATGTCCTCGCGCATACCCTGGATCTCACGGTGTTGGCGGTTCAACAGTCCACCATGGAGCCAGAGCAGGCCTACCTGCGAGGCGAGTATTGCCACCAGTGCCGATTGTGTCCATCCATGCTGCCGCGGGTGTGGTTGCTCATTCATATTGCGTCCCTTCCCAGAATCAATAGGGTACGGTCATCCCGGTTCTGCGTCTCAAATTTAGCGACATCCTGGAAAACCGCTTCGCAGGCTGCCCGCAGGCTGCCTGTTCCCCAGAGCCTCTGCAATTGAACGCGGAAGCGATCCAGCCCATATTGTTCTCCTTTTTGATTCATGGCCTCGGTAAGGCCGTCGCTGTAGAGCACCAGCCATTCCTTGGGGGAGAGCTGCCCTTCCTGGATTTGCCAATCACCAGGACCTGCGGGGCGCAGGCCTAGGCCCCGGCCATGGGGATTCAATTCCGATGTCTCATGCGGTTGAGAGCCCTTCACGAGCAAGGCGGGGGGGTGGCCGGCACGTGCGAGCCTATAGTGCCCGTTCTCGTCCCACTCGAGCAGGCAAAGGGTCAGAAAATCGCGGGAACTCATCAGGGTGCGAAGAGTGTGATCCAGGGAAGGCAGGATCTCCTCCAGGCTTTGATCTTCCCGCTCCGTGGAGAACTCAAGCAGTGCGATGGACTGGCTCATGTAAAGCGCTCCCGCCAGCCCTTTGCCGCTCACATCACCGACGGCCGCGAGCCAGGAGCACTTTTCATCATCAACACTGCGCCGACGTTTCACCCAGAGCAGATCACCGCCAGTCTCCTGGGCGGGGTCCAGGCGCAGGGCCAAGTGAAAGCCTGGCGTTTCAGGCGGCGTGGTGGTGATCATGCCTTCCTGGATGTGCCGCGCCGAGGCCAGTTCCTGCTCCATCCGCCCCTGGTCCAGCAGTCTTTGATGCAATACCGCCGTATCCAGCACGATTCCGGCTTGGATGGCCACTTCCCGCAAGAGTTCGCGGTCCTCACGACCATAGTTCAGCTCGGAGTACTTGCCGCCCAGCAGGAGGCCCGTGTGTGGTTTCTCTCCCACCATGATCAACACCAGCACTTGGACTTCCAAGGCTTCCATATGAGCTCGCAAGGCAGAGTCCTGTTCCCGGACCCAGTCGGCCTCGTCGCTGCCCAGCCCCAATACCAGCTCGCGGTTTTCCAACGCGTGGCGGACCAGGGCTGAAGGGATTTCAAATTTCCGGACAGGATAGGAGAAGCCGTCCTTTTCGATGGCTGGAAGCTCCAGGGAGCAGCCGTGGAAAGGTAACAGCAGCAAAGTCTGCGGGCGGAAGGCCTCCAGCAGGGTAGCTTGCAGTCCAGCCAGCAATGCCTCCTTGGAGAACCGCTTCTTGGTCTCCCGAAGCTGACCCAGGATGATTTCCCGCGCGGTGGAGAGATCCCGGCGAAATCCTTTCCGGAGGGACCTCAACAAGCTCCTCAGGAGCCATCCCACGGGCAACGCGGAGAGCCCAAGCATCGCGCCGATCCAGGCGGGTGGTACGGCCGTCATACCCTCTGCAAAGAGCCACGCCAGACTACCGAGGTAGATCAAAAGGACCGTGCCGAGAACCAAGAAATAGGCCAGCCAACGCAGGATCGCACGTCGCACGTCCAAGAATCCATGCCGCACGATTGCGTAGGCGAAAGCAAGAGGCAGCAGGGGCAGGGGAGTAAAAAAGACCCAAGCTTCACGGCGGAAAATCAGGCTGTTCTTGAAGACGAAGCCAAGCACCAGGAGTGCCACGAAATCGAGCATCACCCCTGAGGTAAGGATGAGAGCCGGAAGAAGGGCGCGGCGTCTCGATGCCGGTAGATGCCAAGCTCCCCGCCAGAAGCAGATGGCCCCGGAAAGCGCTGCTGCAAATATCAGGCTCGTCAGCAGCAACTGGACCTTGGGTCCCACCAGGACCGCAACGGATCCCGCCACTGCCTCGAACTGTTTGGGATCCACATTGGCTTTGAAGTAAACCCTGAATGCCTGCAACAGGCCTTGAACCAGATTTAAGAACCCAATCAGACCAAAGACCAGGTAGAGCGCTTGCAGAAATCGCTGATTCTTTCGCAACGGAAATGGATGCGGAAACCGCAGGAAAAAATGGAACCACATGGGTGGAAGCAGTGCCACGGCAAGGCTTCCGAACACCGCTCTCACGAGGTTCAGCCAGGGTGGAAGGGCGGCCAAGAAAGGCCTCACCAGCAGGGGTACCAGGAGCGTGAGGACGCCCAGGTAGAAAAAGTGGCGCGCCACCTTGCGTTGGGCCGATGACACCACCACCAGCAGGCCCAAGGCCCATGCCACTAGTGATGAAATCACAAGGAGGAGACTGGCGAGGCTGAAGGGTTTCACCAGCCGGACTGGTTGCTGGAGAACGCGGCCCTCGCGTTCCAGGGTATAGACCAGGATTCGGCCTTCGCCCTCTTCGTTGATCCGGTTCTGCGCGTCGAGAAGGGTATCAGGGGTGACCTTGCGGCCGCTGATGGCCCTAAGGACATCGCCCTCGAGCATGCCGGCTTCTTCGGCCACGCCATTGGGAAGGATCTCGCGGATCACAACCCTGTTACCCTCCACCACCCAAGAGCATTGGTCATCGGAATAGGAGTAGACCCATTGGAACAGGGCGAAGGATCCCAGGCAGAGCAGCAGGCCCAGTAGACTGGTGAAGATCAGCCGGAACTTGATGCGCTGCAAGGAAGGGGACACGGAATGCCTGAAGAAAAGCCCTGGTGGATTCTGGTCGGAGGGATGCGAAGGCTTGGCAAAGCCCTTGCCGAAGATCTTGCCCAGGATCACGCCCTGGTAGTGTCGGGGTCTCAAGACGCTGAGGGGGATTGGTTGAAAGACCTTTCGCGCCGCACTTCACTCCGGACCTTCCGGTGGAACGCCATGGATCCTGAGCTCGGTCTTCAGATGATGGCAGACCTTGCTGGGCTTGGAAGCGAGGGAATCAGCCTCGCAGGGGCCGTAATTGCAGCTGGGGCATTTCCTGAACATCCGTTTGGGGCATGGACCATGACGGACTTGGAAAACATCTGGCGGGTGAATTTGAGTTTTCCCATGTTGTGTGCCCAGGCCCTGGCGCCATGTCTGGCAAAAGGAAGTTGTCTGCAATTCCTGCTGGACACATCCATCCACCGGCCTTTCTTGAAACGACTGCCATACAGCGCATCGAAATCAGGCCTCGCATCGCTTGTGCCAGGCTTGGCACAACTGCTGGCGCCGGGCCTTCGGGTGGTGGGCCATGCCGTTGGAACTGCATTGCCTGATGAAACCAGCGACCCTGAATGGCTTGCTTCCCGAACCCTGCTCAAGCGTAATGGGAGCCCCGCGGATGTAGCCCGCAGCCTGCGGTTCGCAGGGGAAAGCCCCTATCTGACCGGGGAGATCATTACGCTTGACGGCGGTCGCCGCTGGAGTTGATTTCGTATATTCCGCCACCGCCCTTACTCTTGAAGCTCTGGACAAATCCGCGTGCGATTCAAGGTCAACGAGATATTCCACAGCATCCAAGGCGAGGGCACCCGCGCCGGCCGGACGTGTGTCTTTGTGCGTCTCACGGGATGCCCATTGCGCTGCGCCTATTGCGATACGGAGTACGCCTTTTTTGAGGGCGATTTCATGGAGCTGGAAGAAATCGTTGCTGGCGTGAAGCTCCGCTTAGGCCTGCCTCGGAAAGGGCCGGACGCGCCTTTCGTGGAACTCACTGGTGGCGAGCCGCTCGCCATTCAAGGTGCGCCGGAATTGCTGCGGGCCCTGCAGTCATTGGGTTGTGAAGTGGCCGTGGAAACAGCCGGCAGCCATGATATCGCCTTGGTGCCGCATGATGTCATCAAGATCATGGATCGCAAGACCCCGGCCAGTGGCGAAGGCCATCGTTGGCTGGAATCAAACCTGGACCACATGGTTCCCTGGCAGGATGAGCTGAAGTTCGTGATCCTGGACAAGGCCGATTACGAATGGTCGAAAGCCTGGTGCGAGGAACGAAACGTCTGGGACCGTTACACGGTGTTATTCAGTCCAGTGCACGGTGATCTTGATCCGGCTTGGCTGGCTGAATCCATCATCAAAGACGCTTTGCCCGTGCGGTTTCAGATCCAGTTGCACAAGCTGATTTGGGGCTCCGATCGGACTGGAGTTTAGGGGCCGCTGCGGTGTCGCCAGCGCTTTTCTGGCGAGACCGTTACGGCCCCTTATGTCGGCCGCAGGCCGACGCGATGGATGATGTTCCGAGCAAAATCGAAGGTATTACGGCGCCTCCCAGCTATCGGGCGCGGTGTGCCCCCCTGCTCGCTACGCTCGCCGTGCCGGCCCTCTATGTCGGCCGAAGGCCGATGCAGGGGCTACTGTTTCCATTGCTGAAGCATCTGCTCCAAGGGGCCAGTGACCGCACCCCCCTGTTTCCTGGCTTTCGCCATGGACAGGGCTTTTTCCATCAGCTGCATGGCTTGGGTCTTGTCACTCTGGAGGTAAAGCAGGCGGGCTTTCACTGAGAGGTTCACGGGCTGCTCGTTGAGTTTGATGGAGCGTTCAATCCAACCCAGCGCCTCGCCCATGTGAATCTCCTGATCCACGCAGTACTGCGCCGCGTCACTCATCAGCTTCCAGTCGCTTGGGCGCTCCCGCATGGCCTTGCGCATTCTCGCGGTGACGATTTCATCAACATCCACCTCCACGAGAAGGCTCACACGGAGTTTTTCCCAATACAGATCCACGTAGGCAGTTGCGCTGCTGGCGGGGTAGATTTCGTAGGTGAGCCATTCTGTGGGTGGCACGACCTTGGGCTTCACGTCCAGGCGCAGCACGTCCTCTCGAGGGTCGTATTCCCAGGCCCCCTGCTGATGGGCACGCTTGTTCAGGATCACTGTCCAGCGGTCCTGATAGGGGATTGAAAAGACCGCGTATGTGCCCGCGGCCACCTTTTGTCCGTTGACCTGCACTGCGTCGCTGAAGCGAATGGTGGTGGCCTCGTTGGCGCCTGTGCGCCAAACCTGTCCGAAGGGGATGAGGCTGCCGAAAATCTGCCGTCCCCTCACAGCCGGCCGATGGTATTGGACCTCCACCGTCGTGGTGCCGATGGTCTGCGACACGCTGGCCGATGGACTGAGCTGCGGAAAGATTGGAGGAGTCTGAGTGGCGAGAGAGAGGGCCGATGAGGCGGCCAGGAGTAGATATGCGGGTTTATGCATCAGACGCCCTTGACTCCCAATCTCCATGCGGCCAGCTCGCGCTCCCGGTCGGCGAACCACTCCTTGGGCGGTTGTTTGTCGGCGGGAAGGCCACGGGCGGTCAGGATGGCCTTCTGCATCCACACAACCGCCTCAGGAATGTTGCCTTGCCATCGGAGGATGCGAGCCTTGGTCTCCTGGTTATAGAAGTTCGTGGCGGCCTTCAGGCTCTTGTCGATCCACGCGCTGGCGAGGTCGACGTGGATCTCGTTTTTCTGGCAATAATCCGCGGCCTGGTACCAGGGCACCCAGTCTGTGATCGACGTGGCCGCCAGTTTGGACTCCAGGTGCTTCCAGTAAATGGCCTTGGTGTCGAAGATCACAGGGAAGCCCACTTGCAGCGTTTCCCAGGACAGCTCAATGCGGGCGCTGTCTTCTCCGGTCAGGCGCATACGGATATTCATCCATTCTTCATAGGGCACGCTCTCCGGGCTCACCTCGAAGCGCAGCTGATCGTCTTTTGCTTCGTATGAGAAGGCTCCCCATTGCTGGGCTTTCCGGCTCAGGATCAGGGTCCAGCGGCCAGGCCCCGGGATGGCGAACAGGGCGTAGATTCCTGCCGGGACATCCTTGCCGGCCACCTTGCAAGGATCGCTGAAGGCGATGGTGGTGGCTGCATTGGCCCCAGTGCGCCAAACCTGGCCGAAGGGGACCAGATCACCCCATACGACGCGGCCCTTTACCGCGGGCCGGTTGAAGGTCAGCTTTATGGAACTGATGCCGACATCCTGGGTCAGGGTTGCCGCCGGGCTGACGCGCAGGGGTGTGAGGCGAACCGGCTCGGCGGGCTTAAGGGGGGCCTTGGCGACCGGAGCCTGGCCTTGGGCCGTAAGCAGGGCCGAGGCAAAGAGGATGGAGATGGGGAGGCGCATGTGGGCTCCGGGGATAGTCTGGAGTTTAGTCCTTCATCAGGAAAATGAAACGCACGGACTGCTCCATCATGGCTGCCGGATCCTGCCTGCGTTAATAGCCACGCCGTCGGTCGACGGCATCGTTGATGGGTCGGCCCTCAGCGAAGCGGTGAAGATTGTCGAGAATGTCAGGGATCAGATCCTTGGGTGTGGAGGGTCCGCTGTGATGGGGGGTGATGGTTATTTTGGGCTGGTGCCAGAGCGGGGAATCAGGTGGCAGTGGCTCCTCAGGAAAAACATCCAACACCGCGTGGCCCAAATTCCCCTCTTCCAAAGCTCCTTGAAGATCATCCAGGGACACCAAACTTCCGCGGCCCACATTGATGAGTGTCAGATCGGAATTTCCATGACACAGCAGGGCCGCATTCACCATTCCGCGAGTCTCATCCGTGGAGGGCACTGCGAGCACGAGGCAGCGGGCTGTGGGCAGTAGTTGAGGGAGTTCCCCTGAGGTCCGCAGTGGAAACTCCGTTTCTTTTCTGCCTTCACGGACCAGGCCCGTCACCTCCATTCCCAGCTCCCGAAGGGCTCTCCCGATCTGCCTGCCTATGCGACCGAAACCCAGCACCAGAGCTTTTTTTCCACCGAGATCCTCGGGGATGAGCTTGGGATTCCAGTAGGCCTGGGATTGCGCTTTGGCACATTCAGCAAGACGCTGGGCCTCGCCAAGCAGGTGCCCGCATACGTAACGCGCCATCCAGAATCCAAAGTGGCCGTCGGCCCGCGAGATGGGGATATGACCAGATAGCTCCGGGTGGGCCACCAGATGGTCCACCCCAGCACCGCTGTTTTGCACCCAAGCTAGTTTGGGCATCAAAGAGACGAGACCCTCAGGCAGCACCCAGCAAAAAAGCCCTTCGGTTTCAGCGAGCCAGGCTGGGTCCAGAATCCCCCAATCGCGGGGGTGGGCTCCCCGGATATCGAGGCGAGGCTCAGCCGCTTGGAGGGCCGGAACCCAGTCGGCAAAGCGGTGATGAATGACTGCGAGTTTGCGCCCGGTATGACTCATGACATCCAGTTTCCAGAATTGGGTACTGAAAGGGGGGAAGTTTCTATTTTTATTTGAGCCAGACCTCATCAATTCCTGGAATGCTAGGGGGTGATGGGCCTATGCCCAAGGAGGATTCATGAAGAAACTTGTACTCACCGCCCTGGTCGCCGCCTTTGCCATCTCCGGTTTCGCCGGCGATACCAAGAAGTGCGATCCAGCGAACTGCAAAGGTAAAGCTTGTGCTGAGAAAGCCGACAAGAAGGCCTGTAAAGAGGCCTGCAAGGAAGGCAAAGCCTGCAAGGACAAAAAGCATTGTGAAGAGACGAAAACATCCGAGACCGCCACAGCTCCGAAGGCCTGAACCGCCTGACTTATGAAAAGCCCCGAATCGGTTGATCCTTCAACCGCTCAGGGATTTTTTCCATGGGAGTGTCCCCCAGCGCGATGCTGACTTCAACGTCTCCCCGGCGTGATAACTGCTTCGCACCAGCGGTCCGCTTGCCACGCGCTGGAAGCCCATTTCCAGGCCCTTTCGGTGGTACATGTCGAATTCCGCCGGCTCCACGTACCGTTGGAGCGGCAGGTGTGAACTCGTCGGTGGCAAGTATTGGCCCAGAGTGGCAATGTCCACGCTCACGGCGCGCCAATCCTTCATCAACTCCAGCACCTGTTCCGGTGTTTCACCCAGGCCGACCATGATGCCGCTCTTCGTGCGGAGATCAGGTTGCGAGGAGTCGCGGCTTATTGCCGCCCGGCGCAGAACCGTCATGGATTGCTGGTAATCCGCATCCGGACGCACACGCTTGTAAAGATGGGGGACGGTTTCCACATTGTGATTGAGAACCTGGGGGCGGGCTTCTAGTACTGCGTCCAGGGCCTCCTTGCTGCCGCGGAAGTCCGGAATCAGTACCTCCACGCCACAGCTTTCATTCAGCGAACGGATCCAGCGGATGGTTTGCGCAAAGTGCGCCGCGCCGCCATCAGGCAAATCATCACGGTTCACGGATGTCACCACCGCGAACTTCAATTTCAGCGCGGCCACGGCTTCGGCGACCCGCTGCGGTTCTTCGGAATCCAATTCACCCGGCTTCCCCTTGCCAACGCTGCAAAATCCGCAATGCCGCGTACAGATGTCGCCCATCAGCATGAATGTAGCCGTGCGATGCACCCCCCAGCATTCGTTCAGATTGGGGCAACGAGCCTCCTCGCACACGGTGACGAGATTCTTCCCACGCATAAGGGCTGAGACCTCTGCCACGACTTCAGGAGCCGGAATACGGACCTTCAGCCAATCGGGGCGTTTGCCGGGGAGTAGGGGGGGGCGTGCCACCTGATGATTCTCCTGGGAGGCGTTGCACTGCGCAACGAGTTGAAGTTGATGGGTGCAAAAGACCAAGGCTTACATGAATAGCGACTGCTGAGGCACCACTTCTTCCCTGCAACCAGATATTGAAAACGGGCGCATTGAAGAAATGTGACCAATTCCCGGCGGTTTGGCCCTTCTCTTGCTCTTCGTTAGGGTGTAGAAATTGAGAAGGCCCTAGCACTAATGGCAACCAACCCCCTTGCCTTTTCAGGCAGGCTTATTCAGAGGCACTTATGCGTCGTACTCAACTCGCTCTTCTCGCCGCTGCTGCGATTCTCGCTGTGGGCAGCCCCGCCAATGCCAAGATGCCTTTCGTGAAAAAGGCCAAGGATCTTGGTTTCACTTACATCGAAAACTGCGCCTCCTGCCACGTTGACAAGATGCCCAAAGCTGCGGCCAAGGGCGAGCCCTACAACGAAGTCGGCAAGTTCCTACTGGCGCAGAAAGCTAAGAACAAGGCAACGGAAGTGGACATTGCCTGGCTCAAGGATTACAAAGCCAAGTGATTAAATAGGTTGTGTCAGAACGTTCTACGGTCAAATTTGCCAAGTAATTTTTCTTTACTAATCTCCATCCCCTTGCCTTTTCAGGCAGGCTAATTCAGAGGTACTGATGCGTCGCATTCAACTCGCTCTTCTCGCCGCCGCTGCGATTCTCGCCGTGGGCAGCCCCGCCAATGCCAAGCTGCCTTTCGTGAAGAAGGCCAAGGATGCTGGTTTCACTTTCATCCAGAACTGCGCGTCTTGCCACGTGGACAAGATGCCCAAGAAAGAAGCCAAGGGCGAGCCCTTCGGCGAAATCGGCAAGTGGCTGTTGGCCCAGAAGGCCAAGAACAAGGCAACGGAAGTGGACGTGGCCTGGCTGAAGGATTACAAAGCCAAGTGATCTGAGTGATCAATAGCTGTCTGATAAAAGCTCCAGATTTAAACCACCAAAGGCTGAACCCGGTTGCAGGACCCCGATATAGGGACCCGCCCGGGTTCAGCTTTATATTCGCCAAACCGTTTCAGTAAACCAAAAATATCGTTGCGATCACGGCCCCGAAGGGATGGTCTAATTTGTGATCTTGGCGTCCTCGACGATGACTGCGTAGGTGTATCCCGATCCGAAATCCTTGTTGACGCGCACGATGCCCTTCACCAGCACCACATCGCCGATTTTGGCTGTGCCCTGGGTCGTGACGGTGATGTCGTTGTCTTCTTTGCCGGAATTGCCGCTTCCATCACGAAGATGGATCCAGTTCTTTTTCATGACCTCGGCAGTAAACTTGACGACCTTGCCATGAACGGTGACTGATTTTTCCTTGAGTTCCATTTTCTGGGCATGGATCTCGGCAACAGTTCGGGCATCCGGGCCCGTGGCCTTGTCCACCTTCACATCCGGCGCGTCATCTGGTCCTTTGGCTGCCGTGGCGTGTTGTACAGCCGGGCTGGGCGCAGCAGCGGGGGCATCCAGGGTGCCGAAGAAAACCACTTCGAACTTTCGTTTTAAGGTCTTCGACTCGAAGTTATTCATCTGCATGGGGTTGAAAACGGTGACATCGGACCCCTTCACGATCTTTGTCTCGGGAACTGCGGCCCAAACTTCACCCTTCGCACTTTGAATTTTGAGGTAGCTGTATGGTGAAGCATCAATCCGCTCAAGGAGCTTGCCTGATAGGTTGTCGGCCGGTGCTGCAACCGGGGCCTGAGTAGCTTTGGATGCGGCAGCCTGGGCTGCGGTCGGTGGATTATTCCTTTGGCATCCCACAAGCGCCGCAGTAAGAAGGAGGAGGGTCTGAATTTGGCGCATGGGAGAAACTCCAAGGTGAATGGACGGTTGCGGGGCCATACGCCGCGCTCCCGAACAGATTAAACCATTCCAACCCCAGATCTCTGAGATGGGCATCACAATGGCTCGAGTCCAACCTTGCCGTTGTGATGAAAAGGTTTATTAACAAAATGACGGCTCACCTGTTTCCCGGAGCTGGGGCAAGAACCTTGCTGCGCTATAATTTCAACATGCCTGAACTGCCGATCCAAGAACCCGCGCTTGAGTCCCAGCAAGCCTCTGCGGCCGCGTTGAGGGTCTTTGAACCCCCCAAGGGTTTCGAGACCAAATTCAGGGATCTGCCCTTGCATTTGTCTGCCTTCGAAGGGCCCTTGGATCTGCTGCTGCACCTTATCCAGGAGCAAAAGCTAGACATCGTCAATCTGCCCATGGCCGATGTCACCCGGCAGTACATGGATTACCTCCTGCTGATGGAGGAGCTGAACATCGAGATCGCCTCGGAATTTGTGGCCATGGCAGCCCATTTGTTGCAGATCAAATCGCGGCTCATGTTGCCCCGCACCCCCAAGGAATCGGGGGAGACAGATCCCCGCGAAGATCTCATTCAGAAATTGCTGGATTATCAGCAGGTAAAAGAAGCCGCCAGGGAACTCTCAACCCGTGAATCGGCATGGCAATCCGTGGTGTACACCAAAGGCCTGGATATCCAGGAGCATGTCCGCACCGAGGAAGAGCCGATCCGCGCCACGCTCTTCGACTTATTGTCGGCTTACCGGGATGCATTGAAGCGCCTCTTGCCGCCGCCGCCAGTGGAAGTGCGCACCGCACCCAAGAGCATTGAACAGCGCATCAGGGAAGTTCTCGCGCAGCTTGCGGATCACCATTGGAAGCCCTTTGGCGGACTGCTGGCAGATGCCCTTACGCGTGAAGAACTGGTGCTGACCTTCCTGGCCTTGCTGGAATTGGTGCGCACCGGCCGCATCAACCTTGTGCAAGTTGAAGCCTTTGGCGAGATACGCGTCCAGGCCGCTTGATTTCAAACGGGATCCGTTCCACAGCCCCCAAGGTGAAGACATTGCCCCTCCTTGAAGATGCAGAATTGAAGGCCATGCACCGGTCGTATCGTTGGGCCTACCTGGCGGGTCTGGCGCTTTGTGTGTTTTGGCCATTGATGCTTCAGTTGCTGTTCACCAGCTTCATCGCCCCAGGGCAGAATGCGCCTGATGGCGTGGTCAAACAACTGGGCTATACCTTCACGGGACTTGTGCTGCTGTGCACAGCCTTCGTCACCTGGCGATGGGGAAAAGTCCGAACCGGATTTCGAGGCCTTGGTCCGGCGGAAAGGCCCAAGGTGATGGCTCGCGAAATCCTACTGTACTCGGCGCTTTTCGAGGTGAGCTGCTTTTTCGGTTTGGCCTACTGGGCCCTCGCAGGGTATGAAGGCGTGCGCTTCGCCCGCAGCTTCATCGTTCTCACCAGCATCATGTTCTTCTGCTTCGTGCCTCGGTTTGATGCGTGGCGTCGGGCAGCAGAAGGCGGGGCGTGACATCTTGATTTATTCTGAAACACGCTCGTAATGCCCAAGTTGTTTTGTCGCACCGGCCTACTCAAGGTTATGCTTGGCCCTGAACCTCATTGTTCCCATGGCCCAAAAACTTCCAAAATATCAAAATTCCAAGCCTGTTGAGGCTGATCGCACCGTGCGCCTTCCCCGGAAGGACCTGGGGCTTGAAAAGGATGAGCCCACCCAGGCTCTCCAAAAGGGTGTGCCCGCCGCCGACTCCACCCTGCGGTTGAAGCGGGATGAAATGTCATTCGAGGAACCCACGGTCGCCCTTAAAGCCAGCGTCCCCGCGGCGGACGCCACCGTGAGGTTGAAGCGGGATGAAATGTCATTCGAGGAACCCACGGTCGCCCTTAAAGCCGGCGTCCCTGCCGCGGATGCCACCGTGAGGTTGAAGCGGGATGAGATGTCATTGGAAGAACCCACCCAGGCCCTCGAGCGCCCCAAGTTGCGGACCGCCATGGAGGTCATCGACGAGGCGACCCAGGTTGAGCCACCCCAGGCCAAGCCTTCAGTGATGATGCCGGATGGCACGGATATCCCATCCTGGGAAGAGACGACCCAGTTCTATACTCCTCCCGGCGGCCACTCGGAGACCACGACGAAGCTGTCGCGCTCTTTGGAGCCACCACCTGCGCCGGTGGACCCCAGTGATTCCATGGATGACACCTTCTCCAATGTTCCCATTCCAGTGTTGCCCCTGGCCAAAATGCCCGTACCCGCGGAAGCACCCGGCTTGATGCTGGTTTCGGAAATTGCTGAGACCGAGGAAGACACCCTGGTTCTGCCCGATATGCACGAACTGGATGAACTTCCGAACGCCATGAAGGCCACCAGCGTGATGCCGGTGCTGGAAGCACCCGAAACTCAAGAAGAACTCGAGCCCATGGTAGCCACTCCCATTTTGCAGTCAGAGCCTTCGTCCGAGGCTGCCCAAGCACCTGAAATAATGGAAAAGACAATCATCCTGCATGTGGAGCCACCGCCCGCGCCCATGGAAAAGACCATGGTGCTGCCCGCGATGGAAGCGCCCGCGGCTGCCCAAGCGCCCGAGCCGATGGAAAAGACAGTTGTCCTGCAAGTGGAGCCACCGCCCGCACCCTTGGAAAAGACAATGCTGATGCCGGGGATGGAAGCGCCCGCGGCTGCCGAAGCGCCCGAGCCGATGGAAAAGACAGTTGTCCTGCATGTGGAGCCACCGCCCGCGCCTATGGAAAAGACCATGGTGATGCCGGCGATGGAAACAACCGCGGCTGTGCAAGCACCCGAGCTGATGGAAGCTACGGCCATCATGCCCATTTCGGTAAGTGACCCATCGGCCTACCTTACCCGCCAGGGCCAATCTCCCTGGTCCCCCTCCTCCGACTCCCTGGATACCTCCACTGTCTCCACACAATTCATGTCAGATTCCCTGCTTTCCAAGGCCAAGGAAGCCACCAGCCTCAACGCTGATTCAGCACTGGCTCCGGTGCCGCCGGAAGTCACGGCCATGGAAGACGATTCACCCCTGGCGAAGGCCACGGATATTACTGCTGCACCCCATCCGATGCATCCATTGAGTCCAGCGCCGGATAGAACCGTGGACACTTCGATAGGCATGGTGGTGACTCCGTCCACCCTGCTCATGCCCATCCAGCCTCCGCTCGACAAGACGGTACCCATCGAGCGCCCGACACCAGCCTCTACACCACCGGCCGCTCCCGGGGGATTGAGGCCAATGCCAAAGGCATCCCAGCCGATGCCTTCACGGCCGGTATCCAAGCCCGTGGAAACCAAGCCCAGCGTTTCAAGGGCTGCCGTTGCGCCGCCGTCAGTTCCGGGTTACCCCGATCGTCAGATCCCAGCCCCACAGCCTCCAGCCCCACAGCCTCCAGCGACTAAATTCCAGACCAAGCCCATCCCGAGTCCGGTCAGGCTACCGAGCCCTGCTCCAATTCCAAGGGTGCCCAAGGTCACTCCAGCTGACAGCTCTTCGAAAGCGTGGATTCCGGTGGCCATCGGGCTATTGCTTCTGGTCATTGGAGGGATCTATTTCGCCTTTTTCAGGACTTCGCTGAAAACGAACACACCGCTGGTTGCCTTGCCCGGCCAGACCGCAGAACCCAGCTTGCCGGTTGCAGCCGATATGCAAGGCACGCTGGCTCAAGCCAAGGCCGGCGATAGCAAGGCCATGCACATGCTTGGCGTGAGCTTCTACTACGGCCTCAACGTTCCCCAGAACAAAGCAGAGGGTCTGCGATGGATGCGCAAGGCAGCCGAGGCGGGCAATGAAAAAGCCAAGAGCGATCTTCGACAGATGGAGTCCCGGGGACGCTGATCGGGTGGAAGTGTCTCAGAGCATGTCTTAAAATTCCCCCGCGCCACGACGGCCGTGGATGCTGGCCCCGTCCCTCCCACGTATCGAAGGCCGCACTGCGGCCTTCTCCCGCGGCAGAGCCGCGGCCACGGGCCCCTGGCTGGGGCGGCGGGCATCGCGGGGCTGCGTTACCCTCCCTTGGCATAGAGCCGATAGGCCGTGGTCGGCTGCCTTCTTGGTATTGGCTCCGCCGATACGCAAGACATACCGACGTCTGCCCTGCTCGCCCGGTGTTCCTAGCGCAGCACGGGGGATTTTAAGACACGCTCTTAGGTCGAAGGCATGCGCCAGGCCAGCACTTTTGCGGTCGCGGCGGTACCAATGGCCGCACGGAGATCTTCTTCCGGCACGGCCCGGATCGCTCCGACACTTCCGAAGGATTGAAGCAGTTTTTTCGCAGTGGCAGGACCGACTCCTGGAATCTGCGTCAGCTCGGTCTGGAGGGTGCGTTTGGCCCTCAGCTTCCGGTGGTAGGTGACCGCGAAACGATGGGCTTCATCTCGGATGCGCTGGAGCAATTGAAGCACCGGTGAGGATTTCGGAATGCGGAACGGCTCGCTCCGGCCCGGCCGGAAGACCAGTTCTTCTTTCTTGGCGAGGCTGGCCAGTTCCAGGTGATCGAGGCCGAGTTCCTTCAGCGCGGTCTCGGCGGCATGCAATTGACCCAGGCCACCGTCAATGAGAACCAGGTTCGGGAACTCCTGGCCTTCCTCCTTCAATCGCTTGTAGCGGCGGGTGACGGCCTCATGCATGTTGGCGAAATCGTCGTTCTGCTCATTGCTCATCTTGAAACGGCGGTACCTGGCCTTGTCGGGGATACCCTCAGTGAAGACCACGCAGCTTGCCACCACTTCGCGGCCCTGGCCGTGGCTGATGTCGAAGCATTCCATGTGACGGGGAACGTGGGAGATGCCAAGGAACGCCTGCAATCCTTCCAGCACGGCCTCGTTCAGACGCACGGGCTCGAACTTGCGTTCCAGGGCCATCCGGGCGTTTTCCTGGGCCATGGAAAGCAGGTCCACTTTTTCGCCCTTTTTGGGGATTTGGATAATGGGTTTTGTTCCCCTCAGGTTGCCTAGCCAATTCCTCAACAGGCCTGACTGTTCTGGATCCACCTCCACCAGGATCCTTGCCGGGACTGGTTCCACGGTATAGACCCGCTGCAGTACCGCGGCCAACACAGCGCCATCGAAGGTCTCGATATCGTCCAGAATGTATTCATGACGGTTCACCATGCGGCCTTCCCGCATGACCAGGCGATGCACGCAGGCCCGCCCATCCAGCACCGCCGATCCGTACAGGTCCATGTCCTCCTGATCGGAACTGGCCGCCTTCTGCCGGGTGAACCAGGCATCCAGCTGCTGCAGCGTGTCGCGGTGGTGGGCCGCCAGTTCGAAGGCGGAAACTTCGGCAGCCTTCCACATGGCTGCTTCCAATCTTGATTTCAGTTCATCGCGCTTGCCTTCCAGAAAGAGCTTCGCCTCTTTCGCCTGCTCGGCATAGATTTCCTGCGACACCACGCCGATGCAGGGCGCCGTGCATCGGTGCAGCTGGTACTTCAGACAAGCGCGGCCCCTTTTGCCATCGATGTCGATGTCGCAATCTCGAATCTGGAAGAACCGGTAGACCAGTTCCGCTGTGCGATAGGCTGTGCTCGCAGGAAAAAAAGGGCCGAAGTAATAGGCCTTGTCCTTGAGCACTTTCCGGGTCACGTAGACCTTGGGGAAGGCCTCCCGCGTGAGCTTCACATAGGGATAGCTCTTGTCATCGCGGAGCAGGATGTTGAAGGGTGGTCGATGTTCCTTGATCAGGTTGTTTTCAAGGACCAGGGCTTCCAGTTCCGTCTCGCAGACGATGAATTCCAGATCCCAGATGCGGGCCACCAGCCGCCGGGTCTTGGCGTCTTTGGGTGCTGCGGTGAAGTAGGACTTCACACGGTTCCGAAGCACCTTGGCTTTGCCGATGTAGAGCAGATTCCCTTCCACATCGTGATAAAGGTAGCAGCCGGGCTGCGTGGGCAGATCCGGAAGTTTCCGCTGGAGAAAGGGACTCGTTAAGAGGTTCGTTCGGGGCGCCACTCTCTGAGTTTAACGGCCTATGAGCGTTTGAAGGCCCGCCGGATCATGATCAGCAGGAAGAGCGCGAAGGCACCCATCACGATCATGCCCCAGTTCTCATTGGAGAAATCGCCGAGGTGCGACCGGTAGTTGGTGGTCTTCTGGGCGGGGTCGCCGGTGGAATCGCTGGGGGTTTCCTGCAACAAGGCAAGGACGGGATGGGCTGGGAGCTGCATGGCGGACTTTCAGGGACTGGGGTGTCGATTCTAGCGTGCCGTGAGCATAGGGATGGCCAAGATGACCATGGGGAGCAGGCAAAGCAGTCCCATGACGAACCAGGCCGCAGGCCGGGCGAAGTTCAGGGTCCAGCCCATGCCGAGGCGCTTGGGAACCCAGAGCCTGGGATCCCCGGGGTTCACGTAGAACATTCCCCACTTCCAGAGCCTCCTCACCTCCTCGGAAGCGTGGAGGTAACCAAGGCGCACCATTAAGCCAAGCCCAAGAAAGAGCAAGACCAGGAATACGCTGAGGATGGGCCAGAAAACGGCGAGCCCATGGACCGGAATCAGCACCATCAAACTCATGAGCACGAGAACACCCAGCACTGTGAGACCGCGCATGGGAGCCATGCAGCGCCGCTGCAGGGCGGATCGCTCAAGGTCCGAGGGCGCCGACCAGGTCCCAACCAACACCAGCAGCACCCAGAACACGAAGGGAAGACCGAACATGAGCCAAGGGGCCATGGCTTTGGGTGTCCAGCCGTTGGGCTGGCCATTCAGCCCGAAGTGGGTGGGCAAGGGGTCAGGCAGGCGATCCCAGAGGGTCCGGCATAGCCCCAGCAGGCCTGCGGCTCCCAGGAGCGGCAGCAGGTCCCAGCGGCCCAGCACTGTGCCGCGTCCGGATTCTGGTTGAGTTGGGTTCATTCGGGTTCCTCCGCCTCAACCGACGATAGATCATTGCCGTGATGCATCAAGCGGATGCCGGCAAAATCGGAATCTCCTCCGCCGGACCGGGGCTTCCGAGCGGCAAGCGGTTTAATCTGGGGTCATGTTGAAACTCGACTCTTTCCCCGTGGGTCCCCTTGGGTGCAACTGCAGCCTGCTGTGGGATGCGGATACTGGCATAGGAATTGTCGTGGACCCTGGTGGCGATGGCCAGAAGATCCGCACCCGCGTGGAGAAGGCAGGCTTCCGTGTGGAGGCACTGTTGCACACCCACGCCCACTTCGATCATGTCGGCGCCACCAAGGAACTGCAGGATCTTTGGCAATGCCCGGCCTACCTGCATCAGGGTGATGGCTTCCTTATCGCGAATCTGGATCTGCAGACCGGTGGATTCGGCTTCAAATCCATTCCCAGGCCCGAGATGCGGGACCTCAATGCCGGTGATCATTTCGAAGGTCTGACAACACTTCATACACCGGGCCATACACCAGGCTCCTGTTGCTTCCACGGCGACTTCGAGAAGGGAAAGGTGGTGCTGGCCGGCGACACGTTGTTCTGCGGCGGCATCGGCCGCACGGATCTCTGGGGTGGAGACTTCGGGCAGCTGGAACAGAGCCTCCGATCCCAGCTCTATGTGCTGGACGAAGGGGCGCTGGTGATTCCAGGCCATGGGCCAGCCACCACCATCGGCGATGAGGCTGAAAACAATCCCTTTGTTCGGAGAATCTAGCTGCTTCAATTTCTCGAAGGTGCTGGTTTGGATGGCTTGGGATCCGAAGTAGCGGCCAGCAGGTTATTGAGCAATGGTTGGCCAGCAGGGATGAGCGTGATGGCTGCGCCACTCTCCAGGATCCGCTGGGTCTCCAGGACGTTGAACATGGCTTCGGACACAGCGGGATCGCGGGATATCTCATTCAACGCGGCGCCGACAATCTGGGGCCGGATGGCGCCGGCCTTGCCGAATTCCGCCGCAGCCTGGCGCTCGGCGGTGCTGCTGATGATGTTCACCTGATTGGTGCCGTCCTGCTTGATGGACGAGGTCACCTGGCGCAGCCGGTTCACGACCTTGCTCTCGATCTGGCGGATCATGTCGTGATCCCGGAAATGCACCTTCCGGATGTAGATCGAGCCTAGCCGGTAGCCCCAGTCATGGGATTGCGGTGACACCTCGTCACGCACGGTCTGGCTCATGGTGTGGCGGTTGGCCATCATGTCGCTCAGGGGCATGTTGCTGAGGCAGCGCACCGTGGAATTGCTGACGTTCGCGGCAAGAGAGCCTCTTGGGTCAGTGTTCTTGAACAGGTAGGCCACGGGATCGCTGATGAACATTTCGTACCAGATGCCGATGCCCATGGGCGCGCCTTCTTCAGAGTTGACGGGCTGGCTGCGGAGGTATTCCTGGTCCAGCCGCAGGTCGATGTCGTAGCACCGGCCGACCCAGTTGATGAACAAGGCGCGCCAACCGAGCTTGATCCACAGGAAGTGCAGGCCAGGCTCGTCCAGCACGGCGATCACCTTCCCGAAGAGCACGTAAACCTTGCAACGGCGCTCCTGGACGATGGCATAAAAGCCGAACATCCGGGAAAGGGCGAAAAGGATGGGCACGCCGATGAAGCAGGCGAGAAATGTCGCGGCGGCGGCGATGAGAGTAAGCATCACTTCACCTCCTTCATCAGGCGGCCAGCTTGGGCATAGAGCCCGAGCCCGACGTTCCTGACATAGGCACCCAGCGCGGCTTCACCCCCATTGGCCTTGAGCTCGGCGAGCTGCGAAGCCATGAGGCGAAGCGGTTCCACCTCCGCCTGGGCTTTGAGGGTTTCGATCTCCACGGCCCTTCTCGACTGGACGATTTTCTGGTCCGCGGAGGCCTGAGCCAGGCTGATGTCGGAGGACACCTGGTTGTGGGCTGTGTTGATTGCCGCCAGGGCCGATTCCACTTCCTGGGGCGGATCGATGCTTGTGATGAGCGATGCGTCCAGTTGGACGCCATAGCGGGCCGCGGAGGAACCGCACTCCTTATCCATGTGCTCGTTGATATCGCGAAGGTTTTTCCGCAGGTCATTTATGGAAATGCCCGTCTGGATGGCAGGCGTGCCGTCGGCGGCGTTCGGCGCTTCGAAGTTGGCGATGCGCTCCCGCAGCACCGACACGAAGTAGCCCATCACATGCGCGATGGGATTCTTCACTCCGAATATGTAGGCGTAGAGATTCCGTTCGCTGATCTTGAAACGGATCTGTCCCGAGAGACCCGTATTGAGCTGGTCCTTGGTGACGGCCTCCAGCACAGTGCCGCTGTTGTTGGCGCTGGGCGTCATGGGGTCGTAGGCCATGCTGACAGTCTCAGTGGCGATGGAGACCTTGTAGACCTGCTCCCAGGGCCACTTGAAGTAGGGCCCGCCGGGCGGGATCACACGGACTTGAGGATAGGTGTAGCGCAATATTTCGTCGGCATTGAGGGATGCCGAGATGGGATCCTCGGCAGTGGTGGCGTCCCCCAGGCGCTGGGCCCGGCCGAATGATGTCTTCACTGCGCGCTCGTTCTGGTTAACAGTGAAAATCCCCGCCACCAGATAGCGCACAAGAAACCAGGCGATGAATCCGATCAGGAGTCCAAGGGAAATTCCTGCAGTGAGTTCGGGCATCGGGTGACTCCATTGGTGTTGTTCCCTGAGTGTAGCCAAAGCAATTCGAACTGAACTGTGCTGTCGGGCACGATCAGGCAATCACCCTCGGTACTGGCGCCGGCAATATCCCCTTCATGCGAAGATAGGCCATCTTTCCGGAGGACGTTATGGAAGCCTTGATCGCTGGCCTGGGTTGTATGGGTCCCTTTATCCTGTTCATCGCCATCTGGGTGATCAGCTGCATCCGCGTGGTGAATGAGTACGAACGGGCCGTGATCTTCCGCCTTGGCAAGGTGCTCCCGCAGCCCAAGGGGCCGGGCCTCATCGTGATCTTCCGGCCCATCGACAAAGCGGTGATCATCTCCCTGCGCACGGTCGTGCTGGAAGTTCCGAGCCAGGATGTCATCACCCGCGACAACGTGACCTTGAAGGTTTCCGCGGTGGTCTATTCGAAAGTCGTGAATCCGCTGCAGGCCGTTGTCGGTGTGGAGAATTACCAATGGGCCACCAGCCAGATCTCCCAGACCACGCTGCGCTCGGTGCTCGGCGAAGTGACTCTGGATGAATTGCTGGCGGACCGCGAGAAACTCAGCGTACGACTGCGCGAGATCATTGATTCCGCCACCGAGCCCTGGGGCGTGGAAGTCACCGCCGTGGAGTTGAAGAGCGTGGACCTGCCTGAGCAGATCCAACGCGCCATGGGCAAGCAGGCCGAAGCCGAACGGGAAAAGCGCGCCAAGATCATCGCCGCCGAAGGTGAACTCATGGCCAGCCAGCAGCTCCTGGACGCCGCCAACAAGCTGAGCGAAAACCCCACGGCCATCCAGATGCGTTACCTGCAGACGCTCACCGAGATCGCAGTCGAGAAGAACAGCACCATCGTTTTCCCGCTGCCTATGGAATTCCTGAAGGCATTCGAGAAATTCGTAGGCAAGAAGGATTGAAACCGCCAATGGCGCGAAGGAACGCGAATTGGAAATTGGTTTTCTTCGCGTTCCTTCGCGTTAATTAGTGGTTCCAATTCTGTGAGAAAATCATTTCCGGAGGACCCATGAAAATAGGCCCCTGGGACGTACAGATCATTAGTGGCGGTACTTTCCGGCTGGATGGCGGCGCCATGTTCGGCACGGTGCCCAAAGTGGTATGGAACAAGATCTATCCAGCCGATGAGGAAAACATGATCCTCATGGCCACTAACTGCCTGCTCATCCGCGGCGAAATGGACGGCGTGAAGCACGTGATCCTGGTGGACAACGGCAACGGCGACAAGGAGACGGACGATTTCATGGCCCGCTTCAAATTCCAAGGCCGGGGCGTCCTGGATAGTGAACTCGCGAAGCATGGCGTGAAACCCCGTGACGTCACCCTGCAGATCCTGACGCATCTGCATTTCGACCATGCCGGCGGCAGCACACGATTCGATGAGAGAGGCCTTTTGGTTCCGAGTTTTCCCAATGCCCGCTACCTGGTGCAAAAAAAGGATCTCAAAGACGCTAGGCACCCGCATCTCCGGGTCAAAGCCAGCTATCTGGCCAAGAACTGGGAGCCCTTGGAAGCCGCGGGGCAGTTAGAAACCGTGGAGGGCGATGTCGAAATCCTTCCTGGTATTTCCGTGCGCATGGTGCCCGGTCACATCGAAGGTTTGCAAGCCGTGGTCATTGAAGGTGGATCACGAAAACTCATGTACATCGCCGATCTCATCCCCACCGCCCGCCATATCCAGCCAGCCTGGGTCATGGGCTACGACCTGGATGTGGTCACCTGCGTGAACGTTCGACAGCAATTGCTTTCTGAAGTGGCCGGCACGGACACTGTGCTGGTGTTCGAGCATGATCCAGAGATCCCCAGCGGCACGGTGAGCCAGGATGCCAAGGGGAGGTATGTGGTCACACCGGTGGCGGTGTGAGCACCTGGCATCCATCCCAGTATTTGAAGTTTTCCGATAGCCGCACACGCCCCGCGGTGGAGCTGCTGGCGCGGGTCCCACTTGATTCCCCCTCGCGCGTTGTGGATCTCGGCTGCGGGACCGGCAACAGCACGGAACTGCTAGCGCAGCGTTGGCCGAACGCTTCCATCCGGGGCGTGGACAATTCCGGGGACATGCTGCTGGTTGCTCGAAAGGCGCATCCAGATTGGGTTTGGGAAGAATCATACATCGCCTCGTGGGTGCCGAAGGAACCGCTGGATCTCATTTTTTCCAACGCAGCCCTTCACTGGCTGCCCCACCACGAAATCCTGCTGCCGCACCTGATGAGTCGGGTTGCCGGAGGTGGCGCCATGGCCATACAGATGCCATGCAACTTCGCTGCCCCGGCCCACCGCCTGATCCTTCAGACCGCTGCAGATGCACCATGGCAGGACATCCTGGCTGATTTAGATGCATGGAATCCCCCGATGGAACCCGCTGGATACTATGCCATCCTCGCGCCCCACTGCCAGTCCGTTGACATCTGGGAAACTGAATATGTGCATGTCATGGACAATGCCGCTGTAATCGCGGAATGGACCAAGGGCAGCGCTCTGCGCCCCTTCCTGGATCGACTGGCAGTGGCCGCCCAGCGCAGTTTCCTGGCCCGCTACACAGAAGCCCTTCAAGCTGCCTATCCGCCTCAGCCCGATGGTCGTGTGCTGTTGCCCTTCAAGCGTATTTTTCTTGTCGCGCTGCGCAAATCATAGAGGAATGCCACGGCCGGACGAGCGGTGATGTCTCGATCCCTGGCAGGACAAATTCAGTTCCTGGATTCCGCCCTGACCACCAGCACATCCCCTTGCGCTGAGCGGATGACCCGGTCGGCGGTGCTGCCGAAAAGGAGCGAGTCCAAAGCCCCATGGCCCACATGCCCGACCACCAGCAAAGTATCGGCACCAGCCTCTGCCACCAACAATTTGGCAGCGCTGCCGGTCCGGACAATTGATGTGCTGCCTGGGTAGGGCGAAAGCCAGTCATCCAGCAGTTTTTTGGCATCGGGTTCGAACTTCTGGAACCACGAGGGATCGGCCATGGGGGCGTAGGGCTGGAACACAGCCTGAGAGGGTTGCGTCACCACATGCATGGCGATCAGTGGAACATTCAGCCGGGCGGCCCACTGCGAGGCCTGCTTGAGGGCCCGGCGGCTGGCTTCGGAGAAATCGACGCCTACAAGGACTCGGTTGACCATGGGAACCTCCAAGTGCCGACAACAACATAAGTCATCACATGTGTCGCTTTCATCACAACCTTCTTCTGCCATTTGCGTGGGAATCAGCGCTCCTGGAAATGGCCGACGGGTTCATCTGCCGGCCATGGGTTTCCCCGCCTGATCGCGTAGCGGATTGCTGCTAGGCTCTCCCCGTGCGGATGGCCACGTTGTTGAAGCTGCTGGGGCTGGCTCTGGGGGGCTACGGGGTGCTATGCCTGCTGGTGGTGATGGTCCAGCGCCGGCTCATGTACTTTCCGAGCCGCGCGCCGGATGCCGAAGCCTTGCGTGCAGCCAAGGGCCTGGGGTTGGAGGCGTGGCGTGACGAGCATGGAAACCTGACGGGCTGGCGGGCAACGAAGTCCGCACCGGGCATCAGGGTGCTGGTCTTCCATGGCAACGCCGGCAGCGCCCTGGACCGCGACTACTACCTTGACCTGCTGGGAAGAGACGGGACGGATGTGATTCTTTTCGAGTATCCCGGCTACGGCGCGCGCAATGGAGAGCCTTCACAAGCGAGCTTCGTCGACAACGCAATGCTGGCTTTGGCGCAGCTGCGGAAGGAAGCCCCAGGGCCTGTCTGGCTACTGGGTGAGAGCCTGGGCGGCGGTGTCGCCTCGCAGGTGGCTGCCAGAAGGCCCGCAGACATCGCCGGGCTGTTGCTGGTCACGCCTTTTGCCCGCATGACCGACGTCGCGGCCTGGCACTACCCTTACCTGCCTGTGCGGCTCCTGCTGCGGGACCGCTGGGATAATGTGTCGGCGCTCGCGGGTTATCCAGGCCCCATCGGCCTCTTCATCGCAGGTCGCGACGAAGTGGTCGGTGCAGCGCAAGGGCGACTGCTCGGACGATCCCTCGGGGCCAGGGCTCGAATCTGGGAGCAGCCCGAGGCCGGCCACAACACCTTCAGCACCCGCCCCGATGCGCACCCCTGGCCCGAGATCCGGGCGTTCCTGGCGGATCATCCGACTCATGCCAAACCAACCGGACCCTAACGGAAAATCTCCTCCAGGAAGTCCTTCATGTGGCGCCAGCTGCGGGTGGCGGCAGCTTCATTGTAGGCGGCCCCTTTAGACGGGTCGTTCCCGGCCTCTTTCTGGGTGAAGGCGTGCACCGCCCCCGCGTAGGCGATGAAAACGTAGTCCGCCTTGGCAGCCTTCATCTCTTCATGGAAGGCGGCCACATCCTTCGCGGGCACGTAGGGATCCACCGCACCATGGCAGACCAGCACTTTGGTCGCGATGGGCATCACCGCGCGTCCCTCGGGCACATCGAGCCCACCGTGGAAGGACACCACACCCTTCACAGGCAAGCCCGCGCGGGCCGCTTCTAAAGCACCCGTGCCGCCGAAGCAGTAGCCGATGACCGCCAACTTCGAGCCGTCTACGCCGGGCTGGGCCTTGAGTGCGCCCAGCGCAGCCTTGACGCGCGACTGGTAGAGGGCTCGGTCGCCCTTGAACTTGCCAGCCTGGGTCCCCGCTTCCTGGACATTCTTTGGACGGACGCCCTCGCCGAAAATATCCGCCGCCAGAGAGGCGTAGCCTAGCTTCGCCAAATCGTCAGCCACTTTCCGTTCATGGCCGGTGAGGCCCATCCACTGGTGGATCACCACCACGCCGGGCGCCAATTTTTTGGCCCCTTCAGGCTTGGCGAAGTAGCCCGCGAGACGGTTTGAGCCTTCCTTGTAAACGAGGGGTTGTCCCGCTACCAGGGGAACTGCAAGAAGGGCGAGGGAAAGGGCGGTTCTTCGCATGGAGTCCTCTGGGCAAGCTGAAGATTCTAGCCCCATCTGGCAATTCCATGGGGATGTGTCTGTTTATGAACAGAGAACATTCATTTGCTTCCCGTGACATTATATTTGGCATATTTGGCCCAGCCCGGTGCGCACCATGGCCTTCCTCGAAGGAACTCGGATTGGCCCCTACGAAATCGTGGGGCAGATCGGTGCGGGCGGTATGGGGGAGGTGTACAAGGCCCGCGATCCCAAGCTCGACCGCTTCGTGGCCATCAAGGTGCTGCCAGCCACGTTCGCGCAGGATCCGGAGCGGCTGCGGCGGTTCGAAACGGAGGCGCGTTCGGTCAGCGCTTTGAATCATCCGAACATCCTCACCGTGCATGATCTCGGCACCCACGAGGGGTCGCCCTTCCTGGTCATGGAACTGCTGGAGGGCGAGACGCTCAGGGAACGGATGTTGGGCAAGCCTCTGCCCTCGCGCAAGGCCGCGGAGATCGGCTTGCAGATCGCGCGGGGTCTCGCCGCCGCTCACGGCAAGGGGATCATCCATCGAGATCTCAAACCCGAGAACCTCTTCATCACGAACGAGGGCCACGTCAAGATCCTCGACTTCGGCCTCGCCCGGATCCGCAGCGCAGAGGGTCTGGGGTGCGGTTCGGAGAATGGTTCCACCGTGGCCCTGGGGACCCGTCCGGGGATGGTGATGGGGACGGTGGGATACATGGCCCCCGAGCAGGTCCGGGGGGAGGAAGTCGGGCCCGCGGCGGACATCTTTTCCGTGGGTTGTGTGCTCTTCGAGATGCTCACAGGACGAAGAGCCTTCCAGGGCGATAGCGCCGTGGCGGTTCTCAATGAAATCCTGACCCAGGATCCGATGGGGGAGGGTTCGGGTCTCGAAGGCGTTCCCCTCGGATTGGGGAAGATCGTCGAACGGTGTCTTGAAAAGAAGGAGGGCGAGCGTTTCCATTCGGCCCATGACTTCGCCTTCGCTCTGGAAGCGGCTTCGATGCCGGGTTCTGGAGCGGGTGGGCAAATCCCACGGAGAGGCCGCGGCTCGCGGAAGTTGCTGCAGGCCGTTAATGCCATCCTCCTTCTCACCGCCCTTGGAGGAACTGGCTGGTTCCTTGGGCGGCGTTCGACGCCCGGCCCGATGCCCACCTTCAAGAGCGTGACTTTCCGAAGGGGGACGGTGCTTGCGGCGCGATTCACACCCGATGGCCAATCCGTGATCTACACCGCTGCCTGGGAAGGGGATACGCCGCGTATGTTCCACAAGCTTCCCGATAGCGAAGATGCCGTTCCCGTGGGCCCGCACGGTGCGCTGCTCCTTTCCATCTCCGGCAAGCGGGAGCTGGCGATGCTCCTCGAACCCCGGATGTATGGGCCCTTCAGCCGGAGGGGCACGTTGGCCACCATGTCCATCACCGGGGAATCGCCCAAACCCATCGAGAACGACATCAGCGCCGCTGACTGGTCGCCGGTTACGGGGGAGCTTGCGATGGTCCGGGACCTCATAGACCATCAGCGGCTTGAATTCCCGCGGGGAAAGTCCCTCTATGAGAGCCCGGGCTGGCTGACCGACCTCCGCTTCTCCCCGGATGGAACCGAGATCGCCTTTCTGGAGCATCCCCTCCGGGAGGACGGGAATGGCTACCCGGTCCGGTTGCAACTCGCCACCGGCAAGGGCCGTTGGCCCAACGCCAAAGCCCTTAACACCTTGTTCTACGGCATCGCCTGGAGCCCGGATGGGAACGAGGTTTTCTCCGCCCAAGGCAAGCGGGTCACGGCGATCGATCGTGGGGGAAAGCTGCGCATCGTAGCCAAACTGCCAAGGGGGGTGGCTATCCACGACCTTTCCTCCGACGGCAGGTTCCTCCTGAGCGAGTATTCCATGGGTGTGGGGATGGCTTGTTTGGATGAGAAGGGCCAACGGGATCTCTCCTGGCTCAGCTGGTCTCTGGTGATGGACATGGCGCCTGACGGAACAAAGGCGGTGTTCACCGAATTCGGGACCGCTAAGGGGCATGGCGTATCGGCCCTACGGGGCTTCGACGGCTCGCCCGTGGTCCGCCTAGGGGAGGGCATGGCAACGGGCATCTCCCCAGACGGAAGCCTGGTGGCCGCCGTCAACCTCGAGACCAAGCAGATCGTCCTCCTGCCAACAGGCGTCGGGGAGGCCCGGATCCTGCCCTCCCGCGGAATTCTCGGCCCGGCCCATGTGCGCTTCCTCCCCGATGGGAAGGCCATCGCGTTCTATGGACACAACGAAGGGCAGGCCCCATGCATCTTCGTGCAGGGGATTGACGGCGGGGAACCAAGGGCCATCGGCGGAAAGGGGGCGGGATTTGGCATGCTGGCAGTCTCCCCGGCTGGTGATCGGATCGTCGCCATAGGCCCGAACCGCCGTCCCTGGATCTATCCCCTCTCGGGAGAGGCCACGCCCTTTCCTGGTGGTGCAGAAGGGGATTTCGCGATCCGTTGGAGTGCTGATGGGAAGGCGGTGTTCTTCCATTCCCTTGGTGCCATCCCCGTGCCCATCCGAAAGGTCGATGCGCTCACCGGGCGTTCCGAGGTCGTTCGCACCCTCAGTCCTGGGGACCGCTCCGGCGTGCAGTGGGTCAGTCCCGTCGCCATGACCGCGGACGCCAAGCGCTTCGTATTCAGCTACCAGCGCGTGATTTCCGACCTCTATGTGGTCGAGGGCTTGAAATGACCCTCGCGCGGGCAGCCGCATCAACCCTCCCGAAAATAAAAGCAAAGGCAAGATAGGCGCAGGCTACCTCCGATCGCAGGTTTTCCATGTACTGAACGATCAACTCCTGATCGATGTCCCTGACCCATCAGTTATGCTCGTTTGAATGGTCCAGACCCTTCACAAACATGAATTGGCCTTTGTGGTCGGCTACGATTCGGATCTCGAAAGCCATCACGCCAGGCTATCCCGGATCGTCCGGGGAGCAGGGCCATGTGCGGTGCTAGCCCTGGTTCCAGAATCTTTACGTGAAGAGCTGAGCACCGACCTGCTCGAACGCCACCCTGGGGTCATACCGGTTTCTGTCCGGTCGGTTTCCATGACTCATGTAGCTCAAGCCTTGGCGCAGCGGGTTGAATTCCGCGCCTTCGCCTTTGCGGGCGACCGGAAGCCAGAGGGACCCCTGGATTTGCGTTGGCTGCCCCAAGCTCCGCTAGCGCTAACGCCTTGGCTTCCCTGCATCACCATTCGAAATGATGGCCTCGACCAGTTTTCAACGCCGCTGCTCTCTTGGGTAGCCACGCAAGAGTTGCTGAAAGCGATTGGAGAACAGATCGTATCTTCGTCGCCGGCGGATTTCCACGCATTGAGCCGATCGGCGGAGAGCATTGACGATCGCTTCGGAGCTGTCCATTGGGGTAGCGCCATGGCGGCCGGGGCGATGCAAATCACCGAAACCGATGAAGGTGAAAATCTCAGAATCCGAATGCGCGCCCAATGCCACGTTCCGCCAAGGCCTCTGCGCAATGGAATGTCGGTTTGTGCCATCATTCCGCACTTTCAATGTGAGGCCTACCTTCACCGAGCCATCCGTTCCCTGGTGCAGCAAAGCCGGCGACCGGATGAAATCGTAGTCATACACGATGGGCCCGAGGCACCACCCATCGATATCGTCCGAGCCTTCCCAGGGGTCACTCTCATGGCTTCTGTAGAAAATGTCGGGCCTTACTGCCTGGTGCAATCGCTCATCAACGCCACTCGTTTCGACGCCTATATGCTGCAGGATGCAGACGATTTCAGCACCGTTGACCGACTCTCCTCGACGATGGATTTTGGTGAGCAGTTCCAGGCGGAGTTGGTTGGGACCCAGGAACTCCGGGCATTCCCGGAGAAAGAGAGAACTGTGGCGTTCGCCTACCCGATCCAGGCCCACCTGGCGTTGGCCATGAGGCCGGTGCGCCCAATCCTGCATCCCTCCAGCCTGATCTCACGATCCTTGCTTGAAGCCATCGACGGTTTTTCAATGGGGATGCGTTTTACTGGGGATACGGAGATGCATTTCAGGGCATTTCATGTGGCGCGTCTGTTCAACTCACCCGCTTTTGGCTATGTCCGCAGCATTCGCCAGGGTTCTCTCACCACAGCCCGGGACACGGGCATTGGATCACCTGCCCGAACCAAGATCTGGGAGCAGATTGAAACAAGATACCTGCGCAACCAGAGGGCTGCCCACATGGGGCAAAAGTTGGAACTAGACCCACTGGCCGCCGCCCCCGACATCGGCCTGGTGCATCTGGCAGGGCCAAAAATCCTCTGATTGCGGAATTTTTCGGAACGCTATGGCTGGTCTTCGGCGGTTGCGGCAGCGCCGTGCTGGCGGCCTTTCCTATGCTGCAATCGCTGCTGGGCTCATATGTGTCTGTTGAGGCAGGTCAACCACCTGAATGCCAAACCATCCTCCGTGCGGCCTTTCCACCGCAAGAAAAAGCGTGAGTGGGTGGGCTGTACGGCACCGAAGGTCAGCGCAGCATCAGGTGCAACCCGGCCACACCCCAGGTGACGAGGAGCACAAGGACCTGGCCGATGACCACGCGCAGCCAGAAACCACGTGGGCCTGAAGTCACAGCGAGCACCATCTTGGTGATGCTGTTGGTGGTCAGCGCCAGCAACACGCCGAGGATGGCTCCTGTAGAACCAAGTTGTTCGGCCACTGAGGCCACGGCAGCTGAGGACGCATGGGCATCGGCGAAACCCGCCAGTGCCGCTGTCACCACTGCCCCCGCGGGTCCGATGGCGCGCTGCGCCAGGGTGGAAATGAAGGCGATACCGGTGACCAGCAAGGCGAAGAGCAGTGCCGTCAAGATGTTGAAGGCACGCCCGGGTGACGGCTCGACTTCAGCCCGGCGCGCCTGCCAGGTCTGCACCGCAGCGTAGGCCAACGCCGCCAAGGCTCCGCAGCCGAGCGGCCAGGCAAGCGCCAGAAGCAGTGGCGGACTGGCGGCCCCGACCAGGATCGCCATCTGCACGAACGTCGCCACCGTCGATGCTGCGGCACCCGCGACCGCAGGCTGCAGCACCTCGGCGTCGCTCCGAGCGCGAGCGCCCATTGAGGCGATGGTCGCTGAACTCGAGACGAAGCCGGCTCCAAAACCGGCCAACGCCAGCCCGTAGCGTGGCCCGATGATCCGCTGGGCTATGTAGCCGGCACCACTCATTCCCATGAGCAGCACCACCAACCGCCAGAGTACGAAGGGGTTGAAGACGTGGAATGGATCAAGGGTGCGATTCGGCAGCAGTGGCAGCACAACCAATGCCGCTACGCCAAAAAGCAGCGCGTCGCGCAGCTCGCTTTCGCTGAGGACGTTGCGCATCACGCTGTGCAGGCTGGTGCGGAATGCGAGTAGCGTCGCTGTGCACAATCCTGCTGCCAGCGCGACTTTGGGTTCATGCTCCGCGAGCACGCCGAGGCAATACGTCAGGAGCAGCGCCACTTCGGTGGTGATGCCCGGGTCGCTGCGGTCGCCAGTGTAATAGCCGACAAGGGCAAGGCCACCGACCACAGCGGCCGCCACTGCCACCAACGCCGCACTGCCGGCCATGGCCGCTATGCCCCCAAGCAGACCAACGAGCGCGAATGTGCGGATGCCAGCTGGCATCCGGTCGGGACCCTCTCCTTTGCGCCGCTCGCGTTCGGCTCCGATGACCAATCCGATACCGAGCGCAATCGCAAGGCTACCCTCAGGGCGCTCGATGAAGATCATACTGTGACCAGCCTATCACCGGCACAGGGGGTTGGCGCAGGACCGGCGACATGAATAGGGAAACCTTGGTTTCGCAAGAACGGTGGCTGACCGAGGTGCCAAAAGCGCAGTGCTTCGTTCATCCGGGCTTACCTTCAATCAGCGGCTTCTAGGGTTTGGAAACAGTCTTCGCTATCGGTGGGTTCACGGCTCGATCGCGCCAGTTGATATAAATCACAATTCCTTCGGATTGATTGTATTCGCGGGTGATGGATGTCTATCTTGGTTCCGACGGTTCTAGGGCCGGATGATCTTTCGGAAAAGGCCATGGGAACGTCCCCGAAGGGAGACTCGATCCCATGTACCCAAGTGCGCCGATCTCTGTCCAGGACTTCCTTGATTCCATTCCGGCGCAACGCCGGAAGGACCCTCACGACCTGCTGCAGATCCTGATCCAGATCCAGCACGCCTATCACCACGTCCCAAGGGAAGCCGCGCAACGTCTCGCGGAGGAAATGAAAGTCCCGCTGGTCCGGATCCAGGGGCTGCTTAGCTTCTACACCTTCCTGAGCGCGGAGCCGCAAGGCGACTACGTCATCCACTTCAGCGACAACATCACCGACCAGATGCTGGGCAACCGGGAATTAGCGGCCCACTTGTGCGAGCGGCTGGGCGTGAAGCTGGGCGAAACGCGGCGGGACGGCCGGGTCAGCATCCACTTCACCTCCTGCACCGGCATGTGTGATCAAGGTCCTGCGGCCCTGGTTAATTATCTTCCGGTGACAAGGCTGAATGCAGAGCGAATTGACCGGATCGTGGACCTGGTCAATGCCCAGATCCCCCTTCAGGACTGGCCGCCGGAGTTCTTCACCGTCGATAGCCAGATCAGGCGTTCGGACGTGGTCTTCCGCAAGCCGACCGAGCCCGGGGATGGAATCCGGGCCAGC